>JACAEW010000205.1 GCA_013388675.1 Syntrophaceae bacterium | reverse complement strand
CGCTCCAAGGCGGCCATGACCGCCTCCGTGGGAGCCGGGCACGACATCGTCCTGGGCTGGCATGACGACCCGCACCTTTATCCGGATAAGCTGGTGGACGTGACCGACCTGGCCACCTACCTGGATAAGAAATACGGCGGCTGGGAACCGGTTTGCTTCCAGTATGGGATCAATCAGAGGACCAAACGCTGGATCGCCCTCCCGGTCGGGGCCCCTACGCTGTGCATTAATTACCGGGTAAGCTGGATGAAAGAAGCAGGGTATGACAAGTTCCCGGATAAAATTCCTGAATTCATCAAGCTCTCCAAGGCCCTGAAAGCGAAAGGTCATCCAACCGGCCATGCCATGGGAAAAGCCGTGGGGGATGGGAATAACACCTGGCACTGGTGGCTTTGGTCCTTCGGCGGCAAGGTCGTGGAACCCGATGGATATACTCTTTGCCTGAACAAGAAAGAGACCTGGGATGCCCTGGAAGCCAGCAAGGAATTGTACGAAACCATGATCCCCGGCGTGGCTTCCTGGCTGGACCCGCACAATAATAAGGCCTTCCTGGCGGGAGAGATCTCCATCACCGGCAACGGCATCAGCATCTATTACGCCGCCAAGGAGAAATTTCCGGAAATTGCCAACGACATGGACCATGCCAACATGCCCATCGGGCCGGTAGGAAAGCCCACGGAGCTTCATCTTTTCAACCAAGCCTTCATCTTCCGGCACTGCAAATTTCAGCAGGCGGCCAAGCATTACCTCCTCTACATGTTCGAGCAGGAGCAGTACGGTCCCTGGATCGAAGCCATGAGAGGCTATGTGACCCCCAGCCTAAAGGAATACAAAAAGCTGCCCGTGTGGACTGTGGACCCCAAACACACCCCGTTCCGGGATTCCCTCTCGCGCATGCTCTGGAACGGTTATGCTGGGCCCGAAGGACCGGCTTCGGCTGCTACCATGGCAGAATATGTCGTGGTGGATATGTTCAACGACGTCTGCGTGGGGGGAAAATCCCCGAAGGCGGCGGCCGCCGCCGCTCAGGACCGGGCGGCCCGCTATTACCGGGCGCCGGCTCCTAAACCTCCGGCAAAGAAAGCTTGATCGGGATCAAATAAGGATTCGACTTTGGGAACCGGACCCGTTCAGACCCTTAAACCTGAAAATGGGCTGGGCCGGCCTTGGCGCTGGTCCAGCCTTTTGGAGGATAAGACCGCCATGGGGGTGGCTTTCATCGCCCCCGCGCTCATCCTTCTTTTCTTATTTCTCGCTTATCCCCTGGTTCTGGGAATCTGGCTGGGGTTTACCGATACGCTGGTGGGAAGGAAGGGCGAATTCATCGGGCTGGCCAACTATATCAGCCTGCTCAACGACAGCCTATTCTGGAAGGTTACCTACTATACCTTTCTTTACACCATCGCGGCCGTTTTCTTCAAACTCCTCCTGGGTTTCGCCCTGGCCATCGTTCTCAACCGGGATTTTCGGGCCAAGGGATTTGTCCGGGCCATCGTTCTGCTCCCCTGGATCATTCCCACGGTCCTCTCGGCCATCTGTTTCTGGTGGCTCTTCGATACCACCTTCAGCGGGATCACCTGGGTGTTGATGAAAGCCGGCCTCATAGCCCATAAAATCGACTACCTGGGCGACCCAACCAACGCCCGCATATGCCTGATCGTTGCCAATGTCTGGCGGGGCATTCCTTTCTTCACCATTGGACTCCTGGCCGGACTGCAGACCATCAATCCCACCCTGTACGAGGCGGCGTCCATCGACGGCGCCGGGGGGTGGCACCGGTTCCGGCATGTCACCCTGCCCTTGATTACCCCCCTTCTGGCCGTGGTAACGACCTTTTCCACCATCTGGACCTTCGCCGACTTTCAGCTCATCTGGGTCATCACCAAGGGGGGCCCGGCTAACGCCACTCATCTCTATGGCACCCTTTCCTTTCAAAGAGCCATACCGGGGGGACAATTCGGGGAAGGGGCCGCCATTTCCGCTTTCATCCTCCCCGTTCTGATCATCTGTGTTCTGATCTGTTATAAATACTTGAGAAGAGAGGAATAGGGCCTTGTCGCAAGGATTCGTCGAGAAATTAATCAAATTTTACATTCCCCTTTTCGCTTTTCTGTTCGGCCTTCTTTTTCCTTTTTACTGGATGTTCATCACCGCTTTCAAATCGGACGCGGAACTATACAATTTGAAGCTGAACCCCTTCGTCATCCATAGCCCGACCCTGCAAAACGTAATCATGCTGTTCAAAGAGACCCTCTTCACCCAGTGGATGGTCAATACTTTCTTCGTTTCCATCCTGGCCACCCTGCTCTCTCTGGGGGCCAGCCTCTTGGCCGCCTACTCCATCCAAAGAATCCGTTTCCGGACCTCCGGGGCCCTGGGTATTTCCATCTTCTTCAGTTATCTGGTCCCCCCGACGATCCTTTTCATACCCCTGGCCACCATCATTTTCACCATCAAACTCTGGGACAACCTGTGGTCGCTGGTCCTGGTCTATCCGACCTTTCTCATTCCCTTCTGCACGTGGCTGCTCATGGGGTATTTCAAGTCCATCCCCAAGGAGATGGAAGAGTGCGCCATGATCGACGGAGCCAGTCGGCTCCGGGTCTTCTGGCAAATCGTGGTGCCCCTGGCCCTGCCGGGAATTCTCTCCGCCGCCATTTTTGCCTTTACTCTTTCCTGGAATGAATTTTTGTACGCTCTGACGTTCATCTCCACGACCACCCATAAGACGGTCCCCGTGGGCCTGATCACCGAGCTGGTCCGTGGGGATGTCTATCACTGGGGTCCGCTCATGACCGGCGCTCTGCTGGCATCCGTCCCCGTGGCCCTGGTTTACTCATTTTTTGTGGAACACTATGTCGCCGGCATGACCGGCGCCCTAAAGGAGTGAAATTATGGCTAAAGTATTGATGGAAAAGCTGAACAAGCATTTCGGCGAAGTGAAGGCGGTCCGGGATTTCGACCTGGAGATCCCCGATAAGGAGTTCGTGGTCCTGGTCGGTCCCAGCGGCTGCGGCAAGACCACCACCCTGCGCATGGTGGCGGGCCTGGAGGACATTACCTCCGGCGATATTCTCATCGACGACAAGGTGGTCAACAATCTGCCGCCCAAGGACCGGGATATTGCCATGGTCTTTCAGAACTACGCCTTGTACCCGCACATGACCGTCTACCAGAATATGGCCTTCGGCCTGACGCTCCGAAAGTTTCCCAAGGCCGAGATCGACCAGCGGGTCAAGGAAGCGGCGGAAATCCTGAATATTAAGGAGCTTCTCGACCGCAAGCCCAAGGCACTCTCCGGCGGGCAGAGACAGCGGGTCGCCGTGGGCCGGGCCATCGTGCGCAAGCCCAAGGTCTTCCTCTTCGACGAGCCCTTATCCAACCTGGACGCCAAGCTGCGGGTGCAGATGCGGGTGGAATTGAAGAAGCTTCATGATCGGCTTCAGACCACCATCATTTACGTCACCCACGACCAGGTGGAGGCCATGACCATGGGCGACCGCATCGTAGTCATGAAGGACGGGCTGAAGCAGCAGGTCGGTCCGCCCCTCGAGCTTTATTTCCATCCGGCCAACAAATTCGTGGCGGGTTTCATCGGCAGTCCGGCCATGAACTTCGTCGAGGGCGAATTGGTTACCGAGGGTGGGACGCTTTATTTCCAGGGTCCGGGAATGAAATTGAAGATCCCTCCGGAAAAAGCCGGCAAGTTGAAGGATTACTCCGAAAAGCGGGTTATCTTCGGCGTCCGTCCGGAAGACTTGCCGGAAGCCCCCTGCGCAGCCCCCGGGGAGACCTTCACGGTGGTGGTCGAGGTCATGGAGCCCCTGGGAAGCGAGGTGTACCTGGACGTGAAATCCGGGGATCATTCCCTCATCGCCCGGGCCGAACCCCAAACCCAGGCCAAGCCCCACAGCAGTCTTTGCCTCAGGCCCACCATGGAGAATATCCATTTCTTCAGCGTCCGGGACGAAAAGACCCTTGTCTAACCGCCAAGAGCAGAGCGCATGGCACGGAAACAGAATTTAGAGCCTAGAAGGCTATGCGCTCTGCATGGACCCTCCTGTTTTTCCTTTTGCTCCTTGTCGGAACACAATCAATCTTTAATCACTTACCCCTGGAAACCTAGAAATGAAGTAACCCTTTAGCCTTTTGAAAAAAGAGGCCATATCTCTCAACAATTATTTTTTGAGCAAGGCATCTGCAAAAATCCCCCCCGTTCCCCCCTTTGAAAAAGGGGGGCGGAGGGGGGATTTAAAGAGGCCACTTCAAAAGGCTAAACTCATACGAAATGAATTATCTCATCATCAAAGGCGCATTCCTCATCGATGGGACGGGACGTTCGCCCGTTCAAAATGGAGCGGTTCGAATCGAGGGCGACCGCATCGCCGCCGTAGGCCCGGAGAAGGAAATTGGAGCACCGGCGCGGATTTGCCCTGCTACCTCTCGGCAGAGGAGATCGCCGTGGCCATCGAAGAGGCCCACCGGTGCGGTCTGCGGACCGCGGCCCACTGCATCGGGGGCCCGGGCTTTGAAATCCGTCTTGAAGCCGGCTTGGATTGTTTTGAGCACGGCTACTTTCTGACCGATCGGCAGATTGAACTTCTGCACAAATCGGGCCGCTGGCTGGATTTGACTCCCAGTCCGTTCTTCACCGAGGAGAGAATCCGGACTTTGCCCCCGGAGATCGCCAAGGCTTTCCGGAGAGATCGGGACGAAGTGGCCCGGAGGATGGAGGTCATCATCCGCCGGGGAGTAAAATTTGCGGCGGGAACGGACGGCATGCATGGGGAGTTGGCCCAGGAATTGGAATATCTGGTTCAATTTGGGGCCTCCGAAAGCCAGGCCCTGGAGGCGGTAACGCGAAACGCCGCAGCGGTTCTGGGACTGGAAGGAAGCGTGGGAACCCTGAAATCCGGCAAATTCGCGGATATCGTGGGAGTTGAGGGAAATCCCCTGGAAGATATCCGGGCCGTGAAGAAAGTCAAAACGGTGATCTCACGCGGAAAATTGGATCTTCTTGACGGGTAGATGGGATGGCTTATAATGAATTATTTCCCCGTGGGCCATTTTCTTTTTCTTCACCCTGAATCATGTTGAAGCTTCGCCGGGTCCCCGAAAAATGTTACGGCTGCCGCTCCTGTGAGCTGGCCTGTTCCTTCCATCATCAGGGAGTCTTCTCCCCCGGGGGGGGATCGATCCGGGCTTTTAAGAATCATGAAACGGGGGAAATCCAGTGGACAAGGGATGGCACTTGTGATCTTTGCCGTGGGGTGGAGAGGCCATGGTGCGTCCGCTTTTGCAGCTATGGGGCCTTGGATGTGAAAAATGAAGAGTAGCCGCTTGAACATCGATAAAATCCGGGGCGGACTGGCCGGGAAGATTTTGCGGGTGGACCTGACCCAAGAGAAATGCTGGACGGAGGATACGGAGAAATACGCCCGCGAGTGGATCGGCGGAAGGGCGATCAACTCCTGGCTGCTCCTCAACGAAATGGACCCTCGCACAAAGTGGTCGGACCCCGATAATCCCTTGATCTTCGGGGCCGGCGTCTTGGTCGGAACTTTAACGCCGGGGGCCTGCCGCCTTTCGATCGAGACGAAGAACGTCTTCAGCGGGGGAAAAGGCTCGGCCAACGTGGGGGGACATTTTGCCCCCGAAATGAAATTTTCCGGGTTTGACCATATCGTCATCACCGGAAAGGCCAACCGGCCGGTTTATCTGTTTCTTCACGACGGGCAAGCCGAAATCCGCGACGCCCGTCCGATCTGGGGCAAGACCGTTTTTGAGACGGAGGCGTGGTTAGAGAAGGAGCTTGCACCCCAGCGGATTCGGATTGCCGCCATCGGGCCGGCCGGGGAGAACCGGGTGAGAGGTTCGGGGGTAGTCGTCGACCGGGCCAAGGTTGCCGGAGGGTCCGGCGTCGGTTGCGTTATGGGGGACAAGAGATTGAAGGCGGTTGTGGCCTGCGGCCGGGGCGGGTCCATAAAGGTCGCGGACCCGGCGCGCTTTTTTCGGGCGGTGGAAGAAGCCTTGCGCAAGGTCCGGGAGTCCCCTCTCACGGAGATGATGCGAAAAACGACGCTTGCCGGACGCTGGGGAGACCCGGACTCGCCCAACTGGGACTTCCTCATCAGCGCCCGCAACGGGCAGGACGATTATTGGGAACGAGAGAAAAGAGTCCGGCTGGCCAACCCCGAAACCGGCTACCCGAAATACCGCCGCAGCATCTCCGCTTGCTTCATGTGCCCCGCCGGCTGCATGCCCTTCTCCGAAGTGAAGGAGGGAAGATTTCAGGGAACCAAGGGAGAGGGGTTCTGGAGCAACACGGTGATGGGTGCCGTACGCTTGGACATCACCGACCCCGCCGGAATTCTCCATGCCTGGATATTGGCCAACGATCTGGGCCTGGACACGGATTTTGCCAGCAGCGTATGCGCCTTCGCTTTTGAGTGTTACCAGAAGGGAATTCTTACCCGGGAAGATACCGGAGGTCTTTCCCTCGAATGGGGAAACGTGGAATCCTTCATTTCGCTTTTGAAAAAGATGGCCCATCGAGAAGGGATCGGGGACCTCCTGGCGAATGGAAGCCGGGAGGCCGCGGAGAGACTCGGCCGGGGGGCGGAAAAACTGGCGGTCCATGTGAAAGGGCAGGATTCCATCGAACCCTTTCGGGTTCCCAAGGGGTGGGCCCTGGGAGTGGCGACCTCCCCTGTGGCGGGCAGGCATTTGCGCGGCACCACGATCGGCGGGTCCCGGTTTGGCCCTAAATCCGCCTCCTTTGCTGCGGACACCTATGAAGATCAAGCGACCTATACCGTTTGGCAGTCTCTGACCAAAGAGATGGAGGATAACCTGGGCATCTGCGTCTACGTGGGAACCTGGTCTGGGGCCTATGCCCTTGAGCCTTCCGATTACGCGGAGCTGGCCAACGGCGTTTTGGGGACGGACCTGAAGGAAGAAGACCTTTTCTTCCATGCCCGCCGGTCTTATAATCTCGAGAAAGCCTTCAATACTCTGCATACGGATTTCGATCGAAAGGAAGACTACCCGCCCGCCAGATTCCAGGAGAAACCGGTGCGCTCGGGCCGCTATAAGGGGGAGAAATGCCACCGGGAAAAATGGGACGAAATGCTGGACCGATTCTATGAACTCCACGAGTGGGATAGGGCCACCGGGCTGCAGACAAAACGGCTTTTAGAAAAATTGGGGTTGCCGGAGGTCGCCCGCAGGCTCGAAGAGAAAGGGAAATTAATCCTCTGAGCCTTTGACATTTATGGCCAAAGTTCAATCTTTTGAAAAGCCCTAAAATCCCCTTTCTCCCCCGTTTCCCAACGGGGAAAATGGAATCTTCCAGGGCAATTTTCGTAAAGGCTCGCTTCCCTCTCAAAAAGGGAGGACGGGAGGGATTTCGGGGAAGGACCTTTCAGCATACGAAATACTATTTTCAAAAAAGGAAAGGAGCGGAAGATGAAAAAAGTTCATTACCTTTTAATCATCGTATTAGCAGGAGGGTTCCTGTTTTCTTCGGCCTTGACTGGCGCCGCCGTCGCGCAGGAAAAGAAGCTGGTCAAGCTCGGATTCATCGGACCCCTGACCGGCCCGAATGCCGCCGTTGGGCTGGGAGCCAGGAATTCCGCTGACCTGGCCGTCCGCCAGGCCAACGAAAAAGGAAACCTGCCCTTCAAACTGGAGCTTGTAGTCCTGGACGACGCCTCCGACCCGACCACCGGCGTCGCCGCCGCCACCAAACTTTGCACCGATCCCCTGGTCCTGGCCGCCACCACCCATTTCAACAGTCCCGTGGGTCTCGCCACGATCCACGTGTTTCATCGTTACGGCGTCCCCCAGATGTTTTGGGGCGGGATTCATCCGGATATCACCTATAAGCATAATTACCCGGAAGTCACGCGGATTTGTCCGAACACGATCGTTGAACATGACCGGCTCGCCCAGTTCGTGATCGAAAAATTCGGCTATAAGGACTGGACCATGATTTACGACATCACCAGCTACGGGAAGAGCTGTTTGGATGCGGCCAAGAAGGCCGTTGCCAAGATGAACGGGAAAGTTCATGCCGAAGACGGAATCGCCGTGGGGGCCACGGATTTTCGCCCGATTCTCTCCAAGATCAAGTCCATGAAACCGGCCCCGCAGGTGGTTTACTACGGGGGGGTCGTGACGGAGGCGGCCCTGATCAAGATTCAGATGAACGAACTGGGGATGAAGAACCTCTACACCGGGGTCACCGGCCTGGATTCGGAGACCTTCAACGCCACCACGAAGGAGGCGGCCGAAGGGACCTTCATCGTCGGCAAGGCGCACATCGATGAGCATTCCCCCTTCGCCAAGGCCTACAAAGCCGCGGGATACAAGGAGTATTATGAGGCTACGGGCCCTTACGCCTATGATGCGGTGAACCTGATCATCGAGGCCTTGAAAAAATCCGGCCTGGAAGACAAGAAGAAATTGGCCCAAACCATCCGCGACACGGAATATAGCGGCATTTTGGGAACGACGAAATTCGACAGGTTCGGACAGACCGTTTCCGGGGGTTTGACGTACAAGGTCAGCCAGGACAAAAAATGGACCCTGTGGGAAAACTCGGATTACGCCAAGGGGAAACGCCCGATTCCGGGGAAATAGCCGGCCCGTTTCCGGGGGGCGAGGTTTTTCCGAATTCCGATGATTCCCTTTATCGAACAGATCATGTTTGCCCTGATGCTGAGCAGCACGTATGCCCTCATCTCCGTGGGATTTACGCTTTTTTTTGGGGCGATCAACATCGTCCATTTTTCCCACGGGGATGTGGCCATGCTGGGTTCCTTTATCGGCATCATCCTCTATGGAATCCTGACCCTGACCGGGATTTTAGGAACCCTTCCTTTCTGGGTTTCCGCCCTGATCATCATCGGGGTCACCTGTATCCTCGTCGGTTTGATGGGCACGCTATTCGAACGCGCGGCCATTAAGCCGTTCCGCAAATCTCCCCTCCTCATGGTT
>JACAEW010000204.1 GCA_013388675.1 Syntrophaceae bacterium | reverse complement strand
GGTCAGGGCGAAAAGACGAAGCACCAAGACGTAAAGCCGGGGGACCATCTGAAAAAGAACTCTGTCTTTCCAAGTCCAACGGACCATGAAGGGTAAAATTCTAAAACCGCAAGCACGAAGGATTTTGCAATACTCTTTCCCGAAATCCCTCCCCTATTCCCAAGGGAGGAAAGCAGGGGCGGGTTTGAAACCCGCCCCTACTTGAGCGTTTCCTTCAACTTCTTCAAACGTTCACCCGGGTTCTGGAAAATTTCCAAACGCCGGAAGCGTTCGGCGAAGGCGAAGCCTTTCTCCCGGCCCCAGGCGCCGAACCAGGTCCGAACCATTTGTTCCATCATCCGGGGATTCTTGATCTGACTGGCGTGGCATCGGAGGGCCTTGAGCTTCAGATGCAGGGTCGGTTCGATGTCGATCCAGGTATCCGGGTGGGCCGAGGCGAAGAAGTAGACCTCCGCAACCGCGTGGGGGGACAAACCTTCCAGCAGGTGCGATGGATAGAAATTGTGATTCAGAGCTGCGGGATAAACGGCATCGAAGGCCAGCTCCCCGACCACCCGGTGGTCGGCATGGAAGATGTATTGAATATCGAAGGACCGGTTGGCCGGGTCATGGGTAAAAACCGTATGCGGGCGGACCTGCCGAATCACCCGGACCAGGTCCCCCCGAAATTCCAGGGAGTATTGAAGCTCGCCGTCCGGTTTGCGCAGAAAAAAGACTTCCTTGGCTCCCACGACCCGGGCGGCGGCCCGCTGTTCTTTCTCCCGCAGCGTGGCCAGCGCATGGCAGGGGAGATTGGGGTCGTCGGTCCCTTTTTCCCCGCTGGTGCAGATGCAGTAGAAGACCTCCGCCCCCTCGCCGGCCCAACGGGCCATGGTTCCCCCGCAGCCGAAGTCCACATCGTCCGGATGGGCGCCGATGACCAGAACGCGCTGGCCTTTCTTCGGTTTGCCTGGTTGCTTTTTCAAAAAATCCCTCCCGCCGCTAAACTCCAATCCCCGTCCCACGGAACGTATGCCGTAAGGTTACTTTCCAATAACCCTGTCCCTGTTCAAAAAAAAACCGCTATATTCCTCCACGTCTGCCACAGGAGCCATGCACCTGCACAAACTCCCCCGCTTCCCTCCAAGGTGTGAAAAAAATGATTGGCATCCCATTGGTGTCATTCCGGAGGAGGCCGGAATCCCGTATTTTCAAAGCCTTATGAAATTCCTGGACCCCGGTTTACACCACGGTGAAGACAAAAAAGCGATTTTTTCACAGCTTCCCCCCTTTGAAAAAGGGGGGCGGAGGGGGGATTTAAACCAGACCTGCAAAAAGGTTCCCAGTGACGCACCAATTCCCATCTTAGGCTGACCCTGGAGGGGTGTCAAATTAAAATCCGCGAAACTTCCCGATCCTTCTTGCCTTTGGCAAAAATGCAATCTATAATCAGCCATCTTTTCCCCTTCCGGGCTACCTTCACGACGAGGAAAATTCATGGACCCATCCCGTTTGGCCGAGGAATTCGAGCAGGTCCTGAACGTGGGGATCGCCCTTTCCAGCGTTCACGACCTGGAAAAGCTTCTGGACCTGATTCTCCTGGAAGCCCGCCGGCTGACTCGGGCCGACGCGGGAACGCTCTACCTGGTAAAGGGGAATCGGCTTGTCTTTCGGGTGAGTCAATGCCAGAGCCTGAGCGATCGGTTGGGAGAGGAACGGATGCGGCAGATGTATCAGTCCTTCGAAATGCCGGTCTCCCCGGAATCGATCGCCGGCTATTCCGCGCTCACCAGGAAGGTCTTGAACCTTGGGGACGTGAAACAAATTCCCCCGGAAGCCTCCTACCACTATAATTCTTCATGGGACCAGAAGGCCGGGTACGATACCCATTCCATGATGGTCGTTCCCATGCTCAACCGGGAGAACGAGGTCGTGGGCGTCTTGCAGTTGATCAACGCCATGAGCGATGGGAGGGTGATTCCCTTCCGGATGGAGCACCAGAGACTGGCTTCGTCCCTGGCCTCCCAGGCGGCGGTGGCCATCGAAAACGCCGAACTCACCGAAGACCTGAAGCAAGCCCACCTGGACACCATCTTCCGCCTGGGGGTGGCCGCGGAGTACCGGGACAAGGAAACCGCGAACCATATCAAACGCATGAGCCATTACTGCGCCCTCATTGCCCGGGGGCTGGGGTGGTCGGATGAGGAGGTGGAAACCATTCTCTGGTCGAGTCTCATGCACGACGTGGGTAAGTTGGGAATCCCCGACAGCATCCTCCAAAAGCCCGGCCGCTTGACCCCGGAGGAGCGGAAGATCATGGAGTTGCACACGAACATCGGGGGAAGCATTCTAAAGGGGGCCAAGGCCCCTGTCCTCCAAAAATCGCGCATCGTCGCGCTGACCCACCACGAAAAGTTCGACGGCACCGGATACACCCGGGGATTAAAAGGGGAAAAAATCCCCCTCGAAGGCCGGATCACCGTCCTGGCGGATGTTTTCGACGCCCTGTCCTCCAAGCGCGTCTACAAGGAGGCCATGGCCGAGGCGGAAGTCCTTCGCATCCTGACCGAGGGAAGGGGAACCCACTTCGATCCTGCCATCCTGGATGTTTTTCTCGGCAGCCTTGAAGAGGCCCGCAGGATTCAGGGCCGCTATTCGGACCGGGAAGAAGACTTCGACAAGCTACGGGGTCTGGGCTCAACGGAAGGGGAAGAAGAGGATTCGGCGGCAACCTGAATCGATCTCCGGAAGAAAGAAAGCGGTTTCTGACGAAGGTTTCTTGCCGGGGGAGGGGGTTTGCTCGGGGATTGGTTGCCTGGGATTTCTCTTGAGGAGGGGTTATGCCCGGGGTCTTTGATCCTTTGCAAATGAAGAATGGGGAACTGCGAAACCGGATTGTATTTGCGCCCGTGGTGACAAATTTCGGCCTTCGCAACGACCGAACGACGCAGTATTACGCGGAAAGGGCCCGGGGAGGGGCGGGGTTGATCATCGTCCACGGAACGCCGGTGGACCTCTTTATAAAAAAGGATTGGGTTCAGAAGTTGAAGCCCCTGATCGAGGCTGTGCAGCGGGAGGGGGCGCGGGTGGCCATTCAGCTCTGGCACGGAAATGATTTGGGAGGAGAGGCGGTGGCCCCTTCGGCCCAGGGGCCCTGCCGGGAGATCACCCGGGTAGAGATCCGGCTGGTAATCGAGAAATTCGCCGCCGCCGCCCGCCATTGCCGGGAAGCGGGGTTTGACGGGGTGGAGGTCCATGGCGCTCACGGGTATTTCATCAATCAATTTTTCTCCCCCCTGACCAATCGGCGCAAGGACGACTACGGCGGGAGCCTCGAGGGGCGCATGCGTTTAGCCGGGGAACTGATCGGGAGCATGCGCAGAGCCGCCGGCGAGGGTTTCCTGCTGCTCTACCGGCACAGCGCGGTGGATGGAGAACCGGGGGGCACCACCGCGGAAGAGAGCATTCAGCTCGGGAAAACCCTGGAAAAGTGCGGCCTGGATGTTTTTGATGTATCGGCCGGCAGGGGACAACATGACGCCCTATCGATCCCCGAATCTTCCGCTCCGGAAGGGACCCATGCCGACCTGGCGGGCCGGATAAGAGCCGCCGTTTCCACTCCAGTTATTGCCGTCGGGCGAATTCAAACCCGAGGGGTGGCGGAGCGGATTCTTCGGGAAGGAAAGGCCGATTTGATTGCCCTGGGAAGACAGCTTCTGGCCGATCCGTTCTGGCCCGAAAAGTTGCGTCAGGGAAGAGACGAAGAAGTCGTTCTTTGCACCTATTGCGATAACTGCACCCGCGAGATGAGAAACGGAAGGCCGATCTCTTGCCCCCGGAATCCCCTCCTGGGGAAAGAGGCGGGATTCGGATGATCGAAGTTGAAAGGAGAAGAAAAGGGGGGGAAAGGAGATAGGGGGCAAAAAGGCAAGGGCGGTAACCCGCAACGAGAAACAAGCAAACAACAAGGAATGTGGGCAAGAAGGAGCTATTTTTCCAGGGCAGGGGGGATCTTGACCATATCCCCCGGTTGGACCCCATTTTTCCGGAACCAATTCTTATTCATCTCCAGAGCATACCTGGCCGGACGGGCGGAGGTGTGAGTCCGCAGGCTGAAGGGCTCCATATCTTGAATGTCCACGATCATGCCCTTTCGATCGATGAAGGCGATCGAAAGGGGAAGGAGGGTATTTTTCATCCAGAAGGTGAGGAACTCCTCTTTTTCGTAAACGAAGAGCATCCCTTCGTCTATCCCCAATTTATCCCGGAACATCAAGCCCCGAGCCTTTTCCTCCTCCGTTCGGGCCACCTCGACCCGGATTTCCCTTCCTTTGATCGTGAGATAAGAAAGAGTTTCTTCCCGCTGCTGGGGAAAAATAACCCCTTCCTGCCCCCAGGAGAAAAGAAGGAGAAGAAAAAAGAAAAGGACCATCCTTCGGCCGATTTCGAATTTCATCGTTAACTATCCTTTAGAGCTTGTGACTGTTTAGCCACATGAGAAAAGAGTTCCCACTATGTGGGAATCCTAGAAATCCCCCTTGATCCCCCTTTTTCAAAGGGGGAATTTCGCTTTTATTTCTCAGAGTCAAGCCAAAATACTCTCCTCCCTTTGAAAAAGGGAGGACGGGAGGGATTTTGGGGAAAGCCTTTTTCAATGGCTAAACAGTCACTAGAGCTTAAAACTCCTTGACACCCCAGGTCCAATATATTTAAAATCCGCCATAAACTCAATGGGAATTCCGGGGACATGAGAACTGTTTCAGGAAAGCTGGGGGCCATCCTGCCGATTCTGGGGACTCTATCCGGTTGTTGGGATCGGCCGGGGGCCGCAGGGGCCAAAGTTTTTCTGGCTCTCGGGATTTGTTTGGCGGCCGTATTTCTGATTTTTTACCTAGTCATCAAGGGGCGGGAAAAGGATTAGGATTGCAGCACGCGGGGCTTTGGCGTTAAATTGAGGGTAGGGGGATTCTTCCCATAAGGAGGGCTTATGAAATTGAATCGGGTTCTGGCAGCGACGGATTTCTCCAAACAGTCCGGGTTTGCCCTGGAGTGGGCAGCCTACCTGGCCCAGTGCATGAAGGCCGACCTCACTTTCCTTCATGTAATCAGCGAAGAGGAGGGCAAAATCATCGAAGAGGTGATCGGGGAAGGGGCCGTGGTTCAAATCCCCAGAGGCATCCGGCAGAATGTAGTCGAAGATCGCCAGAAGAAAATGAAGGAACAATACGACATGGTAGTTTCCCGGGAGATCAAGGCTTCCTTAAAAATGGAAGAATTAATCCGCATCGGAGTTCCTTTCCTGGAAATCATCCGCGCGGCCAAAGAAAAGGACGTTGACCTGATTGTCCTGGGAACTCACGGTCGCACGGGCCTTTCCCACGTGCTCATCGGAAGCGTGGCCGAAAAGGTCGTGCACCACGCCCACTGTCCGGTGTTGACCATCAAGCATCCCCAGTACCAGTTTATCGCCCCTTGATCTTTCTCCGGCGAGCATGAATCGTAAATATCCGGATCATCCGATCGTCGGAGTGGGGGGGATTCTCTTCCAGGAAGATCGGGTCCTCCTGATCAAGCGGGGAAAGGAACCCGGTCTCGGACAATGGTCCATCCCGGGAGGAGTGGTCCGCCCGGGGGAAACCTTGAAAGAGGCCGTGGTGCGCGAAGTCTTTGAGGAGACCCACCTGGAGGTTGAAGTCCTGGCCCTGGCGAAAGTCCTGGAGAGAATCTTCCGCGACCCCGACGGCCGGGTCGCTTACCATTATGTTTTGATCGATTTCCTCTGCCGCCGGGTGGGGGGCGTTCTGCAGTCGGACTCGGATGCCCAGGAAGCCCGTTTTGTCTCCCTGAAAGACCTGCCGTCCTACAAAGTGGTTCCCATCACCCTCGAGGTGATCCGCCGGGCCGATTGGCTGCGGAACAACAGGGCAACAGAAATCCTGCCGCCCGGGGTCCTGGGCGTGTATGATTAAACTCGCCGGGGGATTCAGGAAGAAGGTTTCCGCTCTCAAGGATACCCGCTCCCCCATCCTTTGGGCCTCCCTGGCCGTAATTTTTTCGGTGCTGGTCTGTTTGCTGGTTTTTAGGGACGGAGGAAAGACCCAAAAACCGGGACAGATTCCCGCCGAAGTGCTTTCCAAAATCGATCAGGAAAAAGCCCAAGCCCGGCAGGAGTTTGCCGATTTCATCCAGACGCCGGCGGGAAAGCTCTGGCAGCGGTACCCTTACTGGAGCCCCGAGATGTGCCGGAAAATAGCCGCGGGGGAGATCGTTCCGGGAATGAGCAAGGAGCAAGCCAGGGAGGCCGTAAGCAGGGTCGTGGAGGTAAAGACGGAGAAGGGAAAGGACCGGGCCGAAGAATGGGTTGTGGAGAGCCGGAACCAGGGGAGAATGCTGCTGAAATTTGACGGGAATGCCCTGGTGGAAATTGAAAAAAAATGATGGGACGCAGATGAACGCAGATACACGCAGAAAAAAATTCAATTCAGTGAAAAAATAGGGGGTCTTCTCCCAATCGAGTGGGTAAAAAGGGAGAAAACGACTCCATCGCCCAGGCCCAGGGGGGCATCCCGCCCGGGGCGGGACAGCCTCGGCGGGAAAAATCCGGGATTCCGGAGCGCTGGCCCTGCTTCCGCAAGGCACCGGTCCCCGAACCCTTCGCCTAAAACGAAATC
>JACAEW010000064.1 GCA_013388675.1 Syntrophaceae bacterium | reverse complement strand
CGCGGGGGAGAGGGGAGGGTGAGGGGGTCCTGAAAAGGAATTTCTGCTTTCCTTAAGCGGAATCGGTTCCCCTATGCCGAGGTGGGTTTCCAGACCTTCCCTTTCACCCATCCCGTGAACCTGCGATAAAAAGGCATCTGGCTGGCGAACATCCAGAGGATGAGAATGAAAAGAATCAGGGCCACGGGCCGGGTGAAGATGGGCCACAGGCTCCCCTGGGAGACCATGAGGGCGCGGCGCAGGTTCTCGTCGGCCATGGGTCCCAGGATCACCCCGATGACCATGGGAGCGATGGGGTAGCCCATGGACTGCATGAAATAGGCCAGAATGCCCACCGGCAACATGAGGTAGAGATTGAAAACCTTGGTCCCCAGAGAATAGGAGCCGATGACGCAGAGAACCAGCACGATGGGCATGAAGAGAGGGGGAGGGACGCGAAGGACTTTGACCACCTGGGAGGCCAGCAAAACGCCGGAAACGAACATGGCGAAGGATGCCAACATGAGGATAGCGGTCATCTGGGTGATGAAGTGGGGGTGCTCAATGGAGATCATGGGGCCCGGCGTAACATTGTGGATCATGAGAGCCCCCAGGAGCATGGCCGCCGGCGGGCTTCCGGGAACCCCCAGGGTCAAAAGGGGGATGATTGCCCCTCCGATGCAGGCGTTGTTCCCCGTCTCGCAGGCGATGACCCCTTCGTAAGCCCCCTTGCCGAAGGTCTCCGGATGCTTCGAGGATTTCTTCGCCGCCCCGTAGGAGACCCACGCCGCCACATCCTCCCCGATCCCCGGAACCGCGCCGATTCCCACCCCGATGAGCGCCGACCGGATGATGGTGGGAATGTGCTTCCCGATGATCTTCAGCTCCGGAAGCACCCGCTGAACCCTCTTGGCCTCCCCCACGGACAACTGATCCCGGATCACCTGGATGATCTGGGGGATCCCGAAAGCGCCGATGAGCACGGGGACCACCTCCAGCCCTCCATCCAGCTCCGATATCCCGAAAGTAAACCGGGGGAAGAACTGGAGGGCGTCCCGGCCAATCATGGCCAGGAAGAGACCGATCAGTCCCGCAATCCAGCCCTTGTACACCAGGTCCTGGCCGGTCAGGCCCCCGCTGATCATGATCCCGAAGAAGGCCAGGAGAAAGAATTCGTAGGAGGTGAACTGGAGGGCCAGGGAGGCCACCAGGGGGGCGCAGACCGCCAGGAAAAACATTCCCACCGTGGTGCCGATGAACGAGGCCGTGGTGGTGAGCCCGAGAGCCCTTCCCGCTTCTCCCTTGCAGGCCAGAGGATATCCGTCCATGGCCGTGGCCGCAGCCGCGGCCGTTCCCGGGATATTGACGCAGATGGATCCGTAGGAACCGCCGTAGATGGCCCCCACGTACATCCCCAGGAGGGTAATCATGGCCGTCGGGGTGTTGATCCCGTAGGTCAGGGTGGTGAGGAGCCCCACTCCCAGCGTGGCCGTCAAGCCCGGCAAGGCGCCGAAAATGATTCCCAGGATGACCGAGCCGAAAAGAAGGATGACATTCGCCGGGTTTGAAGCCAAGGCAAAGACGGTCTGGTAGAAATCCCAAAGCCGTTCCAGGACGAACATCGTTTCGCTCAACCTTTCCTTGTCTGTTTCCTCGCTTGACCCGGCCCTCAACGAAGGCTGTAACGGACCAGGGTCATGAGTTCTACGAATAACCCCTCTACCGGCAGGGGGACGAGAAGGAAGAATTTAAAGACCGGGATCAGCACCAGGGACGGAATCAAGGACATGACCAGGGTGATCCTCCATTTCTTTTGCAGAAGCCGGTCCCCGCGGATCAGCGCCCCGCAGTAAAAGAGGTAGGCGAAGAGGAAGAGAAGGACCAGGACATCTCGGGAATAGGAGAAGACCGAGGTCAGCTTTTCATCCGCCCCCGAAAGGAACAAGGCCAGGAAGAGAGCAGAGCCCGCAAGGTAGAAGCGGAAGAGCTTTTTCAGGAGCCCGCCTTTGTCGAAATAGAAAAAGGAAATGAAAACTGCCAGGCAGACCACCGTGCTCAGGAAGAAGTCCACCCGGGGAATGTTCAGGTACACATAGGCGGCGATCACCAGGAGGATGCCGAGGAGCCGAAGATTTTTTTCGGAGAGGGCTTTTTCCCGGCGCGAAAGGTCGGCGAGGAATTTCCCCGCTCCTCCCTCCCGGACGGCGTTCACCCCCAGGACCGAGGCCATGAGGATCAGCAGGAAACCCACAAACAAAGGGAACAGCCCGGGGGATACGTACCATACGTTCATGACTCCCCCCCAGCTGTCCTTCATGGGAATAGCCAGGAGGGTGTACAAGATCAACCAGAGGCTGAAGCCCAAGAGGATGATGCTGGTAACGAAATCCTTTTTTCTCAACTCCTGTTTGTCCATGCCTGTTCCCCGGCGTCCGGTTCGAAGCGGCTGAGGTCTTCGGTTTTCCTTCGGTCCGGAATCCCGGGCCCCGCCGAAAGGAAGGGGGAGCAGAGGATCAACAGATGTTTCGCTAAGGGCTGTAGGATTCCCCCTCGAGAACCCCCTCGTCCTCCCCTCTCCCCCTTCACGGAGGAGAGGGCCGGGGTGAAGGGGGGAAAGAGTACGCGGAGTGGAATCCAGCAAGGCCTCGCCGATTACCTTTGCGAACAAAAAGGACAGGGTTTGGTAATTGGCTGGTCAGTGGCTTTTTACCCTTGGTGATTTTCCCCTGCTCCCCCTGGAAAATGAATTTACGGTTTGGGGATATTCAGCTTTTCCGGGCTCACTTTGGCCGCGCCGAGCTCCCACAGGGTCCAGCCGAAGAGCGATTCCAGTTTGTCGAACTCATCCTTGGCCGCTTTCCCGGTTTTGCCCGAGAGGGTGTAGTAATTGGATACCGCCCAGCTTTTCACCGTCTCGGTGGCAAGCGCCTGGGCAAAGACGTCGGCGATCACCTTCTTCACCGCGTCGGGCACCTTGGCCGGAACCGCCATTCCGATCGCCTGGGAGATGGGCAGGTACTTGGAGAGACCCGGGTAGGGACCGAAAGCGGAAGGAATGGTTCCCACGTCTTTCATGGAGAAGGGCTCGGGGGTCAGCATTCCCAGGGGTCTCAGTTTTCCCGCGCGTATGAGCTGCTGCTGCTCGGCCACAGAGGTGATGACCACCGAGACCTCGCCGGTCATGGCCGCCGTTTGGGCGGGGGCAGACCCGGGGTAGGGAATGTAATTGAACTTGGCCCCCGCTCCTTTTTCCAGGGCCAGCAGGTTGAGATGATGGATGGATCCGGAGGCGCTGGCGCCGGCGCGGATCGATCCGGGCTTGGCCTTCAGGTCCTCCATCAGTTCCTTGATATCCTTGTAGGGGGAGCTCGGGGCGACGGAAACCACGTCGGGGGATCCGCCGATGATGAAGAAATCCCACACGTTCATTCTCTTGTCCCATCCTCCCTGCACTCCGGCGGTGACGCAGGATTCGGAGATCCCCGCCCAGGTGTATCCGTCGGCGGGGCGGGAATAGACGTCATTCATCCCGATGGAGCCGCCCACTCCGCCGGTCTTGTTGATGACGTTGATGTTCACTTTGAAAATTTTGGCCATTTCGCCGGATACGATCCGGTTGCACACGTCCGTTCCGCCGCCCGCCGCCCAGACCACCGTGTTGGTGATATCCCGGACCGGGTATTTCTTTTCCGCCGCGAAACCCAGACCTGCGCAAACCAATACCAGGGCCACCGTCAAAAAAATTCCTTTTTTCATCCTATCCTCCTTTTCTTGATTTATGAGTCCCTTCCACTTGCACATTTTTCAAACCCTTATCCGCCGCCTTCCCTTTCTTCCCCTCCCCCTTCCCCTCCTTCTCCTTTTTCATGCCCTCTTTCAATCTTTCCCGCGATCTCCGCAAGTGGAGACGGGCCAGCTCTTCCGCTTTCACCGGGTCCCTCCGGCTGATGGTCTCGATCAAGGCCCGGTGCTCATGAATGGTTTCCTTGGGGGATCGGACCAACCCGGAGAGGCCCCCCCCCTGGTAGCTGTAGGAGATGATGCTGTAGGTTCCCAGGATGCTGGAGAGGAGGTCGTTCCCCCCGATTTCGATCAGGAAGTGGTGAAACCGTCGGTCTTCATCGGCATACCGCTTTACGTCCCGGGGATCATCCGAGACCTTCATACCCTTGAAAAAGTTCTTGAGTTTATGGATCTGGCCGTCGGTGATGTTTTCCGAAACCCTGCGGGCCGCCAGCCCCTCCAGGACTTCACGCAGCTCAAAGATGTGAATCATCTCCTCGGAGGAGAACCGGCGCACATAAAATCCCCGGCGGGGGATGGCTTTGACCAGCCTCTCCTGTTCCAGCTTTTTCAGGGCCGCCACCAGGGGGGTCCGGCTGATGGCCAATTCACCGGCGATTTTATCCTGGTAGATCTTGGAACCGGGAGCCAGTTTTCCTTCCAGGATCATGGACTTCAGGGTCTTGTGGACCTTGTGATCCAGGTTTTCGTGGGTCGTCCCCAGCTTTTTCAAGAGCGCTCCTTCTCCCTCTTTCCCTACTTTGCGCCGGCCACTTTCACGGCCACGGCGTCGCCGACCGCTCCAGTGGGGGCCTTTCCCCCCAGGTCGGGAGGGTGATACCGCGGGTCTTTCAGAACCTCAGCTATGGCGGCCTCGATCGCCTGGGCCCCCCTCTGGGCCGCGGGATCCCCTTTTTTCTCTCCCAGCCAGT
This sequence comes from Syntrophaceae bacterium, assembly GCA_013388675.1. Lineage (GTDB taxonomy): Bacteria > Desulfobacterota > SM23-61 > SM23-61 > SM23-61 > SM23-61. The sequence goes on along the minus strand of JACAEW010000064.1, from coordinate 2,019 downwards.
CCAGCATCAAGGCCGCGGAAAGGATCTGGGCCACCGGGTTGGCGATTCCCTTGCCGGCAATGTCCGGCGCGCTCCCGTGGGAAGGCTGGAAGAGGCCGTAGGTGTCCCCCACATCCGCCGAGGGAGCCACCCCCATCCCTCCGATGGTCCCCGCGGCCAGATCGGAAAGGATATCGCCGAACATATTCTCCATGACCACGACGTCGAACCACCGGGGCCTCTGAACCATGTACAGCGTCATGGCGTCCACGTAGGTGTGCTCGGCCTCGATTCCCGGGAAAGAGGCGGCGACCCGGTCGAAGACCTCCCGGAAAAAGGCCATACTTCGCAGAACGTTGGCCTTGTCCACACAGGTCACCCGTTTCCTTCCGTCCGCGGAGGCTCCCTTTCTTTTTTGGGCCAGGCGAAAGGCGTATTGCACGATCCGCTCCGTTCCCTTCCGGGTGATGACCATATTGTCCACCGCCAGTTCGTTGCCCACCCGCACCCCTCCCCCGCGGGAAGCATAGAGCCCCTCGGTATTTTCCCGGAGGATGACATAATCGATGGGCGGATCCCCGGCCAGGACAGGGCGGATGCCCGGATATTTTTTGATGGGCCGGATCCCGGCGTAGAGGTCCAGGGTGAAGCGGAGGGTGAGCTGGGGGGCGATCTCCGTACCGTCGGCGTACTTCACGTCTGGCAGGCCCGCCGACCCGAAGAGAATGGCGTCCGATTCCTTGCAGGCCTTCATCGTCTCCGCCGGCAGATCGCTGCCTTTCTCCAGGTAGCAGCGGGCGCCAATGGGGTATTCCCTGCACTGGAACCGCAGGTCCGCAAGCGCCCCTTCCACCGCTTTCAATACTTTCAGGGCCTCCTTCATCACCTCGGGCCCGATGCCGTCGCCGGGAAGCAACGCAATTTTGTAAGCGCCCATTTTAAAATTTCCCCTTTTTTCGGGCCCCTCCCCCGGGGGGCCAAATCAATTTGAATTTTGAATTTTGAATTCAAAATATTATTTCCGGGAATCTTTGTCAAGAGTTTTCTTAGGCTGCCCACCTTCGTTTTTGTAACTGCCTTTTCTGCTCAAAACCAAGCTTGCGGCCCGGAAGCAAGGGCATTGCCGCGGAAAAAAGGACTTCGCGGCCAATCCCCGTGCGGAGGTTGGGGGCCAATGGGTCCAGCCGAAAAAGCGGAATACCCCTACGGTTCCGATGAAGGCGATTTCCTCCATCCCCAAAAACGATTTCCTTGGCTCCCTTGCTGGACGGCCCGAAAAATACTTTCAAGGACGAGATCGAAGAATCGGTCGCGGGTCGAATAGAGGCGCTGCCTGTGCTTGACTCTCGGGGGGGAAATGAGGGAGAGAAAGGCCCGCCTGGAGGCCTCCCTCACCCCCCGCGCAAGCCAGGCATTATGAGGCCCAAAAGACCGAGATGGTTGCCTAGATTGAAGAGTTGGGCAAAGTCGAAGCCGCGATTCAAACGGGTTAGGGGTGTTCGCTGTTCAATTTTTTAAAGTGCGCCGCCAAAACCAGCGAGAATAAGAAACTGAAAGACAAACGAGATACCCTTCGTGCTGAGCTCGCAAGAGCCGATGCCGAATTGATTCGGATGAATCTCTACGCCCATCTGGACCCGGAATGGGACCGGAGCCATAAAAAAGGCCAAGCTTCTCCATGACTGCCCCTGAGAGTTGAGGGGCAGCACACCCGTTATCTATTTTCCCCAACTTTAAAGAAATCGATTGGGTCCCTTTCGACTTCGTCCCCGGGATGAGCACCCATCCCTGCCTCTCGATAAGTCCAAACCTTCCCGATTTGCCGGAGGGTTGCTTTCCATCCCTTCTTCAAGGATCATCACGTGGGCGAGAGCTTTTCTGCCCCGGCCTGGTTTCTCATCCGGATCGTTACACAAATTTGGGCATGATCAACCGGGGGAGGAAGAGGATTAGGGAGGGGCATAAAACGATCACCAGGAGAGTCAGGAGCATGGGCAACAAAATAATGCCCACGTCCTTAATGGCCTGGGAGACCTTGAT
>JACAEW010000231.1 GCA_013388675.1 Syntrophaceae bacterium | reverse complement strand
ATCAAGGTCTCCCAGGCCATTAAGGACGTGGGCATTATTTTGTTGCCCATGCTCCTGACTCTCCTGGTGATCGTTTTATGCCCCTCCCTAATCCTCTTCCTCCCCCGGTTGATCATGCCGAAGTTCGTGTAGCGATAGAGGAAAGATCAGTCGAAATTTTGCAAAGAAAGCAGGGAAACTTGGAACCCTTTGAATATTCTGGATTCTAATGAGAATGAGGCCATTGTTTTGAGGAAGGGGGCAAGAAGGCATTTTTCGCTGGCGGCGGGGCTTTCATAACTCTGTTCTATGGTTAACAGAAAGTGCTTGGCTTCCGAATACTTAGGCGACCTTCAACAAGCTTGCCTCCACGGAGAGAGCCTTGGCTGACTGAAATAGCCCCTGGTTTGCTGTTACCAAGGTCTTTGCTTCTGAAGAAGCGAGGGCCAGATGTAGAGCATCGAGAGGCCCCAATTTTGGGGTGAATAAGCCGATCCAGTCCCTGGCCAACCGGTAATGTTGAGATTCAACGGGCAAGTGCAGGTAAAAAGAACCTTCAGCATGGCTAAGGAATTTGGATAAGATTTGCCCGGCAATCTTTCTACTCAGGCTACCCTCGCGCCCCTTTCTGGCTACAGCCGAAAAAACTCCAACTCGGTCAGGCTGCTGATCGCAGGCCGGGAATGGGCGGTTAGAAAAGCCTCGGCCGCCTCACTCAAAGGTTCCGGGCAATAGTAAGCTACGATTACGCTGGTATCGACATAGACCATCAATACCGCCCCTCTCCCCTTTCTTTTTTTACGATCTCACTCAACGGCTCGCCTTTCATTTTTATGGATGAACGAAATCTCTCCAAACTAGGCAGCCGTTTTCCTTCGCCCTTTGGGGGAACTAGGCGGGCAACTTCTTTCCCCCGCCGACGAATCACCACTTCGTTTCCTCCTTCAACCTGGTCGAGAAGAAACTTGAATTTGCTCCTCGCTTCTTTCACGCTGATTTCCACTTAGGACCCCTCCTGCGGCAAGAATCACCCAGACCCGGATGAGCTGATGGCAATAGGCAAGTGTAGGGCCAAAGAAAGAAATAAGGCAAAAATCGAGGGGCGGGGTCGAAGCCCCGCCTCCTCGAAAAAGCAGAATCACCTCGAATCAAATCCAAACCCGGCCATACTTGCGGAATTTGACAAGTAGCTAATCAGGATCCTTCAGGCTCATCATCCCCATTTCTTCCTGCCCTTTGGCTCCCTGAATAATCTCGATTGGAAAAGGGCCGGACGTCACCCCACGGTCTTCCATCAAAAAGGTAAAGGAAATGGGCACATCATTCCCCATTTGACAATCGTCCCTTTTCGTTTTATTTTTGCGCATTGTTCCGAGAATCATTACATAGCCGATTAGGGGTTGGTCATGGAAACATTGAGCAGCAATGAATTCTACGATCGTTTGGCCAGGGTCTTTGATGTGATGACCGACTGGGAGAAAAGGCTGGCCCTGGAAATGCCATTCCTTCAGCGTACGCTAGATCAAAATGGGGCCCGGAGTGTTCTCGATACGGCCTGCGGCACGGGATGGCATGCCATCGCCCTGGCCCAGAAGGGATATCGGGCAGCCGGGTGCGATGCCAGCCCGGTCATGATCGAAATGGCCCGGAACAATGCAGTTAAAGCCAAAGCGGAGGTACAATTCGAAGTTGCGGATTTCAATCAACTCGGCAAATTTCGTGCTACGTTTGACGCCGTCCTTTGCCTGGGCAATTCACTCCCCCATTTGCTTACCCAGGAGGCCCTCGTAGAGGCTCTTCGGCAGATGCACCGCGCGCTCCTTGGCGGCGGGGTGCTGATTCTTCACAACCTGAATTACGATATGCGCATGGTAAAAAAGCCCCGGTTCTTTTCGGCGAATGGGAACGAAGAGGCGCTGGTGTGGCGGTTTGCCGATTACGGCCCGGAGTTGATCACCTTCCACACCGCCCTTTTTCAGAAGAAAAGCGGGGAGGGCGGCCCGGGAAACGTCTCCTGGTCGGTGCAGGTGAACAGTACCCTCCATCGCCCGCTCTTGCAGCGGGATTTGGACGAGGGTCTGGAGCAGGCCGGCTTTGGAGACCTCCAGCATTTCGGGGGACTGGACGGCGGCGTTTTCGACCGGGAAAGGTCGGGGGACCTGGTTGTTGTCGCCCGGGCAAAATAATGATATAAGATAGCTCCGTTTGGAGCCCGTTTTCGTTATTCAAGTTGAATCTAGTTCGGCCTTAGCAGGCCCATCTTGAAAAGGAGGGAACCGAAAATGAGAAGAATAAGATTAGGGACGATTTTCTGCATGATCCTGGCTGCGGGGGTATGGATATCCGGTTTGGCCCTGGCGCAGGATATCAAGCTCCCCGCGGGAAAGAAATTCACCATCGGCTGGAGTAATGCCTCCCTGGGAAACCCCTGGAGAATCGCCATGGTCAAAATGGTGGAAGAGGAAGCCAAAAAATACCCCGCCGTGAACCTTTTGATAACCAATGCAGAGGATAAGGCGGCCAAACAGATCTCCGATGCGGAAGACTTGATGGCCAAAGGAATCGATATGTTAATGCTGAGTCCCACCACCCTCCACGGCGTAAACCCCATCGTGGACAAAGCCGCCCAGAAAAAGATCCCCCTCGTAGTGGTGCAGCGGGAAACCTCCAACAAAAATTATACCGCCCTGGTTTGGAACGACGATATCAGCCTGGGGGTCATGGCCGCGCTGGAAATGAGCCGGCTTTTGGGTCATGAGGGAAAGGTGGCGGTTATCGAGGGAATCTCCGGCGCCTCCTCCAGCCTGGGAAGGACCCAGGGAATCAAATCCGCCCTGGCCAATTATCCCAACATCAAACTCGTTTCCCTGCAGCCGGCCGATTACCAGGAGGCCAAGGGCCTCACCGCCATGGAAAACATCATTCAAGCCAACCCCGACCTGAACGGGGTGATTTCCCACTCCGGCAGCATGGCCCGGGGAGCGCTGAAGGCATTGAAGAATGCCGGAAAAGCGGGAAAAATCATCCTGGTGTCCATCGGAAGCGAAAATCATGTCCTGAAGGAGATCAAGCGCGGAAACATGCATTCCACGGCCATGGAATCCACCCGGGTGGGGGTCGAGGGATTCCGCGTGGCGCTGCGACTTCTTGCCGGAGAGAAGCTGCCCAAATTGAATCCCACCTTTGCGCCGGTGGTGAATTCCTACAATGTTGACCAGTGGGTCAAAATGGATGGTCCGGACGATAGCTGGGTCTGGTAAAGATTCCCCTTCTCTCCGGTCCAACGTCTCCCATTCGAGCAAGGCCTCGGGAAAAATCCCCCGGACCCCTTTGGAACGGGGGGGCGGGGGATTTCCGAAAGGCCCTTCAGGAATGATGAGTTCATAGACGAACCCTTATTGAAAATCGGCCCGGTTTTCGTTATCAAGTGATGGCCGAAAGAACTGCGGGGGGATCATGAGCTTGCTGATAAATGACCAGCGATGCAACGGATGCCGGACTTGCGAGCTGGCCTGTTCCTTTCATCACGGGGGGTCTTTTTCTCCGGAACGGTCGAGCATCAAGGTCACTTCCGACAGCCGGGAGGGAAAAGTCCAACTCAAAGTGGATGCCACCTGCGATCTTTGCGCGGCCGAACCCGAGCCCCTGTGCATCCTTCATTGTTTCACCGGGGCTTTGGAGAAGGGGAGGTAAGATGGGGCTTCCAAAATTAGGGGGATGGGCCGGGAAAATCCTGCGGGTCAATTTGGAGAATAGAAAAATCTCGACGGAAGATACCGTAAAATACGCCCGAGATTTTTTGGGCGGGCGGGCGCTCAACAGTTTCCTGCTCCTCAACGAGCTGGCCCCCGAGACTCGCTCTTCCGACCCGGAGAATATGCTGATATTTGGAGTTGGCTGCCTGGTGGGAACCCTGGCCCCCGGGGCCTGCCGGGTTTCGATCGATACAAAAAGCCCCTACAACGAGGGCAAGGGCTCAGCCAATTTCGGCGGCCATTTCGGCGCGGAGTTGAAATTCGCCGGTTTCGATCATGTGGTCATTACCGGGAAATCGCCGGAGCCGGTCTATCTATGGGTCCAGGACGGGAAGGCGGAAATTCGGAGCGCCGCCTCCCTTTGGGGAAAAACCACAGGGGAGACCGAGGCCGGATTGCGAGAGGAACTGGGAGACCCTCGAATCCAGGTGGCCTCCATCGGCCCGGCCGGAGAAAGGGGCGTGAGGGGTTCGATTATTTTTACCACCCCGGGAAAAGCGGCCGCCGGCTCCGGGGTGGGCTGGGTTATGGGCAATAAGAAGCTGAAGGCCATTGCCGCGAGGGGACGCGGGGAAATTCGCGCGGCGGACCCCAAAGGCTTTATGGCCGCCGTGGATCGGTCTTTGCAAAAAATCAAAGCTTCACCCTATGCGGAAGGGTGGCGGAAGGGGATCATCGAGGCCAAATTTCTGCCCGAATCTCCGGTGTGGGACTTTTTCGCCTCGGTCCGCAATGGTCAGGATGAGTTTTGGCCCATGGAAAAGAGAATCAACTTGACCGGCCTGGAGCGGGGAGTACCCAGGTACAAAAAAAGGATGATGTCCTGCTTGGCCTGCCCGGTGGGCTGCATCCCCTTTTCCAAAATCGATGAGGGCCGGTACAAAGGCACCCGGGGGGCCGGCTACTGGATCAATTCGGCCACCTATTCCACCAAGTTGGACCTGGATCAGGCCGAGGCATCCTTGCGCTTTCACCTGCTGATGAACGAACTGGGACTCGACGGGGACATGTGCTCGACTTCTTTGGCCTGGGCCTTCGAATGTTTCGAGAAAGGCCTCCTGACTCCGGCGGATTGCGGAGGGTTGGGTCTTCGCTGGGGGGATGCCGAGGCGATCTTGGCGATGCAGCAAAAGCTGGCCTATCGGGAGGGGATCGGGGATTTTCTGGGGGACGGAGTGAAAGAATCGGCCCGCAAGCTGGGCAAGGGATCGGAATTCTGGGCCAGCCAGATGAAAGGGCAGGATTCGGTGGACCCCTACCGGGCGGGAAAGGGCTGGGGGTTTGGGTGCGCCATCTCCCCCGTCGGAGGAAGGCATTTGCGGGGGGCGGTCAGCGCGCCGAGCGTCACCGGGCCGAAGAACCTGGCCTGGGCTCCCACCCGATACGAAAACATTCCCGAGGCTGTCTTTTGGCAATCCCAGACCAAAGAAATCGAGGACCTGGCCGGATTCTGCATTTTTGTGGGCACCTGGAGCGGGGCCCATGCCCTGGAGGTTTCGGACTACGTGGACCTGATTTCATCCTCCACGGGCCTAGCTTTGACCGAGGAGGAGTTGATGAAGGTGGCCCGGAGGGGATTGAACCTGGAAAAAGCCTTCAATACCCTCCATGCCGGTTTTGACCGGGGGGACGATTACCCTCCTCCAAGGTTCATGGAAGAAGAAATTCGAAGCGGGCCCTACGCGGGAGCGAAATGCGAAAAAGAAAAATGGGATAAAATGCTGGACCGGTTCTACGAGCTGAACGGATGGGACCGGCAAACCGGCTGGCCCACCCGCAAAGGTATGGAGGAACTGGGTCTTGGGGAGATCGCTGAAAGGCTGGATCGGGTCGGCCGATTGAAGTGAAAAAGAGGCGGGGGTGGAATTTAACCCCGGAAGCAAATCTTTGGGAGAAGGGCAGTCTCGGGAATCCATGCCGGAAGGAAAAGAGGGTATTGATACGGGAGGGGGGGCGCCCCCTCTCCTCCGCATGGTCAACATAACCAAGCGTTTTCCGGGGGTCCTGGCTCTCCAGGGGGTCCACTTAGAGGTCTATCCCGGGGAGGTGGTTGCCGTGGTTGGGGAAAACGGGGCCGGGAAGACCACTCTCCTGGAGATTCTCAACCCCCACCCCGCTCCCACCGGATTCTTCACCCAGGACGAAGGAGAAATCTTCTTCCAAGGGAAGCCAGTTCGCCCCCGGGACCCCGCCGAATCGCAACGCCTGGGCATCGCCATCATTCATCAGACCCCCAACCTCATTCCCACCATGACGGTCGCCGAAAACATTTTCCTCGGCCGGGAGCCGCGGACCCGGACCGGCCTGCTCGACGACCCAAGAATGAAACGGGAGGCCCGGGCCCTTCTGAAATCCCTCCGATCTTCCCTTTCTCCGGATGCGCCGGTGGGAGAGCTCGGGTCGGCGCAACAGCAAATGGTCGAGCTGGCCAAGGCCCTTTCTCTTAACGCCAAGCTGATCGTGATGGACGAGCTGACATCCGCCCTCTCCCATCATGAGGTGGAACATATTTTCGAGATCATCCGCAGCCTGAAGGCCCGAGGCCTGGGGTTGGTATTCGTTTCCCATCGACTGGAGGAGGTGTTCGCGATTGCCGACCGCCTGGTCGTGCTCCGGGACGGAAAGCGGGTGGGAGAAGGCCGAGTCGGGCAGATAAACCTGGACCAGGTGATCCAGTGGATGGTGGGGCGTCCCATCGAAAAAATGAGCCATGAGGCCAGGCCTCGCAGGGACCCGGCCCTGGAGGTGCGGAATCTTTCGGGTGCAGGCATCCGGGGGGCGAGTTTCGTTCTTCACCAGGGGGAAATTCTCGCGGTGACCGGGCTGGTGGGAGCAGGCCGGACCCGCTTGGCCGACCTGTTGTTCGGAGTTCAAAAGGCAGAGGAAGGGGACATCCGGGTGCATGGATCGGCGGTGACCATCCGGACCCCCGGCGACGCGATCGCTGCCCATATGGGGTATGTCCCCGAGGACCGGCACGCCCGGGGCCTGGTTCTTTCCATGAATATCACCGAAAATATCACCCTCCCCCAGTTGCCGCGCTTCCGCAAATGGACGGGACTCGACCGACGGGGCGAAGATGCTTTGGCCCAAACTTTCATGGCGAAAATGAAAATTGCGACCCCCGACCTGGACCAGAAGGTTATGGCCCTGAGCGGCGGAAACCAGCAGAAAGTCCTCCTCTCCCGCTGGCTATCCTTGAAGCCCAAGGTATTGATCCTCGATGAACCGACCAAGGGAGTGGACGTGGGGACCAAGGCGGAGATCCATCGCCTCCTGCGGGGGCTGGCGGACGAAGGAATGGGTATTCTCATGATTTCCTCGGAACTGCCGGAGGTCTTCCAGCTCAGCGACCGCATCCTGGTCATGGCCGAAGGAAGGATCGTGGCCGACATGCCGGTCCAGGAAGCGACTCCCGAGGGGGTAATGACCTACGCCACCGCCGGGCCGGGCGGGTAAGGAAAAGAAAGGGCAAAAACATCCAGATGGGCGAAAAGGAGAGCCGCCCCTGAAAAAGGAGGTTTGCATGGACCGAAAAGAGTGTTTTGACCGGGTCTTGAAGCTGGAGCCGAAACGCACGGCCCTGCTCATCATCGATATGCAGAAGGGGTTCATGAACCCCGGGGAAGCCATGGCCGTACCCCCGGCGTGGGATATCGTTCCGACCCTCAAAGACCTGGCGGACTTTTGCCGTCAGCGGGCGATCCCGGTGCTCTACACCGAATATTGCTACAACGAGAACATTCCCATCCTGCTGGGAGACCTGCATCCGGAGCACAAGAGAGCAATCCCCGGCAAGCCCACGGGATTCGGGTACCCTTCCAGTTGCTGCCTGGAGGGGGAAGAGAACGTGCACACAATCCCCGAACTCCAGCCCCGCCCCGGCGAGCCGGTCATCCGCAAATACTGGTACGATGCCTTCAACCAAACGTCCCTCGACGGTGCCTTGCGTTGCCGGGATGTCAAATCGCTGATCGTCACCGGGATTATGACCGATATCTGTGTATTCGCCACGATCATAGGAGCCTTTAACCATGAATATAAGCTGGTGGTGGTCAAGGACGCCACGGCCACGCTCTGGCCCCATATCCAGGGGGCGACCCTGGACATTGTTCAACGTGCTTATGGCCGGGTGGTGACGGCGAAGGAGGTCAAGGATGAGATCGACGGCTGGGGCAAGGGATAAACAACCCCAAGCTTTCGCGCCCCGCTGGGGTTCCCGCTTCCGGCCAAGCGGGCAGGTGGCGGCTATTTTTATCGGCTTCGTGGGGTTGTTCATCGTTGCCGCCGTTCTGTCCCCCACGTTTCTGAAACCCACGAATCTCTTCAACCTGGCCCGGCAGGCGGGGCCCCTGGCCATTGTCAGCGTAGGACAGACCTTCGCCATCCTGATCGGAGGGATCGACCTGTCGGTGGGTTCCATCATCAGCATGACGAGCTGCATCCTCTGCACCATGATGATGTGGGGGGACGCCTGGACCTTGCCCAGCATTCTTCTGGCCCTCGTCGCCGGGTCCTTCATCGGGCTGGTGAATGGCCTGGTAACTACTTTGCGCAGGGTCCCGCCTTTTGTTGTCACCCTGGGGATGATGACCATTGTCCAGGGGGTGGCGTTGATCTATACGGGAGGATACCCCACCGGGAGGGTAAGCCCGCCGATTCAGTTTCTGGGGGCCGGGGCCGTGGGCCCGATCCCGCTGTTAACCCTCCTTGCCATGGGGGTTATTGTGGTCGGAATATTTATCCTGCGGAAGACTGCTTTCGGGCGCTACACTTACGCCATCGGGGCCAACGAAAGCGTGGCCTACCTATCGGGGATCCGGACCCTTTCCCATAAGTTGAAAATCTATACCCTGTGCGGTTTCATGGCCGCAGTCGCCGGTATCAGTCTATCCGCCCGTTTGACCGTGGGAGACCCCTTTGTGGGTCAGGGCTTTGAGCTGGACTCGATTGCCGCCGTGGTCATGGGAGGGACTTCTTTGGCCGGCGGAATCGGGGGACTGGGAGGAACGGTCCTTGGGGTCCTGATCATCTCCACCATCAACAATCTCCTGAACCTTCTCAATGTTTCGGGCTTTTACCAGCACGTGGTAAAGGGAATCGTTATCATCATCTCCGTGACTTTGTACAAGGGAAAATCGAAATAAAAAAAGAATTCTCCTTGCCCGAGCATAAGCCGCATTGAAGGAATTATGGGTTAATGAGCTTGCGGGCCAAAGCGAGTGGGCGGGGAAGAAAAGCGGCGGTAGATTGCCCAGGAGGCGGAAAAAAGGATCATCAAAGCGACGGCCGCAAGAAGGAAGGCCGAAATGGGCTTCTGAATGAAGATGCCCAGGTCCCCTTTGGAGATGAGAAGGGCCTGGCGGAGCGACCTTTCCAGGATCCGGCCCAAAACGAAGGCGAGGAGGAGCGGGCCCAGTTCGAAGCGGAATTTCCGCAGCACGTACCCCACCACCCCGAAGATCACCATCATCAACACGTCGGACACATCGTTCTTCATGCTGTAAACGCCGATGGAACAGATCAGCACGATAAAGGGAGCCAGGATGGAGTAAGGAACCTTGAGCATCTGCACCCAGATGCCGACCAGGGGCAGGTTCAAGATCAGCAGAAGGAAATTTCCGATGTACATGGAGGCGATGACTGCCCAGAAAAGCTGGGGATGGTCCTTGATCAGAAGGGGTCCGGGAGTCACGCCCTGGATCAGCAGCGCGGCAAAAATCATGGCGATGGCCGGGTTCCCCGGAATGCCCAGGGTCAGCATGGGAATGAAGGATGCGCTCGCGGCGGAATTGTTGGCCGACTCGGGCCCGGCTACTCCTTCCAGGGCCCCTTGGCCGAATTTTTCCGGCTCCTTGGAAGCTCTCTTTTCGATGGCATAGGAAAGGAGAGAGGCGATCACCGCTCCCCCCCCCGGCAAGAGGCCCACCAAAAACCCCACCCCCGAGCCCCGCAGGATGGACCATTTAGAAACGGCCCAGTCTTTCAGGGTCGGCCATAAGTTGGAGATTTTCCGGGTTACCAACTGGGCTCTTACCTTTCCCTCCAAAGTGGAAAAGATTTCGCCGATCCCGAAAAGCCCCATGCCCAGCGTGAGAAAATCAAACCCGTCTTCCAGGATGAGCAGTCCGAAGGTGTAACGGAGGTTGCCGGTAACCGGGTCCATGCCCACCGTGGCCAGGAGCAGCCCCAGGACGGCCATGATGATCCCTTTCAAGACCGACTGCCCGGAAAGATAGGTGGCCAGCATGAGCCCCAGGATGGTGAGGGAAAAATATTCCGCGGGGCCGAATTTCAGGGCGAAGGCGGATAGCGGGGGGGCGACGAAGGTGAGCCCGATGACTCCCGCGGTTCCGGCGATAAAGGAGCCGATGGCCGCCATGCCCAGGGCAGCGCCAGCCCGTCCCTTCTTGGCCATCTGGTATCCATCGATGCAGGTGACCACCGACGCGGCCTCCCCCGGGATATTGAGAAGGATGGAGGTGGTGGACCCGCCATACATGGCCCCATAATAGATTCCCGCCAGCATGATGATCGAAGTCACCGGATTTCCCAGGGCATAGCTCAGGGGAAGCAAAAGAGAAATGGTCGCCGCCGGACCCAGCCCCGGCAGGACGCCGATGGCCGTGCCCAGGACCGCTCCGATGAGCCCGAAGAGCAGATTGACGGGGGTGACCGCCAGGGAAAACCCGTTCCCCAGCGCAGCGAGGGAATCCAATCGAAAAAAGCCCTCCGATTAAAAAAGGCTTCCTTTGGGCAGCGGGACCTTCAGGAAAACGCTGAAGACGGTGTAGAGGGCCAGCGTTCCCAGGACGGAAACCAGTCCGATGGTGAGCCATTTTTCCCGCTCCACCAAGATCAACCAGGCCAGAAAAAGGAGAAAGGTCGATGAAAAAAAGCCGATCCAGCCCATGGATAGGGCATACAGGAACATGACCGCCGCGGCGGTCGCGGGACGAATCAGGACCTCCTTGCTCCAGAGCGATACCGTTTCCGATTCCGGGCCCCATTGGGTAAGAAGATGGATAAAGGAGACCAGGGCCAGGATCAGGGAAAGCCAGAAGGGAAAGAAGCCGGGCCCGGGATGGTGCAGGGTGCCGAATCCCATTTCATAGGCCAGGGCGGCCCCTCCTGCCCCGATGAAAACCAAGAAAGCGGCGACGATTCTCCCCCCGCGTTTCATGGGCGGTTATTCCTTTCCATCCCCCGCCGGCAAATCCGGCCCCACCCCAAACAGGATTGCCCAAGGGGCATCAGTCCGGTGAAACAAGGAGTCAGGCGCTCATCCGGCAGCGGCAGAAAAAGAGGAAACCCGGGAACGAAAAAGGGGAAAAGATAAAGAACCTTCATCCCTTCCCCTCTTCCATTTTTCCCCTCCGGTCCGGTTTTACTTGTATCGTTCCCCCAATTTCTCTCTGATGATCAAATCTCTGTAGCGGGCGTCCTCGGCGAGGATGAATTTTTCGAAATCCTTAGGGCCCCGGTACATCAATTGGACGCTCAGCTCTTCGCATTTCTTCTTAAAATCCGCGTCGCCCATGCATTTTTTGAGGATGTCATGGAGCTGGGCCTGGATGGCCGCGGGGGTATCTTTCGGCACCGCCACTCCGCGCCACATGCCGATGTTGAAGGCGATTCCCAACTCCTTCGCGGTGGGGACTTCCTTGAACTTTTCCAGCCTCTCGTCGCCGAACACCCCCAGAAGCTTCAAGTTCCCGGCCAGGGCCTGGGGAACCCCCTCCGGCGCCGACACGATGATGGAGTCCACGTGTTTTCCCATGAGGGCGGTGATCGAAGGACCGCCCCCCTCGAAGGGGATATGGTTCAGTTTGATGCCCACAAAATTCTGGAAGGCCAAAGACGCCATATGGTATCCGCCGCCCGCCCCGGCGTTCCCCATATTGATCTGGCCGGGCCGCTTCTTCGCATCGGCGATATAATCGCGGAGGTCTTTATAGGGAGAGTCCTTGTGAACCATGAGATAGCAGGCATTGTCCGAGATCTGGATCACCGGGGCAAAGGTGGTGGCGCTGAATTTTACGTTGCTCATATGGATCTTGGTAATCATGGGAGTGGCCACGGCCACGGTGGTGTATCCGTCCCCCTTGGCCTTCATCGCTTCCGTGTACCCGATGGCCGCACCCCCGCCGGGAATATTCTTCACGATCATCTGCTGGTTGTTGGCGTAGCGGGGAAATACTGTCGCCACGGCCCGAAAGATCACATCCGTCGCCCCTCCCGCCGCCCAGGAAACGATAATCTCCACGGGCTTGGAAGGATACTTGTCCTGGGCCGGAGCAGCCTGAGTTAAACCGAAAAAGGCCAGGACCAAAAGAATCAGGCCGATTGGGATTCGCTTTTTCATCTTTCTTCCTCCTCTCTTGAAATTGAACGATCGGGAAATTTATAAGCAGCTCAATGCTTCTATGAGGAACCGTTTCAATAGGGAATCATGCCTTGGGCTCATGGCCTTAAATTTTCGCCACCCAATCCCACATCTTCCATAACCGATTTCTTTTGTCGGGCCTTATCCTTCCCATCTGGGCTTCTGGTTTTTTTCCTGCCCAATTTTTTCCAATATCACAGATTTCCGCAAAAATTTCAATTCTTTTAAATCCTCCCGCTTCTTCGGGGAAAAGATGCGGGTTTCCAACCCCGGCTCCCCATGCCTTTCTCCGGAGGGAGTATTCTTGACCAAATTGATTTGCTTAACCATTCCTTTCAGAATAGAATAAAGAAAAAAGACCAGGGGACCCCCGGGAATTTTCATTCCTTCTTGTTAACTCAATGTCCGATTCGCCTTCCAAAACCGATCCAGATTTTTCCCTGCCGAACTCCTCTGCCTCCGCAGAAGGGGAAGAGAGGGGCATTCCTCTAACCCAACTCGAACCCGGGAAAAAAGCCAAAGTGGTTTTGATCCAAGGAGGCTGGGGAGTCAAACGCCGCCTGAATCAAATGGGCATCCATCCCGGGGACTTCATTACCGTAACCCGGCACGGTCCTCTGGGAGGGCCCATTGCCATCGAGGTCCATGGCTTTCAGCTGGCCCTGGGAAAGGGAGTGGCCTCTCAGGTTTTGGTGCAATTGACCGAGGAAATGACCATCGCCCTGGCCGGCCAGCCCAACTGCGGGAAAAGCACCCTCTTTAACCACATCGCCGGTTTCAAATCCATCACCGCCAATTTTCCGGGAACCAGTGTTTCGTTCATCAAGACCCGGACCCGCATCGACGGCCTGACCTGCCACTGCATCGACCTTCCCGGAACGTACTCCCTCACGTCGGAAGAACCCGCCGAACGAGAAGCGCGAAAACACCTTCTATCGGGAGAGGTCGATTTGATCATCAACGTGGCGGACGCTTCCCTTCTCAGCCGGAGTCTGGAATTGACCCTGGAGCTGCTGGAGCTGGAAGTCCCCATGATCCTTTGCCTAAACATGATGGACGAAGCGGAGAGGAAGGGAATTGAAATCGATGCGGCCAAATTGGAGGAGATCCTCGGAATCCCGGTCTTTCCCGTCATCGCCGCCACCGGAAAGGGGGTCAAAAACCTCTTCGCCGGGGTCCGCCAGGTCTGGGAAGAAAGGAGAAGGGGAAAGGTCCAGCGGTTCAGCAAGGACATCGAAGAGGTGATCCAACCGCTCGCTTCCCTTCTGGGACCTCCGGAAAAACGGGTAAATGAACGGGTCCCCGCCCGATTTTTGGCCATCAAACTCCTGGAAAAGGATGAGCCCTTGGTGGAGGAGGTCAAACAGGCCGGGGACTTCTACCGCCGGGTGGTTCCGTTCCAGGAAAAATTGCAGGAGAGCCACGGCGCGCCCTCGGATGAAGTCATCTCCTCCGAACGCCATGCTCTGGCCATGAACATCTTCGAAAAAGTCGCTCGGGTTATCCGTTCCCCCAAGCGGGATTTCCGAACAACCCTCGATCAGTGGGTCCTGCACCGGGTAACCGGATATGTGATCCTGGCCCTGGTGTTTTACGGGTTCTTCCATTTCATCTTCGGCATCGGGGAGATGGTTGAAGGCCCCCTGCTGCAATACTTCGAACAGCTGAATCGGAACCTCGAGAGCCTTTTGCCCGAAGGAAGCCTATCCCTTTCTCTCGTTCATGGAGTGCTCCACGGAATTTCCGGCGGGATAGCCATCGTCCTCCCCTACCTAGTCCCCTTTCTCATCGGCCTTTCCCTCCTGGAAGACCTGGGGTACCTCCCGCGGGTGGCTTTCCTGATGGATGCCTTCATGCACCGCATGGGCCTGCACGGAAAGTCGGTCATCCCTTTTATTCTGGGTTACGGGTGCAGCGTTCCGGCGGTCATGTCCACCCGAATCCTCGAGATTCCCCAGCACCGTTTCGTCGTATCCGTCCTTTCCACCATGATCCCATGCGCCGCCCGGATTACCATCATCTTCGGGCTCGTGGCTTTTTTCATTAACCCCAATGCCGCCCTGGCCATTTTCGTCTTGAACCTTTTGGTGGTGGCCTTTTTCGGCAAGGTCATGTCTTCCTTCTCACCGGAGAGCAACCTGGGGTTCATCCTGGAAATGCCCGCCTACCAAGTTCCTTCGCTCCCCAGCACCTGGAAGAAGTCCTGGTGCCGGATTCGGGAATTCATCATGATTGCCTGGCCCCTATTGATCGCGGGCAGCATGGTGTTGGCCCTGATTGAGTACTGGAAGTTGGACCTTTGGATCAATTACCTCCTGCTTCCCTTGACCGGGCTTCTCGGCCTTCCTTTTTCCGTGGGAACCACTCTCCTTTTCGGCCTTCTGCGCAAAGAGCTTTCCTTGATTATGCTGACCCAGGCCCTCGGCACCAGCGAGGTTTCTACGGTGATGAGCCATACCCAAATCCTGGTCTTCACCATCTTCGTTACTTTCTATATGCCCTGCCTTGCCACAGTGGGAGTTCTGTGGAAGGAAATCGGCCGGAAAGGGGCCTTTTTGGCCATGGGGTTGACTCTGGGGATCGCCACGGTCCTGGGCCTTCTGACCCGCGGGTTCGGGGAATTCTTCCTGAAATGAAAAGGGAGTATGCGGCGGGGCACCCTGACCAGGGGAACCCGGCGAGCGAAAAAAAGCCTCAAGGACCAGATCTCCGGAGTCTGGCGGTGCCAGAGGATTTGGATATGGGGGAGGATGATCATTCGAATCTCGGTCTCGGCCCTCCGGGAAAAACGAGAGCAAAGGTCCAGTAGGATACTCCTTACGGGGGCTACGGGTTTTCTGGGAAGCCACATCGCGGCGGAGATGCTTCGAAGAGGCTTTTCCCTTTGGGTTCTGTGTCGTCCCAAAAAACAACTGACCGGGCAGGAAAGGTTCCGCCGCATTCTCGATTGGCTGAGAGAAGAAATCCCCGCTCCTTCGAAGGTCCGGGTGGTGGAGGGGCACCTGGAACAGCCCCGTTTCGGCCTGGATGAGCGGCAATATTCCGAAATGCTGAGCCAGGTTGACGAAATCGTTCACTGCGCCTCCAACACATCTTTTTCGGAACGGAAAAGGGCGGAGGTGGAGGCGGTGAATATTGCCGGCCTCCAAAGAGTGCTGGAGGCAGCCGCTCAAAGCCGATGCCATTTTTTCCACCATCTCAGTACGGCCTACGTAGCCGGAAAAAAGGAGGGAGTCTTTCGGGAGGAGCGGGTCACGAACCAGGATTTCCACAACCTGTACGAAGAGACCAAATGCCTGGGGGAGAGGTTGGTGGCGGAGCTCTGCGCCCGAGAGGGAATTCGTTGCACCATCTACCGGCCTTCCATCGTTTATGGAGACTCCCGGACCGGAAGGGCCCTCACCTTTCGGGCCCTTTATTACCCGGTACGGACTGTTCTCTTTTTTAAAAACCTCTATCGGGCGGATATTCTGGAAAACGGGGGAGGGAAAGCAAAAGAAATGGGAGTGAGAATGGACCGGGACGGATGGGTTCATCTGCCCATCCGGCTGGAGAAGAAAGAGAACGGCGGAATCAACTTGGTCCCGGTGGACTTTTTCCTGCAAGCCTTTATGGCCCTGTGGGGGGACGCCCTGGAAGGGGGCATCTTTCACTTGGTGAATCCCCGGCCCAAAAAGATCGATGAATTGGTCGATTTCACCTCCCGGCTTTTTCGGATAACGGGAATCCGGGCCGTACCGCCGGGAGATTTTCTAGAGACCCCGCGCAATCCCCTGGAGGTCCTATTCCACGCCTACCTGGACGCCTATCACCCTTACATGCGCGATGGCCGGGTATTCGACAGCCGCGAGGCCGACTCGATTCTGCGGAGGAGGAATATTCTGTGCCCGGACCTTGACTACGAAATCTTCTCCCGGTGCATGAACTACGCGGTCGCCTCGGGGTGGGGGCAAAAACGGAAGGCGGAATTCGGAAGGGGGAATGAATAAAGACGCTTCGGAGGCGGAGCAGTTTTCAAACCCGCCTGGAGGGAGTTCGAGGGGAAAGAATGGGAAGTGCAGGGGCGCGCGGCGCGCCCCCGATGGATTTCATGGCCGAAAAGGAAGCCCCCATCTCCCGAAACGAGGGACGCCATTAAGGGGCCAGGAGAACTTGCCATGCTAAAGAGGATCGATCCCACCAAGACAAACGCCTGGCGGAACCTGGGCGAGCATTTTGCGAAGATGAAGGACGTCCACATGAAAGACCTCTTCGCCGCGGACCCCTTCAGGTTCGAGAGATTTTCCCTCTCTTTCCAGGACATCCTGGTGGACTACTCCAAGAACCGCATCACCCCGGAAACGATGAAACTCCTGTTCTCCCTGGCCGAAGAGGTGGACCTGCGGGACGCCATCGAAAAGATGTTTGCCGGGGATAAAATCAACGAAACGGAAAACCGGGCGGTTCTGCATGTGGCCTTGAGGAATCGATCGAACCATCCCATGGAGGTGGACGGCGAAAACGTGATGCCCCGGGTGAATGCGGTCCTGGATAAGATGAAAAGCTTTTCGGAAAAGATTGCCTCCGGCGAATGGAAGGGGTATTCCGGGGGGCGAATCTCGGACTTGGTCAACATCGGCATCGGGGGATCGGACCTGGGGCCGGCGATGGTGACCGAGTGCCTTAAGCCCTATGCCCGCCAGGGGGTATCCGCCCATTTCGTCTCCAACGTGGATGGTACGCACCTGATCGAGACGCTGAAAAGGCTGAATCCGGAAACGACTCTCTTTCTCATTGCCTCGAAGACCTTTACCACCCAGGAGACCATGACCAACGCCTTCTCTGCCAGGGACTGGTTTCTGGCCCGGGCGAAAGAAAGCCGGCACGTATCCCGGCATTTCATCGCCCTATCCACCAACACGGAAAAAGTGAAGGCCTTCGGGATCGATCCCGAAAACATGTTCGTCTTTTGGGATTGGGTCGGAGGACGGTACTCTCTCTGGTTGGCCATCGGGTTGTCCATCGCCTGCTACGTGGGGTTTGAACATTTCGCCGGACTCCTCCAGGGGGCTCACGAGATGGACCTCCATTTTCGCGAGGCTCCCTTCGAAAAGAACATCCCCGTCATCCTCGCTCTTCTCGGGGTCTGGTACAACAACTTCTTCGGAGCCGAGACCGAGGCCATTCTGCCCTATGACCAGTCCATGCACCGCTTCCCCGCCTATTTCCAGCAGGGGAACATGGAGAGCAACGGGAAGTCCGTGGACCGCAACGCCCGGAGGGTGAGTTGCCCAACGGGGCAGATCATCTGGGGAGAGCCGGGGACCAACGGACAGCATGCTTTCTACCAGCTGATTCACCAGGGAACCAGGCTCATTCCGGCAGATTTCCTGGCCCCGGCGATCAGCCACAACCCCATCGGCAACCATCATTCCATTCTGCTCTCCAACTTCTTCGCCCAACCCGAGGCGCTCATGAAGGGGAAAACCCAGGAGGAGGCCATCGCCGAACTGAAAGGCGAGGGAAAGTCCGACGGGGAAATCCAAAGGCTGTGGCCCTACCGTATCTTCGAGGGTAACCGGCCCACCAACTCCATTCTCTTCCGAAAGTTAACCCCCCGGGTCCTGGGAAGCCTCATCGCCATGTACGAACACAAGATTTTCGTCCAGGGAGTGATCTGGAACATCTTCAGCTTCGATCAGTGGGGGGTGGAGCTGGGCAAACAGCTGGCCGGGAAAATCCTTCCGGAGTTGGGCGATGAACGCCCCGTCCATGCCCACGATTCCTCGACCAATGGATTGATCAACGCCTTCAAGGCCATGAGGGAAAATGAGAAGGGGAAGGAATAGCCTCACTTCTACGGAAAATCCAAAAGGATGGATTGTCCGTTTGGTTTCGGGAAACCGAACCAGCTTCGCCTTCCTGGCGGCTTTGCTGATTCTGGTTCTGGCCTACCGGGTGCGGCTTACCTGGGGTTTATTTACTCATCCCATCAAACCCTTCGATTTTTCTCCCAGCTCCCATCCCCTCGGGTTTGCTCTGGCATTCGGGGATTCCGACCTGGTTCTGATCCTGACCTGTTTTTTCCTTTTCGGGCTCCTGGGCCAGGGGCGGTTCTTCCTGAAGAGCCGATCGATCTTTCTCCTTTTTCAGATCGCCGGCCTGGCTCTCCTCCATTTGATCCTGGGATGTCTGCTGTTCCTTCACCTGGGTCATTTCCGCTTTCTCTTCGACGCCCAGACCGGTTTCGATTTCGGGGTGATCCTGGAGTCGGTGTACAGCGTTTCCACCGTCGACACCCTGAAGTTCCTGGAGGTTCGGGACTGGTTGTTCGTAGGTTTCCCGTTGGCGGTCTTTTGGGCGGTATGGCTAATTCCCCCGGTCCCCCGCGCCTGGATCGTTAAAGGCTCCCTTGCCGCCATGGGGCTTTGGGGGGTCTTCTCCCTATGGGTTTTTCCGGGAGAAAAGAATCCCGTTCCGGCGGAGCTTCGGGCGAACCCCGGCATTTTCTTCGTTTCCGACCTGGCCGAGCACTTGCGCCGGTCCCCGGAAAGGGAACGAATGTTGACCCGGGTTGAGGAAACAGAGCCGGGTCTCAAGCTCACGGGGCCTTTGTATTCTCATCCCGTCCGGGCGGTGAAAAACCTTCCTTCTCCCGCCCAACATCCCTGGAATGTAGTCTTTCTGGTCCTGGAATCCTTGGGGACCCGGTACATGTTGGGGGGGGGCTCCGAAAAAGGTCCGGCGCCCATGCCCTTCCTGAATCGCCTGGCCAAGCAGGGCTGGTTCCTGCAGAACCATTACGCCCCCTCCAACGTAAGCACGAAAGCCATGTTCTCGGTCCTCAGCGGGCTCTACGATTTTTTCAACCGGGGGACGCTCGGGGTTCGCCCGGATGCGCAAATTCCCTCCCTGCCCGCCTTCCTGGGCGAAACCTACGATTCCTTCCTTGTTTCCCCCTCCTCTTCCGCCTGGTACTTCCCCCTTCCCTTCTTGAAAAATGGGGGCCTCGGGGAAATTCATACCTACGAAACCCTGAACTTCAAAATCCGGGAGGAATTGAGCACCCTGGGCCGTTACATCGCCCGGGATGAAATTCAGACCGTGGATTTTTTCCTGCGGCGGATCACCAAGGCCCGGGAGCCCTTCCTGGGGATGTACGTGAGCTTCGTCGCCCATTTTCCCTATTTCGACTACGGTCCCGATTACCGCCTCGTGGAGATGGACGGGAAGTCCCTGAGCCGGTATATCAACAACTTGTACCTGCTCGACCGGATGGTCGAGCGCATTTTCGACCACCTGCGGAAACTCGGGCTCCTGGAGAGAACCATCCTGGTGATCGTGGGCGATCACGGCCAGGCCTTCGGCCAACACCATCCGGACAACTATCTTCACTATCGCTACAGCTACAACGTCAACCTGGAAGCCCCGGTCATCTTTTACCAGCCGGCCCTGTTCCAGCCCAGGTCGGTTCGCTTTCCCACCAACCATACCGACATTCTGCCTACCCTCCTGGACGCCCTGCGGATTCCTTACAATTCCGCCCTCCTGGATGGAGAGTCCCTCTTCCAAAGAAAGCTGAAACGGAAGTACCTTTTCTTCTACGGCCATGAGGAGAGTATTTCCTCGCTCAGCACGGAGGGAATCAAGGTACAGGTCTCCCTGAAGAAAAACCGCTGCTGGGCCTTCGACCTGAAAACCGATCCCGGGGAAATGCATTATCTTGACTGCGCTCCCTACCAGGCCCAGGTGGAAGCTCTCCGGAATTTTGCCCGCCACCATGATGCCAGCCTGGCTCAGTATAATGCCAGCAACCGGGAAGGGAAGGATTTTCAGGGACAGCGGCATCCTGCGCTTGCGGCCCCGCCGGGAGGCAGGGAGGAAAAGAAAAGGAAGGGATGAAATAGACCTGGGAGGATTGGGGGGATTGAGGGGATTCAAGGCCCTCGTTGCGGATTTCGGAGGAGCGGGGAGCCCTTTTCCGGCTCAGTCCTCTCCCGATATTTTCCAGGAAGCCTGGATGACGGTACCCTTTCCTTTCTCCGACTCCAATGAAAAAGACCCTCCGGAAAGCTCCGTCCGTTCCTTCATGCTGGCCAACCCGAATCCTCGGCCGGGCCTTTCGTCCGAAAGGGCCCTCTGCAAATCAAATCCCCGGCCGTTATCCTCGATCCGCAGGTGGACCCAGCCGTCCTTCCGGAAAAGGGAAAGGCATACCCGGTCCGCCCGGCTGTGTTTGGCGACATTATTCATAGCCTCCTGCAGAATCCGGTAAAGGGTCGTCTTCAGCCCCTGGGGAATTTCATCTTCCCGAACCTCAATCTGCGGCTCGATTCGGATTCCGGAATAGACCTTCTGGTAATCGCGGCAGAACCAGGATAGGGTGGCCAGGATCCCCAAGTCATCCAGGATTGGAGGTCGGAGGTCGGTCTGCATGCGCCGGACCTCCTCGATGGTATTCTGGATCATGGGGATCATGCTTTCCAGAGCTTGAAGGTCTCCGGGAAAAGCGTTCTGCCCGATCGACCCGAGGCGATTCTCGAGAAGGAACTTCAGGGCCGATAGGGACTGCCCAACTCCGTCGTGGAGTTCCCGGGCGATTCGTTTCCGCTCTTCCTCCTGGACGGAAAGAAGCTGGGCGGAAAGGCGCCGAAGCTCATCCTGGGACTTCTGCAGCAGCTCTTCCGCCCGCTTGCGCTCGGTTATATCTTGGACCGTGCCAATCATCCGGATAGGCCGTCCCCCATCATCAAAAGTGACCTCTCCCTGCTCCTGGACGATGCGCTCCGACCCATCCGGTCGAATCACCCGGTGTTCGAGGCGGTAAGGAACGGAGGGATCGGCCAGGCTTCGCTTAACGGCCTCTTGGAGCGCCTCCCGGTCGTCGGGATGCACGCATTCCAGGAAAGCATCGTAGGTGGCCTTGAACTCCTGCGGATGGATTCCAAAGATCCGATAGACTTCGTCGGACCAGGCCAAATCATTGGTTTCAATGTCCCAATGCCAGCTTCCCAGATGGGCGATTCGTTGCGCCTCGGCCAGGCTCTGATCCTTTTTCCGGGCCGTTTCTTCAGCCAGTTTCCGCTCAGTCACGTCGCGGTTGCTGACCCGGTACCCCAGAAAATTCCCCTGGGGGCTTCTCACCGACTGGCAGGCGTGCTCGATCCAGCGGATTTGGCCGTCCGGTTTGCGGATGCGAAATTGGATTTCATGGGAAGGGATTCCTCGCCGGCTTTCCCGAAAATGCCGGTCCCAGGCCTCCCGGTCGATGGGCAGGATGATCTCTCGGATCAAGGAAGGACGTTTGATAAAATCATCGGGGGAGTACCCGCTGATTCGCCTGCAGGAGGGGGAAATGTAACGGATGGTCCCGTCGGGGTTGGACCAATATTCCCAGTCGTAAGGGAACTCGGCCACCGTCCGGTATTCCAACTCGGCCTTGCGCAGAGCCTCTTCCGATTGCTTGCGGGCCAGGGCACTGGCGAAAATTTCGCCGACCAAACGGAACCGCTGGATCAGCTCCCCCGGCCATTTCCTTTCCCTTCGGACCGCCCCAAAGGTCACGGCGCCGAAGATGCGGTCACCCACCTTCAGGGGAATCGCCAGGGAGGACCGGTTCTGGTACTTCTGCAATTCCCGTCGGTCCCGGGCTGCTTCTTCCGGCAGGTCATCGACCCGGGGGATCACCACCATTTCGCCCCGGCGCAGCTTTTCGCTCAGCCAGGGAAACTTCTGATCCTCAAGGACGGCCGCCGATTCGGGAACTCCCTCCCCGCCCCAGAAGTATTTGCGGGGAAACCGGGTTCTGTCTCCGGAAAAAATGTAAACTCCCCCGCGGTCCACTTCCAGAAGCTCGACGACCCGGCGCAACCCGTCCTCGATTTCCCGTTCGATCTCGTCAACCGGAAGATGGACCAGGCGGCTGGAAATTTCCGAGAGCAACTTCTCAAAACGAACGATCTCCCCGAGCTGGCGCTCCTTTTGCCGGAGTTCTTCGACTTCCCGCTGTAACCGGTTGTTCTTGCGGGTCAAGGCCCGAATCTTTGCCTCCGGAGCCCTATCCGGCTTAATTCCTTTTTTCGGGGAAGATTTACGCCTTTGCTTCAAGCGAAGCGCTCCTCAAGTCAAGCCCGGGCCTTGCCGGTCCTCAAGGCCCAAGGTCCCGGTCGTCCTTCATTCCGCATTCGGCATTCCCAATTCCCCATTCGATTAGTATCCGATGGCCGCTCCGTCGCACCGCGGGTCGGCCCCCCCCAAGCGCAGGCCGTTTTCCGGATGGATCAAGATCCCGTGGGCGCTGCCCATGGATTGGTCGATTCCGTCGGCGATCTGGATTTGGTGCCCCCGTTTTTTCAACTCGTCGATCACCGTTTCAGGAAACCTCTTTTCCATCAGGAGGAGCCCCTCGGGCTGGTGGAGGAGATAACGCCCCGCAACCCATCGGGGCGCCTCGAGCGCCGCCTGGATGTCCAGGCCGAAATCGAAGACCGCGGTCATGACTTGAACGTGAGTCTGGGGCTGTCCGTCGGCCCCGCTGGTCCCGAAGACGAGGAAGGGTTTCCCGTCGCGGAAGGTCATGGATGCCATGAGGGTGTGGAAGGTCCGCTTGTGGGGCTCGAGGCGGTTCACATGGTCCGCGTTCAAAGAGAAGTAAGCTCCCCGGTTCTGAAGCAGGATTCCCGTGTTCCCGGCCACCACCGCCGACCCGAAGGAATAGTAGAGGGATTGGATCAGGGAGACGGCGTTTCCCGCTTCATCCAGGGTACAGAGGTAAATCGTATCCCGCCCAAAAATTCCCGGGGAGATGGCCTGGGGGTCCGCCGCTCGGTCTTTTCGGATAAGACCCCGGCGTCGCGCGGCGTAATCTTTCGAAAGGAGATCATCGACGGGAATCTTGACCTTCTCTGGGTCGGAGATATACCGGTTCCGATCGGCGAAGGCCACTTTCTTGGCCTCCACCATGTAGTGAAGGTGGTCGGCCGACTGATAGCCCAGGGAGGCCAGGTCGTAGCCCTCGAGCAGGTTCAGCATAAGAAGGGCGGTCAGGCCCTGAGAGTTGGGAGCCGTTTCGTAAACCGTGTAGCCCCGGTACTGGGTGGAGACAGGCTTTCCCCAGTCGGACCGGTGTTCCCGGAGGTCCTTCTCGGTGAGGAGTCCGCCGTTTTCCCGGGAGAAGCGGACGATTTCCCGGCCGATTTCCCCCTGGTAGAACACCTCCCGTCCCTCCCGGGCGATCTTTTCCAGGGAAGAGGCCAGCCCGGGATTGGTAAGGATATCCCCCGGCCGGGGGGCTTTCCCTCCCGGCAGGAAGAGCTCTTTTGAAGTGGAATACCGGGAGAGTTCGCCCATGGCCTCCTGGACCTTGAAACTAAGGACATGGCTGATAGGATACCCGTTCCGGGCATAGACGATCGCGGTTTCGAGAAGCGAGGCCATGGGCATTTTTCCGTATCGCCCGTGGACCTCAAACCAGCCGTCCACGGCTCCGGGGACGGTCACGGTCAGGGGCCCCCGGACCGGCATGGAGTTCATCCCCGCCTTCTGGTAGGTTTCGATCGTGGCGGCATAAGCGGACCGCCCGCTGGCATTTAGGAAGGCCAGGTCCTTCTTGGCGGCATCGTAGATGAGCCAAAAGGCGTCTCCGCCGATCCCGCACATGTGAGGGTAAACCACGTTCAGGACGGAATTCGTGGCGATGGCCGCATCCATCGCCGTCCCCCCCTTCTTCAAAATATCTACCCCCGCCTGAGAGGCGAGATAGTGAGGAGAAGCCACCATTCCGTGGGGGGCCATGATGAGAGGACGATACCTTTGGGGAAATGTTTCAGGGGTTTTGTACATCAAGGGCTCCTTTTTTCTTTATTCCGCACTCCCCATTCCGAATTCCGCATTCCTCGGGGGGATGAAAGAACTCGAAGACCGTCTGTGCGTCCCTTCGGGTCAGGGAGCGGACTTGACTGAGTCGTTCTGAGGAAGCCTCCTGGACCTTCTGCAGGCTCCCGAATTCCGTGAGCAGGGCTTTCTTTTTGATCGCCCCGATTCCCGGAATGTCGTCCAGAAGGGTCTGCAAACCCCGCTTGCCCCGCAATAGCTTGTGGTACCGAATCGCAAACCGGTGGGCTTCATCCCTTATCCTTTGCAGGTACCGAAGGGATGCGGAAGGGCCGAGGAGTACGGGGTCTTTCACGTTGGGGAGGTAAATTTTATCGGCCGTCTGTTCCGAGGCCTTCCTCCGACTTGGCCCTTTGTCCTTGGCCAGCCCGATTGCGGATATATCCGGAAGGCCGAGCTCGGCCAGGACCGCCAGGGCCACGTTGAGCTGTCCCTTTCCTCCATCGACGACGAGAAGGTCCGGCTTTTCCCCTCCGGGCTCCAGTTTGCTGTACCGGCGCTTCAGGACTTCATACATCATAGCATAATCATCGGGAAAAGAGGGGGCGTGAACCTTGAAATGGCGGTAGCGGGAAGGGTCCGGGCGGCCGTCCAGAAAACTCACCATGGAACCGACGGCCAGGGTCCCGAAGAGGTTGGAGATGTCGAAGCATTCGACCCGGCGGGGCAGGGTTCTCAGCCTCAATTTTTCCTTGAGCTCCTGAAGAATCAGCTCCAGCGTTTCGGTTTCGCCGACCCTCTTCTGGAAGGCATTCTCGGCGTTCTTCCGGGCCATCTCCACCAGGCTTTTTTTCTCCCCCCGTTGCGGGGCGTGAACCTCCACTTTCCCCCCTCTCCTGTCGGAAAGCCATTCGGCCAGCAGCGCTTCATCCTCGACGGGCAGGGGCAAGAGGACTTCGTGGGGGATCGAGGGTTCTTCCGCGTAGTACTGGCGCAGAAACGCGGAGAGGGCCTCCACTTCGGGGAGATTGAGCCGGGAGAAATGGAAAGACTTGTTCCCGACCAGGATTCCCCTTCGGAAGAAAAGGACCTGGAACTCCCAGGCATTTCCCCGGCGGTGGAAGGCGAAGACATCCTGGTCATTGGGGGTCTGGGAGACAGCCTTCTGTTTTTCCAGGGTCTGTTCGATGGCCGCGATCTGGTCGCGGACCCGGGCCGCTTCCTCGAAGTTGAGGTCTTCCGAGGCGGCCATCATCCTCTCCCGCAATAGATGGATCAACTGCGAGTTTTTCCCTTCGAGGAAGAGAATGACTTCCTGAACCAGGTCGGCGTATTTTTCGGGAGAAACCAGCCCGCAACAGGGCCCCAAGCATTTTTTAATCTGGTAGTTCAAACAGGGACGGGAGCGGTTGCGGAAATTGGCGTCGCTGCAGGAGCGAAGGGGAAAGAGATCGCGGAGAATGCGCAGGGTTTCCTTCACCGCCATGCTGGAAGCATAAGGCCCGAAATACCGGGCGCCGTCCTTCTTTACCCTGCGCACCAGCGTGAGCTTGGGAAATTTTTCCTGGAGGCTGAACTTAAGGCTGAAGTAAGTCTTGTCATCCTTTAAATCTATGTTGTGGCGGGGCTTGTGTTTTTTGATCAGGGTGTTTTCCAGGATGAGGGCTTCTTTTTCGGTATCCGTGAGGATGGTTTCCACCTGGCGGACCTTGGGCATGAGAAAACGGAGGGATAAACGCGCATCCCCGGCCTTCCCGAAATAGGTCCTCACCCGGCTTCGCAGGTTCTTGGCCTTCCCGATGTAGAGCACCTTTCCGGCCTGGTCTTTCATCAGGTAAACGCCGGGGCTGGTGGGGAGGGATTGAATTTGCTCTTCGAGGTTCATGCTAAATGCTAGAGGCTGGATGCCAAATACTAGATACTGGATGCTGGATAACGGATGTTTTTTTATCCAGGATCCAGGATCGGTCTTTGGGGTTAGGCTCCCATTGCCTTTCCTTCCCTGGAGACCAGCTCCATCTCCTGCATGCTCTTGATCCGGTCCCGCAGCTCGGCGGCTCTTTCGAAGTCGAGCCGGGAGGCTGCCTCCCGCATCTCCTTTTTCAGGCGGGCGATCAGCTTGGGGACCTCGAAGAGAGAAACATATTCCTCAGGCTTCTCCGCGGCCATGGGGATCGTCACGTAGTCCGCTTCGTAAATGGACTGGAGGATGTCGGGGATGGCTTTGCGGATCGATTCCGGGGTGATCCGGTTCTTGCGGTTGTAAGCCTCTTGTATCTTCCGGCGCCGGTCGGTCTCCCGGATGGCCTTCTTCATGGATTCCGTTTCCTGGTCGGCGTAGAGGATCACCTGCCCGCCCACGTTGCGCGACGCCCGGCCGAAGGTTTGAATGAGGGAGGTCTCCGAGCGGAGGAATCCTTCCTTGTCCGCATCCAGAATGGCTACCAGGGAGACTTCCGGCAGATCCAGTCCCTCCCGCAGAAGGTTGATGCCGATGAGGACGTCGAACTTCCCCAGGCGCAAGTCGCGGAGGATCTCCGTCCGCTCCAGGGCCTGGATATCCGAGTGGAGGTATTTGACCTTGATCCCCAGGTCGGCGTAATAGGAGGTCAAGTCTTCGGCCATTCGTTTGGTCAGGGTGGTGACCAGGACCCGTTCTCCCCGGGCGACCCGGGCCCGGATTTCATTCAGGAGATCATCCACCTGATAGCGGGCGGGTTTGACCGTGACCCGCGGGTCGATCAGGCCGGTGGGACGAATGATCTGTTCCACCACGCGCCCCTGAGATTTCTTCAGCTCATAGGCGGCGGGCGTGGCGGAAACATAGACCACCTGGGACGCCCGGGCTTTGAACTCCTCGAAGGAAAGGGGTCGGTTGTCCAGCGCCGAGGGAAGGCGAAAGCCGAACTCCGCAAGGGTTTCTTTTCGCGTCCGGTCGCCCCAGTACATTCCGTTGAGCTGGGGAATGGTGATATGGCTTTCATCGATAAAAAATAGCAGGTCTTGGGGAAAATAATCCAGCAGGGTATAGGGGGGCTCCCCCGGCTTCCGCCCGTCCAGGTGGCGCGAATAGTTTTCGATGCCCGTACAGTATCCCATCTCCTGGAGCATCTCGATGTCGTAGTTGGTCCGCTGCTCCAGCCGCTGGGCCTCCAACAGCTTTTTCCGAGATTCGAAAAAGGCGAGACGCTCCGCCAGCTCTTCCCGGATGGACTGGATGGCCCGGCGCAGCCGGTCCTGGGGAGTTACATAATGGCTGCCGGGGAAGATGGTGATCTGCTTCAGCTTGCGCAGGACCTTTCCCCGGAGGGGATCGATCTCGGATATGGAGTCCACCAGGTCGCCGAAGAATTCGACCCGGATGGCCCGGTTCTCCTCGTAAGCGGGGAAGATTTCCAGGACATCGCCCCGAACCCGGAAGGTTCCCCGGTGAAAATCATAGTCGTTGCGTTCGTACTGGATTTCCACCAGGCGGGCGAGGACGTCGTCCCGGGAGGTCTCCTTCTGGTCTTCCATGAGAACGATCATTCCCTGGTAGGTCTCCGGCGAACCCAGACCGTAAATGCAGGAGACCGAAGCCACGACGATCACGTCCCGGCGGGTAAGGACCGAATGGGTGGCCGAATGACGCATCTTGTCGATGAGGTCGTTGATGGAGGCGTCCTTCTCGATGTACGTGTCGGTGGTAGGGATGTAGGCTTCGGGCTGGTAGTAGTCGTAGTAGCTGATGAAATACTCCACGGCGTTGTCCGGGAAGAGGCTGCGAAATTCCTGGAAGAGCTGGGCCGCAAGGGTCTTGTTGGGGGCGATGACCAGGGTGGGTTTCTGCACCCGTTCGATCACCCGGGCCATGGTAAAGGTTTTCCCCGACCCGGTAACCCCGAGGAGAACCTGGTGGGGGATTCCTTTTTTTATCCCTTGAACCAGCTTTTCGATTGCCTGGGGCTGATCCCCCCTGGGCTCGAAGGGGGAAACGATTTTGAAGTCTGGCATAAGAACGGGTTTCTGGGCTCTTGAACCTGGGTGCTGGATGATGGTTTGGGGACGTCGGCTCTTCGATTTTATTCGGCGGGGCGGTTTGCGAACCGCCCCCTACCCTTTCATTTTAAACCATCCGAGGCTGACGGGAAAGATTGTAGGAGAGATTCATGAATCGCCCCTACGCTTCCGGGTGGAGAAAACGACGGTACCTCTGCAGCCGGTATATCACCTTGGCGGCGCGGTCGATGGTGGGAAAGACGGGAATCCCGTTCCGCCGGAGCCTCTGTACCAGGGCCTGGCGCTTGGTGATAAATTCCAGTTTGTCCTGCTCCAGGGGGGGAATGACGATCAATAAGGGTTTCCCGATTTCCTGGCGGACCTTGGCCATTTCCACAGCCATCTTTTCAGGCCAGTCCACGTGGGGCGTGAATTGCTGGAAGTACTCGGTGATCTGGTAGAGCAGGATGACGTCGATATTCGGGTCCGCGGCGGTGAAAAGGATCGATTGATGGTAAATTGGGGGAACGAAGCCCATGAATCCCAGGTCCACCGGATTTTTGCAGCTGGTATTGGCTTCGGGAATGATCTCCGCCAATTTCTCCTGGGCCTCTTTTCCCAGGAGGGGAACCTCCAAAAAGTTCCGGGCGCAGACGTCGGTCATCTCCACGGAACTTCCCCCGCCCACGACCACAATCCCCACTCTGGGGCCCCGGGGCAATTCGATGGTGAGGCAGGAAAAAGCGGCGTCGGCCATTTCTTCCAGGTCGTTCACCGGAATCGCTCCCAGCTGGTGGATGGCTTTTCCCCAGACCCGGGAATAAGAGGCCAGGGCACCGGTGTGGCTGAACGCCGCCCGGGCCCCAACTTCGGTTGCCCCTCCCTTCATGACGATCAGGGGTTTCTTGCGGGCCACTTCCCGGAGGGTTTGGGAGAATTCATGCCCGCCCTTGGCCTGCTCCACGTAGGCGCAGATCACCCGGACCCGCGGGTCTTCGGCATAATAACGAAGCACCTCTTGAATGGTCAGGTCGCACTGGTTACCGAGAGAGAGAATCTTGTTGAAAAAGACCCCCCGGGAACCGGCCAATGTTTTATAGGTGATGCTATGACCGCCGGATTGGGAGACGAACCCCACGTTGCCCGGCTCAAGCGGCTTTTCTTCCAAAATGAAGGTGAGGCCGCTTTCCGGGCAATAGGGGCCGATACAATTGGGACCGATGAGCCGGGTGATTCCCCCACTCGCGAGGGCTTTGATTTCTTCCTCCAGCTCCGGGTGACCGCCCTCCGTGAATCCCGAGGAGAAGATCACCGCAAACCGGACCCCCTTCTGGACGCAATCGGCCACGATGGGAGGAACCTGGGGCGCGCGGAGGGTGATAATGGCGAGGTCTATGGGTTCCGGGATTGCCTGGACCCGGGAGAAGGCCTTGTGCCCGGCAACCTCGGGGTAGTTGGGATTTACCGGGTAGAGCCTCCCGGAAAACCCGGACTTCAGCAGAGCCTGGAAAAAGGGGAACCGATCTCCCTTCACTTCCGGCGAGGCTCCCACGACTGCCACGCTGTCCGGATAGAAAAGTTTGTGCAGAGAGGGGGCCTTCCGCTCGAAGGCTTGATTCGGTTGGGGCATTTTATTTATTTGGAGGAAGAGGTCAACTCCCGGGATCTCCTCCGGAATTTTTCCGCTTCTTGGGGGTCTCCCAGGGCTTCGTAGAGGGAAGCGATTTTTTCGAGGTCGTAAAGAATGCGCTCCTTCAGGCCGAGGGATTCGTTGACCTTCCAGGCGCGCAGGTAATGATCCAGGGCTTTTTCCTTGTCTCCCATGGCTTCGTACAGCCTGCCCAGGTTGGCCAGGCCGGTGGATATTCCCAGGGAGTTTTCCCTTTTCTTATCCAAATCCAAGGCCCCCTGATACGCCGCCAGGGCCCGGGGCCAGTCTCCCTGGGACTCGTAAATCGCTCCCATGTTGGTCAGGTTGTCCGCGATTCCCGGAAGGTTTTCGCTCTTCTCGTTCAGCGTTTTCGATCGAAGGTAGCACTCCATGGCCCTATCGTTCTGGGCCAAGGCGCGATAGGCCAGGCCGATGTTGTTCCATCGGACGGCCTGCCCTTTTATATCCCCCCGTTTTTCCTCCAGGGCCAAGGATTTTTCGAAAAAATCCAGGGCGGCCTGCGGTTTTCTCAGGGAAAGGGAAACGCTTCCGATATTGTTCAGGTTCGAGGACATTCCCTCATCGTTGCCCAGGGCGGAATGAATGGCCAGCGAACGCTGATAATATTCGAGGGCCGCGGGAATCCGGCCCATTTCCTGGAATACCGATCCCATGCTGTTGAGGGTCCTGGCCACTCCTTCCCGATGATCGATGGATTCGTACCCCTGCAGGGCCCGCTGATAGTACCCCAGAGCCCTCAGGTACTGGCCCTGCTGAAAAAACTCGGCCCCCTTATTCTCCAGGTCCATGGCCTGGGACTGCTTCCGCCGGAACTCCAACTGGCTCGCGCACCCGCTCAAGGCCACCAGGAGAATGAATAAGAAAAGAAAAAAAATGAGATTCTTCGTTCGCATCTCTTCCGCATCCGGTTTGATAATGCAGTGTATCAAGGCGGGGAAAAATTATCAAGCTCGATGAAGGGAGAAGGAATTCAATGGGTTGCCAGGCTCAGGGTCAGAGTCAGACACCCCCCGCAAAGCGGGTGGCTTGATGAGTGGGGCTGCCTCAAAGGCAGTTGACCTAATTAGCTAAACGTCGCGCTAAAGCGCGCCTCGGTTCCTAAATTCAGAGCGGTCCGTAAATCCATCCGCTTCCTCCTGGGCGCGGATGTATTGGCGGACCTGATTTAACTCAAAACCCACTGTGGATACCGCATATCCCCGAGCCCATAGATGCTCCCCGGTGAAATTGCGCTCCCGGCCGCAAAGCTGTCGCGCCACGGCGATGGCACTCTTGCCCTTCAGAAAACCTATCACCGAGGCCACCGGGTGCTTGGGAGGAATGGCGATACACATATGAACCTGATCGGGCAGCACATGCCCCTCAATGATCTGACATCTCGCACAGGCATCGGGTCCATATTGCAACAGTCCGCAATCGATGGCTTCCTCGAATGAACGCTCAGAGATCTCGGGGCTCATGGCCGACTCACCATCCGCTGCCCCCCGCGTCCTTTATCGACCGTTGTCGGTTCCTCTAGGATGGCGAGGATGGCCCGTGCGCAGTAGACACGGTTACGCTTAGCTTCGCCTTCGCGTAGAACGACTCCCGCCGATTCCAGACGGTCGATCGCGCGTTGAGCAGTAGTGAAAGCCACACCCAGGCGCGCAGCCATTCTGTTTACAGTCCAGTATGGGTTTTCCGCGAAGAGCTCCGCGGCTCTTTGCGGTAAGGGGGAGGGAGCCTTCGCGAGATTTTCGCGCCAGACTTTGAGGAGGTCGTCGATTCGCTGAATGCGGTCGAGGGCGTCCTCGGCCTGGCCAGCCGCACCGTTGAGGAAATAAACCAACCATTCCTCCCATTCGCCGCGCTCAGTGACTCCCGTTAGCCTGGCATAATATTCCTCCCGGGTGGCCTCGAAAAAGGCGCTCAGGTAGAGGAGCGGCGAGGGCAGGACGCCCCTGGCAATGAGCAGCAGGGTGATAAGCAAACGGCCCACGCGGCCGTTTCCGTCGAGAAAGGGATGAATTGCCTCAAATTGGGAGTGGGCCAGCGCCGCATGAACCAGCGGCGGAAAAGTGTTGTCATGCAGGAACTGCTCCCAGGCGCCGAGACAGCCCATCAATTGGTCCGGGGGAGGCGGCACGAAGGTCGCACCTGCGAGCGTGCAACCCGCGGGGCCAATCCAGTTCTGGCTGCGGCGAAATTCGCCGGGCGTGGCCTGCCCGCCGCGTACGCCGTGCATGAGTTTCTCGTGCAGCTCGCGTATGAGACGCAACGAGAGCGGCAGGTCCCGCAGCCGATCCACTCCGTATTCAAGGGCAACCACGTAGTTGGAGACTTCATGAAGATCGTCGGCGCTGCGCTCGACTGCCGCACCGGCCTCGGCTGCCAGAAATTCATCAAGGGTCGTCTGCGTACCTTCGATGCGGCTCGAGAGCACGGCCTCGCGGCGCACGAAGGGGCGGATCAAGAGGCGGGGGTTCGCCAGCCGACGGCCTACGCCGGCGAGCCTGCCCACCATGCGATCTGCGGCCGAGAGTGCTGCCACGAGCCCGGTGCTCCAATCCATGGGCGGCGGCAACGGTTCCGGAACATAAGCCCGGTAACCTCCCGGGCAGCGGATCAGCCTGCCGTGCGGTTTGCGACTTCTCTCGATCTTCAATAGATTCCCTTGTTAGCGGGTGTGAAAATAACGAGACTTATTATTATCGTTTTTCTCAAAATATGCAAATAAGATTTTTCGGTCGTGACCCTTTAATAGTTGATAAATATTTTCTTAGTCATAAATTCTCTTAGAGACCATACATGGTCCGTTAGTTTGGCCGCAAGAGCAGGGGTTCTTCGTTGCCATTTTTGCAGGGTTGGATTTCCATCCCGGATTCGTCGATTCAATCCCCGGTGTGTCCGGACGAAGT
>JACAEW010000230.1 GCA_013388675.1 Syntrophaceae bacterium | reverse complement strand
GGGAAGCCGGGCCAGCGCTCCGGAACCCCGGATTTTTCCCGCCGAGGCTGTCCCGCCCCGGGCGGGATGCCCCCCCTGGGCCTGTGCGAGGGAGTCGTTTTATCCCTTTTTAACCACTCGATTGGGTGAAGACCCTGAAATAATAGAAACCAACGTTCCCGGGGTCTACGCCATCGGCGATGGGACCGGGCAACGGCTCCCAGTCCATTCCTCCCCGGAAGCAGGAATAGATATTCATCTGGCATCTGGGTAGAATAAAATGCGACTAGCTGGTTGACTGGCCGGAAGAGACAAAACATCCGTTAACGAGCAACCCTCAGCGAGTAAACGGTAACGAGGACCGATTATGAATTTCCCCCGTTTGATCCAGCCCTTTCATCTTAAGAACCTGACTCTCCGAAACCGAATGGTCATGGCCCCCATGCTTTCCCGGCTTTGCGATCCGGACGGAATTGTCTCCCAGAAACTGATTGATTATTATGCCGAGCGGGCCAAGGGGGGGGTGGGCCTGATCATGGTGGAGTATTGCTATATCGATGAAAAGGAAAGCAAAGCCAACCAGGGGCAGCTCGGAGTTTATTCCGATCAACTTATCGCCGGGCTGGGCGACCTGGCCGAAGCGATCCAGGAATGGGAGGCCAAGGCGGTTCTGCAAATCTGCCACGCCGGGCGCTGCACCTCGGCAAAAAATATGGGACGGCAGCCCATCGCCCCTTCGCCCATGGCAAGCTATACCGGCGAGATGGCCCGGGAGATGACTGCGGAGGAAATCGAAGCGGTCATGGACTCCTTTGCCGAGGCGGCCCGAAGGGCCAAGACCGCGGGCTTCGACGGGGTGGAGCTTCACGGAACCCACGGTTATCTCATGGCCCAGTTCATGTCCCCCTACACCAACCGAAGAGCGGATGCCTACGGAAAGGACCGGGGGCTCTTTGCCCTGCGGACTCTGGAGCGGGTGCGGGCCAAAGTCGGGTTCGACTACCTGGTGGGTTATCGGATGAGCGGGGAGGAGTTCATCGAGGGGGGAGTCACGCTGGAAGAGGCCAAAGCCTTCGCCCGCAGGTTGGAGCAGGGAGGGATCGATTACCTCCACGTTTCGGGGGGGATTATCGAGGTGGGTGAACGATTTGTCATCCCCATGTACTTCCCCAAGGGGTACCTTCTCCATCTGGCCGAAGGGATTAAAAAATCGGTAAAGATACCGGTGATTGCCGTGGGAGCCATTCACGATCCGTCTTTGGCCGAAGAAGCCTTGAGGCGAAAACAGGCCGACCTGATCGCCATGGGACGGGGGCTCATCGCCGACCCGGAACTGCCGTGGAAAGTCAAGCAGGGCCGGCCCGAGGATATCCGCACCTGCCTGCGCTGCAATGAAGGCTGCAGCTCCCGTGTCCGCCAGGGCAAAACGCAGCGCTGCGCGGTCAATGCGGAAGTGGGCAGGGAGCGGGCCTTGAGGGTCCACCCGGCTCCCAGGCCCAAGCAAGTGTGTGTCATTGGGGGCGGCCCCGCGGGAATGGAAGCGGCCCGCATCCTGGCCGAAAGAAGGCACAAGGTCACCCTGATCGAAAAGGAAAATGAACTGGGAGGTCTCCTCCGCTATGCCTCGGTCCCGGATTTCAAGGAGGAGCTGCGGGGGTTTCTCCAGTACTTGAAGACGCAGGTTAAAAAGACGGGAGTGGAAGTCCTGATGGGGCGAAAGGCGAGCCTCGACCTGCTGCGCAATCTCCATCCGGATGCGGTGGTCCTGGCCGCCGGTTCGACCATGCCCGTTCCGGCAATCCCGGGGGTGGACAGGCCTTTCGTATCCGGCGTCCTGGATCTTCTTTCGGGAAAATTTCAGCCGGGGGACCGGGTGGTGGTGGCCGGAGGGGCGGCCATGGGTTGTGAGGCGGCCCTGCACTTGGCCAACTCGGGAAGAAAGGTGACGGTAGTGGAGATGGTGGGGGGGTTGGCCCTTGACCTGGAGAACCGGTCCCGGGCAGCCCTCCTCCAATTGCTGAAAGAACGGAAGGTCGATGCTCTTCTCAACTTTAAGATGGAGGCCATCGGTGACCGAACGGTCCTCCTCTCCGATGAAAAGGGAAACAAAAAGGAATTAACCGGCGACTCCGTCATCCTGGCCCTAGGACTCACCCCCAACCGGGAGCTGCTGGAGCCCCTAACCCGGAATTTTTCCGAAGTCCGGGTGATCGGCGACTGCCTGGAGCCGCGCAAAATCTACCAGGCCATTCACGAAGGTGCCTTTGCCGGAAGAACGATATAATGGGACGTAGATTTACACCGAGCGTTATGAAGATAACGCTGCGTCAATCTGCGAAAATCTGCGGGTCGAATAAAATAAAGGAGTTGGATGCATGAACGAAATCCGGAATGTGGCCATCATCGGGGCAGGGACCATGGGGCACTCCTTGGCCCAGGTTTTTGCCGAGGGCGGATACAAAGTCTGGCTGAATGACTTGAAGGACGAAATCCTGGACCGGTCCAAGAGGCTGATTTCCTCCAACCTGGATACCCTCGTCGAGATGGGGTATTTGAAGAAGAGCCAGAAAGAACCCATTCTGGGGCGGATTCATACCACGGTGAGCCTGGAGGAAGCGGGCAAGAACTCCGATTTCGTCATCGAGGCGATCGTCGAGGATCAGGCAGCCAAAAAAGAAATGTTCGCCCGACTGGACAAGGTCTGTCCCCCGGGCGCCATCCTGGCCAGCAATACCTCCTACATGGATATCTTCAAGTTCGTGGAAACCAAACGGCCGGACAGGGTCCTCATCACCCACTGGTTTGCCCCTCCCCACATCGTCCCCCTGGTGGAAATCGTCAAAGGGCCGCAGACCTCTCCAGAGGTGGTGGATACGGTAAAGGCCCTTATGATCCGGGTGGGGAAAAAGCCCATCGTGATCACCAAATTCCTGCCCGGTTTTATCGCCAACCGCCTGCAGAGCGCCCTGGGCAACGAGGTTTTCAACCTTCTCGACCAGGGTTATGCCTCGCCGGAGGATATCGATACCGCCACCAAGGCCAGTTTTGCCCTGCGCATGCCCGTCCTGGGCCTGGTCAAGCGGATGGATTTCACCGGCCTGGATTTGACCCAGAAGATCCTCAGCAACCAGACCTACAAGGTACCGCCCCAGAACCCCAAATCCAAGACGGTCGATCAGCTCGTGTCCCAGGGGAAACTGGGAGTGAAGAGCGGCAGCGGCTACTACGAATACGGCGGCCGCTCCACCGAAGAGATCATGAAGGAACGGGACATGAAGCTCATCAAATTGAGGGAGTTTTTGAAGGAGATGGGAGAACTCTAACGAATTCGGAATGCGGATTGCGGAATTCGGAATAAAAAGAGCTTTTTGCAAAACTCTCCGATCAAGAGGGAATCGTCATTCCGGGCAAGCGCAGCGCGACCGGGAATCCAGGGTTTGGAGAGAATTCTAGACCTGGGAGGTCTGGATGATGATTCCCTGGAAGAACGGCTGAGCCAGCTTGAATCCGGTACGGATTTTATCTATGCTCTCCAACTGCCGTCATGACGGATTCTAGGTCTTCTGCAGTCAGCCTGTATTTCTCCAAGATTAGATAGTCATGGAAAATCTGATCCTCTACATCCTCTTGGCTTCTTTTTACTAAAAATGGGGATAGGATATCGCGAAACCCTGAAAGGTCGTTTGCGGGGGGAAAGACGGAACCGAGAAAAAGGTCATTCTTACCCCATATGAAGCCCGGGGCAGGCTTGGAGTGGCTGGTCCCGTCTTGGATGGGTTATTGCTATATCCTGGGTGGGGGGAAGGCCCCCCGATTGCAGGAGGAAGCCGGCCATCGGAATCGCAAGGAAATCCTGGCAAGGGAAAGGATATCGGATCAGTTCTCGGCCTTAGAAATCCTCCGGCTCCCTTCATACAGGTCATATTCCAAAAGACGGCATTCGAT
>JACAEW010000143.1 GCA_013388675.1 Syntrophaceae bacterium | reverse complement strand
TGCCACCGTGGCGGATACCGGCTGGACGATCATGGGGGTTGCGGATTTTGACCGGAACGGATATCCGGACATTTTATGGTGGCATCAGACAAGGGGCGAGATTGCCCTGTGGTACATGAATGGAGCTAATCCGACCTCTTCGCAAGGGGTCGCCACGGTTCCAGACGTCAACTGGAAAATTGTGGCACCTTGAGGAGGGCCTTCAAGAGGTTTGAGATGTTTTTTCCCCTCTTCCGCCATAAACCATATTCCTGATGGGTGGCCCTTTTTCCCCAGACCTTCATGGTAATTTTGCCCCGGCTGGCCATCTTCCCCAGTCTGGCCCTCGCCTGGCCGGTTTTAGGATTCAAACTCCTCTCTGGAGCGAACGTAGGTTCTGAAGCAGCTTAAGTATATTTGAGCAACTCCCGGGATTCCTCCGAAGAGGCCAGCCGGTTCACGGCGGAAGTCGTCACCCCCAAATAACGCGCCACCTCCGCACCGGGATACCCCATCCTCCTCACCGCTAACTGGCAAAATATCCTCCTCACCCGGATCAGCTCTTGCCCTGGCCCCCCGGGCCGAAGTCCCCCCTCTTCGATCCGTTGTCCCTTCACGACCTCATCATTTCATCCAACCCCCTCACTCGCCGGGACAACCTCAACGTCTCCTTCGGCTCCTACTCTTTTCCAGGTTGATTACGCCCAGGAGGGTGTTCAAGCTTTTCATGAAGCATATCCAGTTTCTTTTGCTGCTCCGGGCTGAGCTTTTCCCTCATGAGGGCGAAACTCCGATCTATAATCCCCTTTATTTCGGGCCAGTATTGCTTTCGGATCGCCGTAATCTTTTCTTCGGATTCCTCGACGATCTTCCTAATCTCGGCCTGTTGGGCCTTCGTTAGATCGAGATCCTGCGTAAGTCGCTTCACTATGAAAGCCACCCTTTCCGGTCCCCCATGCTTCCCCCCTTCAAACCTTTCCATCTCCTGGCGGAGATAGAGGCCCATCCCCAAGGACCCTGCCAAGGCGCCAACCAGGAATACGAGCGTTACACCTATGACCAATTTCAATTTATTCATAGTCCCCTCATGAAAAAAGTTCCAGCAAGCTGAATTCCGCCGGGTCCTCGGTAAGCCATCCTGCGATTTCATACGCGGGAACGAAATCTATACTGAATAGAGCGATGCTCAATACAAAAACCAGTACACATACTGCCGGCGCAAGCCGCCATAACAAGTGTTCGAAAAGCTCAAAATAGTTTCCCGTGAGGTTCAAGGGCCCGAGTGTCTGGATTTGGCCCATTACTCTGGACTGCCAATCCCCCGCCAATTCTACTTTCTCTTTTTCGTAATAGACGGCTCTGAGCGCCTTGCGGATTCTGTCGCGGTTCACCTTCTTGACGACTTTCATCTTGCTTCCCCCTTTTTCATGAAGCCGGACAAAAGCTTTTCAAGCTTTCGGCGGGAACGAAGGGATCGAATCTTTACGTTGGCTAGGCTCCACCCCAAAATATTGGCGGCTTCCTTCCCCGATAATCCTTCCAAATAAACCAGTTCCAGAACCATTCGATCTTCGGGCGACATTTGCCCCAAGGCCCATTTCAACAATTCCATACCTTCTTTTTGAGAGACCTTTTCATCGAGGGGCGATTCGGATGAATCCGCCACCGCCTCCCCAAGCCAATTCTGGTGTTGTTCCGAGAGCGAACTCATCGAAACTTCTTGGGATTTATAAGTTTTCCGCCAATAGTCATAACAGGTTTTCACAGCTATGGAAGATACCCATTGACTGAAATTACACTTCCCTTTGAATGTGGGCAGAGATTGGTAAACCCGGATAAAAACATCTTGGGCTGTTTCTTCCAGATTGCTGAAAGGGACCCTTTTTTTCACGATTTTTAATACTATGTCCTGATAACGGGTCATCAGAGTTTCAAAGGCGTTAACGTTTCCTTCAATAACCTGGCCAATGATTTCCGCATCGCTGGATTTGAGAGAGTCATATGGCATAGAAAATGGCCGTCAAATCGCTCTTTACTGCAAATCGTTTCCGCCTCATCTTAGAACTCTTTTCTTCGCATTTCAAGAGAACAGAGAAAGAACCTCGATACCCGGAGCAAGGATCGAATTCCTTCGTAGGTAAGATTTTACCCCGTCCAAATTTTAAAGGACATACACCCCTTCCAAAATAACCCTAAGAATTCGAACTATATTAAGAATGGGATGCATTTTCAGCTAAAAACTGAAAAGCGAACCCTTGGTTCATTAGCATAAGGAAACCGGACGAAGCCATCGCGGAAAATGAGACGGCCAGCCAAACAGAAATGATGTTTCTGCCAAAGGTGAGCTTTTCCGTCCTTTCCAGCAACACTTCCCGCAGTTCTCCTGCTTCCTTATTAACCTCCTTTCAAGGAATAACGATTCTCTTTTAAGCGAATGGGCTGTTTTCCCGCCTCATAATTCTATAGTCGCTTCGTTCCCCAAATGGTTACAGAAAAATATTTGAAAATTTATTGTAACCGCTGCCGGGCCCACGCGACTATAAGAGCAAGGGAAGCCTTCGACGATCGAAACAAGCATTCCAGAATCGAGAATATGGAAGCCTATTCGAAGCAT
Source organism: Syntrophaceae bacterium (assembly GCA_013388675.1). GTDB lineage: Bacteria > Desulfobacterota > SM23-61 > SM23-61 > SM23-61 > SM23-61. Next base: position 1,745 of record JACAEW010000143.1, on the reverse strand, counting down.
AGCGTGAAATCTTCTCCTGGGATGATCGCGGAATCCATAAAGACGTAAAAGAAATGAAGGGATTGCAAAAAATCAGCGAGCATCCAAAAACATGATAAGTTGTGGATATTAACTGGTAAATAAGCTTTTAGGAGAAATATTTTGAATTTTTTAATGGGTCTTGCGATCGTAATCCTTAGCGGGTGTGCTTCCGTCGGGCCGAATTATGTTCCGCCCAAGACATCGGCGTCCTTGAACTGGCACACTCAACTCAAGGGTGGCCTGACAGCCCAAGAGATGAATCCACAGACTTTGGCGGCATGGTGGACCACACTTGACGACCCTGCACTATCCCACCTTATCGAGCGTGCGGTCTCGGGTAACCTCGACCTGAAGAAAGCCGGGGCACGGATTCGCGAGGCGCGGGCCCGGCGCGGCATAGCCAAAGCTGACCGGTTCCCTACCCTGGATGCAACGGGTTCTGCCGTCCGGAGCCGCAACAGTGAAGAGACGGGGACCGGTAAGACCGGCAGCCTCTATGACGTGGGCATTGACGCCGGTTGGGAGCTGGATATCTTTGGGGGCGTTCGCCGCTCCGTAGAGGCGGCGGGGGCAGATCTCGGGGCCACCCAGGAGGAATTGCGTGATACACGCGTATCCCTGCTCGCCGAAGTAGCCTTGAACTACATAGAGGTGCGCACCTATCAGGCCCGACTTACCGTAGCGGAAGCGAACCTGGCGGCCCAAAGCGAGACCTACCAGTTGACTTTATGGCGGTTCGAAGCGGGGTTGAGCGATGAACTAGCTGTGAATCAAGCCCGCTACAACCTTGAGAATACTCGTTCCCAAATACCGACCCTGCGAACCGGCTTGGAGCAGTCCATGAACCGCATCGCCGTGCTCCTGGGGGAACAACCGGGCATGGTACACAAGGAACTGGAGCAATACAAATCTATACCGGTTACTCCCCTGGAGGTTGCCGTTGGGATCCCTGCGGATGTCTTGCGGCGGCGACCTGACGTGCGCCGGGCCGAACGCGAGCTGGCGGCTCAAACAGCGAGGATCGGGGTAGCCATGGCAGATCTCTACCCCAAGTTTAAGCTTAGCGGATCGATCGGGCTTGAGGCCTTCTCTTTCGGCAACCTTCTTTCCTGGAGCGCCCGGACGATCAGCGGCGGCCCCAGCGTCACGTGGCAGATATTCGATGCGGGCGCCATCCGCCAAAATATCGAGGCCCAATCAGCCTTACAGGAGCAATGTTTGATCGCCTATGAAGCGGCCGTACTCGGCGCTTTGGAAGAGGTGGAAAACGCCCTCGTGGCTTACGCCGAAGAGCAGAAACGCAGGCAATCCTTGACCGGGACGACCCGGGCGGCGCAGCGGGCGGTTGATCTTGCCCAGGTCAAATATCAAACCGGGCTGGCTGATTTCAGCAATGTGCTGGATGCCGAGCGCTCGCTTTTATCCTTCCAGGACCAATTGGCCCAAAGCGAGGGGGCCGTATCCTCGAATCTTGTCCGCCTTTACAAGGCCTTGGGGGGTGGATGGACGTCTCTGGCCCCTGAAGAGACGAAATAGCTTTTTACAGGGAGATAAGAAATGAAGGCGAAGTCTATTGAGGCATCCGATGTCGCTAAGACCTTGAAATTAGATCAGCCCTCGAGACGCGGCAAGCGATTGAAGCAAATTATCATTATGGCTCTGTTACTGGGAGCGGTGGTGGCTGCGTATGCTATCTGGAAAGCAACGGAGACCTCCAACTCGGT
>JACAEW010000229.1 GCA_013388675.1 Syntrophaceae bacterium | reverse complement strand
TCTCTCAACATCTATCTTTTGAGCAAGGCATCTGCAAAAATCCCCCCCGTTCCCCCCTTTGAAAAAGGGGGGCGGAGGGGGGATTTAAAGAGGCCACTTCAAAAGGCTAAACTCATACAATAAAAAGAAATCCGTAAAACCTGCTTTCATCTGAGTCCCCAAAAAAAGGAATCGGCCGTGTTGAGAAAAGAAAAAGTGATCGCGCGACTGCGTCGCAAGAAACGGATGAGCTCCAAATGCCGGGGCAATGCGGAGCGCCCGCGGCTGAACGTTTTCAAGAGCTCGCGCCATATTTACGCCCAGGTCATCGACGACTCCAGGGGACAAACCCTGGTTGCCGCTTCGACCCAGAGCGCGGAGTTGAAAGGGCAGGATCGGGGAAAGGGCAAGCTGGAGGCCGCCCGGAAGGTGGGGGCCCTTCTGGCGGAAAAGGCCCTGGCCCGGCAGATTCAAAAGGTCGTCTTCGACCGCAACGGGTTTCTCTACCATGGCCGGATCAAGGCCCTGGCCGAGGCGGCCCGGGAAAAGGGGTTGGATTTCTAAGACGTAAGGTGAGAGTTGAGAGTTGTGAGTTGAGAGTTGTAACTCCCTTCTTCAACTCCCAACTCTCACCTCTCAACTTACGGTTTGCATAGGGAGGGTTTTCGTTGGCTCAAATCAATCCGCAGATCAATACGCAGGAAACGGAACTGGTCGACCGCGTAGCCCACATCAACCGGGTGGCCAAGGTGGTCAAAGGGGGGCGAAGGTTCAGTTTCAGCGCCCTGGTGGTGGTGGGAAACGGAAAGGGCTTGGTGGGCTTCGGCCTGGGAAAGGCCAACGAGGTCCCCGAGGCCATCCGCAAGGGAATCGAGCAGGCGAAGAAGAGCCTGATCCAGGTTCCCCTGGCCGAAGGAACGATCCCGTACGAAGTGGTGGGACGATTCGGGGCCGCCCGGGTCCTGCTGAAGCCGGCCTCCCGGGGAACGGGGGTCATCGCCGGGGGGGCGGTTCGGGCGATCATAGAATCGGCGGGCATCGAAAACATCCTGACCAAGTGCCTGGGCTCGCGTAACCCCCATAACGTGATCAAGGCCACGGTGGAGGGGCTGAAAGGCTTGAAGAACCCCGATGAGATCGCCACGAAAAGGGGGAAGGCCGTGGCCGAAATCGTCTGACTGGTTGATTGGGGGAGCGGGGGAAATCCCCATCCGGTTCCCTGTTTTTCTTTACGCCCATCGGCGTTTCGTGAATAAAAGCGGGTAGGAAATCATGGCCGAAAAGATGATCGAAGTGACCTTGGTGAGGAGCGGGGTGAACCGACCCGAAACCCAGCAGCGGACCCTCCGCGGCCTGGGCCTGACCCGGATGAACCGGACCGTGCGCCTAAAGGATACCGAGGCCGTCCGGGGCATGGTGCGAAAGGTCATCCATTTGGTGCGAGTCGTCGAAAAATAGGAAGAAACGATGAAACTGAGCGAACTGAGGCCTCCTGAGGGGGCGCGAAAACGGAGAAAGCGGATCGGCCGGGGAGAAGGGTCGGGGCACGGAGGAACCTCTACCAAAGGGCATAAGGGTTACAAAGCCCGTTCCGGGGGCAAACGATCCCCCGGTTTCGAGGGAGGGCAGATGCCCCTGCAGCGCCGGCTTCCCAAAAGGGGGTTTAAAAACCCCTTTCGCAAGGAATGGAGCGTGGTCAACCTGAGGGACCTTTCGGCCTTTCCCGACGGGGCGGTCGTGGACTTGGAAAGCCTGAGGTCTTCGGGATTGGTGAGGAAAGCCGGGGCCGGGGTAAAGATTCTGGGGGAAGGGGAGGTGTTGCGCCCTTTAACCGTTAGAGCCCACGCCTTCAGTCTTGCAGCCAAGAAAAAGATTGAGGCGGCCGGGGGAAAAGCGGAGGTCATCTAAGCCTTGTTCCAGGGATTTCAGAATATACCCAAGATCCCCGAGCTGAAGAGACGGATTTTTATCACCCTCCTGCTCCTGGCCGTTTACCGCATCGGGGTGCATGTTCCCACGCCGGGGATCGACGCTTCGGCCCTGGCGGCCTTTTTCGCCCAGGCCAAGGGAACCCTTTTCGGGTTCATCGACATGTTTTCCGGCGGGGCCTTCGAGCGCTTGTCGGTCTTCGCCCTGGGAATCATGCCCTACATCAGTTCTTCCATCATCCTCCAGCTGCTGACCGTGGTGGTTCCCCACCTGGAACGGCTATCCAAGGAAGGGGAGGCGGGGCGGAAGAAAATCACCCAGTACACTCGGTATGGGACGGTGATCCTGAGTCTCATCCAGGGATTCGGGATCAGCGTGGGCCTGGAGCGGATGACCGGGCCGGCGGGGGAAGCGGTGGTCCTGGACCCCGGGTGGTCCTTTCGCGTGATGACCATGATCACCCTGACCGCGGGTACCGCCTTTATCATGTGGCTGGGGGAGCAGATCACCGAAAGGGGGATCGGAAACGGCATCTCCCTGATTATCTTCGCCGGAATCGTGGCCCGCCTGCCCACCGCCGTCAGCAGCAGCGTCCGGCTCCTCCGGACGGGCGAAATGGGAATTCTGGTCACCCTTTTCTTGATCGCCCTCATGGTTGCCGTGGTGGGGGCCATTATCTACATGGAACGGGGTCAGCGGCGCATTCCGGTGCAGTACGCCAAACGCATCGTGGGCCGCAGGATGTACGGCGGGCAGAGCACCCATCTGCCGCTCAAGATCAACACCGCCGGGGTCATCCCGCCCATCTTCGCCTCCTCCATCATCATGTTTCCGGCGACCATCGCCAATTTTATCGACCACCCCTGGATGAAGGCCGTCTCCAGTCAGCTCGCCCCGGGTTCCTTGCTGTACGAGCTCATCTACGTGGGATTCATCTTTTTCTTTTGCTATTTTTACACCGCGGTCACCTTCAATCCCACGGATGTAGCCGATAACATGCGCAAATACGGCGGCTACATCCCGGGAATCCGCCCGGGCAAGAAGACCGCCGAGTTCGTGGACCGGGTCCTGACCCGCATCACCTTCACCGGGGCCATTTACGTTTCCGCGGTTTGCGTTCTGCCTTCGATCCTGATCACCCGGTTCAACGTTCCTTTTTACTTCGGGGGTACGGCTCTTTTGATCGTGGTGGGGGTGGCCCTGGATACGGTGGGGCAGATCGAGTCCCACATGCTCATGCGCCACTACGAAGGCTTCATGAAGCAGGGACGGATCAAAGGCAGAAGGTAGGGAGAGAGAATGGGGGCTTATCCTCTCCCCCTGGAAGACCGGATCATCCTGAAATCCCCGCAGGAAATCGAGAGAATGCGGGCCAGCAACCGGGTGGTGGCCGAAATTCTCCAGCGGGTGGGTGCGGCGGTGCGGCCCGGGGTCAAGACCCGGGAACTGAATGCCCTGGCCGAAGACCTTCTGCGCAAATACAAGGCCCGGTCGGCCTTCAAGGGTTACAACGGATATCCCGCGGTCCTGTGTACATCGGTGAATGAAGAGGTGGTCCACGGCATCCCCTCGGACCGGGTCCTGAAGGAAGGGGACATTGTCAGCCTCGATTTCGGGGCGGTGTTGGACGACTACTACGGGGATGCGGCGATCACCGTGCCCGTGGGGGCGATCTCGGAGGAAGCCCGGCGCCTGCTGCGGGTGACGGAGGAAGCCCTGGGGAAGGCGATCGAGCAGGCCCGCCCGGGAAATCACGTGGGCGACATTTCCGCGGCCATTCAGGGGCACGTGGAAAGCCGGGGGTTTTCCGCGGTGCGCGATTTTGTGGGACACGGGATCGGAAGGTTCATGCACGAGAAGCCCCAAATCCCCAACTTCGGGTCCCCCGGGCGGGGGGTCCGCCTGAAACCCGGCATGACCCTGGCCATCGAGCCCATGATCAACGCCGGGGGATATGGGGTGGAGGTTCTGGAGGACGGCTGGACCGCGGTTACCCGCGACCGCAGTCTTTCGGCCCACTTCGAGCATTCGGTGGCCGTCACCGAGAACGGACCCGACATTCTGAGTCAACTTTGAGCCCGGCGGGACGAAAAAGGCGGTCCCCGGCCCGGTTGGAACGACAGGTTTCCCATGCCCAAAGAAGATGCCATTGAAGTCACGGGAACGGTCATCGAAACCCTTCCCAACGCCATGTTCCGGGTGGAGCTGGAGACCGGCCACCGGGTCCTGGCCCATATATCGGGCAAGATGCGCCTGCATTTCATCAAGATCCTTCCGGGGGACAAGGTCACGGTGGAGCTCTCCCCCTACGACTTGAACCGGGGACGGATCACCTACCGGGAGAAATAATCCCTGCCGCGGGCAGGGGAGAGGGAAGCCACATGAAAGTCAAAGCTTCGGTGCGTCGGATCTGCGACAAGTGCAAAATCGTCAAGAGAAAAGGGGTCGTCCGGGTGATCTGCGCCAATACCCGGCATAAGCAGAGACAAGGATAACAAAAGGAGCCAGGTGTCAGGGGGCAGAATCCGGAAGGAAGGGTTTTCTTCTGGCTCCTGGATTCTGAATTCTGATCGAAGGAGGTTGGGGTGGCACGCATTGCAGGAATCGATCTTCCCAAGAACAAAAACGTCGAGATCGCACTCACCTACATTCACGGAATCGGAAGGACCACGGCCCGCAAGGTGCTGCAGGCGGCCCAGGTGGACTTGGCCAAGAAGACCGACGCCCTGAGCGACGCCGAAGTGGCCAAGATCCGGGAGGTCATCGACCGGAGCAATCTCAAGATCGAGGGCGACCTGCGGCGGGAAGTATCCATGAACATCAAGCGCCTCATGGACCTGGGAACGTACCGGGGCCTGCGCCACCGCCGTTCCCTGCCCGTGAGGGGGCAGCGCACCCACACCAACTCGCGGACCCGCAAAGGGCCCCGTCGCCAGATCGGCGGGAAGAAGAAATAGTCAGGAGGGAGAATGTCTCCAGCAAAGCCATCGGGGGCCAAGAAGAAGGAGCGGCGGAACATTCAGAACGGCGTCGCCCATATCCAATCGACCTTCAACAATACCATCGTCACCATCACCGACGTGAGCGGCAACGTGATCGCCTGGGCCAGCGCGGGCAGCGCGGGGTTCAAGGGGTCGCGCAAGAGCACGCCCTTCGCCGCCCAGCTCGCTGCCGAGCAGGCGGCGAAGAAGGCCATAGAGCAAGGAGTGCGGAGCATCGAGGTTTACATCAAAGGTCCGGGCGCAGGACGGGAGGCGGCCCTCCGTTCCCTCCAGGCGGCCGGATTCCGCGTGGACCTGATCCGGGATGTCACCCCCATCCCCCACAACGGGTGCCGGGCACCCAAGAGGCGGCGGGTTTGAACCCCGCCCCCGGGCCGAGAGAGGAGGTTCGGATTGGCCAGGTATAACCAATCGGTCTGCCGGCTTTGCCGGCGGGAAAATTTGAAACTCTACCTCAAAGGGGAGAGGTGCTATTCGGATAAATGCGCCATCGACCGGAGGAGCTATCCGCCGGGACAGCACGGCCAGGGAAGGGTGAAGTTTTCCAACTACGGCCTTCAATTGCGCGAGAAGCAAAGGGTGAAGCGCATGTACGGGCTTTTGGAGAAGCAGTTCCGGAACTTTTTCGAGAGGGCCGAAAAAATGAAAGGGATCACCGGGACCAACCTGCTCCTCCTTTTGGAGAGGCGCCTGGACAACCTGGTCTACCGGTTGGGGTTTGCCAACTCCCGGAGCGAAGCCCGGCAGCTCGTCCGCCACAGCCATTTCCTGGTGGATCGGAAGAAAGTGAGCATCCCTTCCTACTTGGTGAAAGTGGGGGGAGTGATCGAACTGCGGGAGAAGAGCCGGAAGATCGCCCGGATCGGCGAAGCGCTGGAGGGGGTGGCCCGGCGGGGAATTCCCTCCTGGCTGGAACTGGAAAAGGATCAATTCCGGGGGCGGCTGGTCTCCCTTCCCGCCCGGGAGGACTTGACCATGCCCATCAAAGAGCAGTTGATCGTGGAACTGTATTCCAAATAAAACCTTCGATGAGCCCGCCCCGCGCGGGATCGAGGAGATGCCATGTATCGAAACTGGGAAACCCTGATCAAACCGAGGCCCTTGGAGATCGAGCAGGAGACGCTGAGCCCCACCTACGGCCGCTTTCACGTGGAGCCCCTGGAGCGCGGGTTCGGGATCACCATCGGGAACTCCCTAAGACGCATCCTTCTGTCTTCTCTTCAGGGAGCGGCCATCACCGCAGTCCGAATCAAAGGGGTTCTCCATGAATTTTCCACCATTTACGGAGTCCGCGAGGACGTAACCGACATCATCCTGAACATCAAAGAGCTGCTGGTGAAACTCCATAGCGAAGGCCCCGAAACCCTGCGGCTGAAGATGAACAAGCCCGGGCCGGTGAAGGCGAAGGACATCCAGCCCAACCCCAACGTGGAGATTTTGAACCCCGACCATCTCCTCGCCACCCTTTCCGAGGACGGGGACCTGGAGGTGGAGATGGTGGTGAAGCGGGGCAGGGGGTACATGCCGGCCGAACGGAACCGGGAGGAGGGGGACCCCATCGGGACCATTCCCATCGACGCTCTTTTCTCCCCCATCCGCAGGGTCAACTACACGGTGACCCACTCCCGGGTGGGGCAGATTACCGATTATGACCGGCTCACCATGGAAATCTGGACCAACGGGAATGTAGCCCCGGGGGATGCCCTGGGCTATGCGGCCAAGATCCTGAAGGAGCAGCTCACCGTATTCATCAACTTCGACGAGCAGGAGGCCTTACCCAGGGCTGCCGAAGATCACAAGCCGGGAAAGCTCAACGACAACCTGTTCAAGAGCGTGGACGAACTCGAGCTGTCGGTCCGGTCGGCCAACTGCCTGAAGAATGCGGACATCCGTTATATCGGCGACCTGGTGCAGAAGACCGAGGTGGAGATGCTGAAGACCAAGAACTTCGGGCGGAAGTCCTTGAACGAAATCAAAGAGATCCTGGCGGAGATGGGGCTGTCCCTGGGAATGAAGCTGGAGAACTGGCCCCCCGCCGAACTGGAACCGAAGACCACCGAAGGTTAGGGAAGGAATGGCACCATGCGTCATCGAATCGCGGGAAGAAAGTTGGGTCGCACCACGAGTCACCGGATCGCCATGCTCCGGAATTTGGTCACCTCGCTCCTGGAGCATGAAAGGGTGAAGACCACCGATGCCAAAGCCAAGGAGGTCCGGCCCCTGGCGGAAAAGCTGATCGGCCTGGCCAAGCGGGGAGACCTCCATGCGCGGCGTCAGGCTCTCTCCGTGGTTCGGAAGCCCGACCTGGTAAAAAAGCTCTTTGAAACCCTCTCGCCCCGTTACCAGTCGCGAACCGGCGGGTACCTGCGCATCGTGAAGATGGGAAACCGGCCGGGGGACGGAGCCCCGGTTTCGCTGGTGGAGTTGATCGGCGAGGGCAAAGAGGGGGCCAGAAAGGCCAAGGGCCGGAAGAAGCGCGAAAAGGCCAAACGCTCCCAGCGGATGAAGCTTCCGGAGGCCCCGGCCAAACCGTGAAGCCGGGCGGGGGATTTCCCGAGGGCAAGGCCAGGGGCCTCGCCTTTTTTTTGGGGCCCAGTGATTGATCTCAGAGAGGTGAGCTTCTCCTATCCTTCCGCCGCCGGGGGTTCCAGGCCGGTCTTTGACCGATTATCGCTTTCCATCCCCCGGGGGCGGTACGTCTTTCTCATGGGTCCCAACGGCTCGGGAAAGAGCACCCTGGGAAAATTGGTGAAGGGTCTCCTTTCTCCCTCTTCCGGCCAGGTCCGGATTGCCGGGCAGCCTCTGAAACCGGGCGAAATCTCTCCCCGCATCGGCTATCTTTTTTCCAACCCCGAAAATCAGATCGTTTCCTCCCTGGTGGAGGAGGACGTGGCCTTCGGCCCCGGGAACCGGGGCCTGGAACCCGCCCTCCTTGCCCTTCGAGTGGAAGAGAGCCTGCGCCGGGTCGGAATGGAGGCCTACCGCCGCCATGCCCCCCATCTCCTTTCCGGCGGACAGCAGCAAAAAATCGTCATCGCCGGCATCCTGGCCATGGAGTGCGAGGCCCTGGTCCTGGATGAACCCACCTCCATGATCGACCCGGAATCCCGCCGGGAAATCCTCGACCTCTTCCTGAAGCTCCACCGGGAAAAGAGCCTGACCTTCCTCCACATCAGCCATTCCCTGGAGGATGCCCTCCGGTCCGAGGAGCTGATCTACCTGGAAGAAGGGCGCGTCCTTTATTCCGGGCCCCCGGAGGAGTTTTTGACCTCTCCCCGTTTTTCCGAATCCTGCCCCCTCCAAATTCCACCGCTCCTGCGCCTGGTCCGGGGCTTGCGGGACCGGGGTCACAGTCTTCCGCCGGGAATTCGTTCCTACGATGAACTGAAAAGGGCCCTCCTGGGTCATTCTTTATTCCTTGACACTCGGGAAAACAAGAATCTATAATTTTTCATCATCATTCCCCGGGTGTCGGGGGGAAGGAGGATCCCATGCCGGAGCAGAAGGTCGGCGAAGTGATCAAGTTCTTCTCCAAACCCAGCGTGGCGGCCATCAAGGTAATGGATGGAATGCTGGCGGTGGGCGACCGGATCAAGTTCAAAGGCCACACTACGGATTTCGAAGACCAAATCCAGTCCATGCAGGTGGACAACAAACCGGTGGATAAGGCCGGGCCCGGGGCGCTCATCGGGATTAAAGTGAAGGACCGGGTGCGGGAGAACGACTTGGTCTACAAGGTAACGGACTGAGGGAAGAAATATCTCTGCGCCCATCCTGAAGGTTGAAAACCTTACCCATGTTTATCACCCCGGAACTCCCCTGGAAAAAAAAGCCCTCCAGGGGGTGTCCCTCCGGATTGAAGCGGGGGAGTTTCTGGGCATCGTCGGGAGGACGGGCTCGGGAAAGACCACCCTGGTGCAACATTTCAACGGCCTGCTCAAGCCGTCCGGCGGAAAGGTCTACGTGGAGGGCAGGGACCTGGCGGGGCCGGGGATTTCGTGGCCGGACCTTCGGCGGCGGGTCGGCCTGGTCTTCCAATACCCGGAGCATCAGCTCTTCGCCGGGACCGTTTTCGAAGACATCGCCTTCGTTCTCTTCCAACAGAAACGATTCTCCCCGGAAAAGATCGAAGAACGGGTGCGCTACGCCTGCGCCCTGGTTGGCCTGGATTATGATTCTTTCCGCGGGCGGTCCCCCTTTGAGTTGAGCGGCGGGGAAATGCGCCGGGTGGCCCTGGCCGGAGTTCTGGTGCAGGACCCGTCCATTTTGGTTCTGGATGAGCCGACGGCGGGGCTGGATGGCCCGGGCAAGAAAGAGATCCTGCGGGAAATCGCGGCCCTCCACCGGTCGGGAAAGACCATTGTGATCGTTTCCCACGCCGTGGAGGACCTTGCCGAGCAGGTCGATCGATTGATGGTGATGGAGGATGGGAGGGTCCTGACCGCCGGCGAGCCGGGGGAAGTCTTCTCCCGGCTCCGGGCGATGAAAGAATTCAGCTTCCTGGTTCCCCCGCTTTTTCAGCTTTGCGGGGATTTGCGGGCCGCCGGGTGGGATATTCCCGAAGGGGTCTTCCGGACAGAGGAAGCGCTTTCGGCGATCGACCGGTTTTTGAAAGAGCGCCGCCCCCTCGCCGGGACGCAGAATTGACCTTTTTCGCCCCCATTTTTTTGCCATGGGCCCCAGGGGTTCATGGCCTTTTTGTTTTCGGGCTATAGCCAATGCCCGCTGGGGTGGTTGGCAAACCTTCCCTGCCCCGGCAATCGCAGGGGCGGGTTTTAAACCCGCCCCCAAACATTTTCTTGCCCCCGCGCTACGAGAAAAAATTATTGATAACCATTTGAACTTATGGTAATTTCTAACTTTTAGCCGAATTCCTTTATCGAACCCCCTCCCCTTAATCCCCTCCCACCAGGGGAGGAAAGATATGACTTTTTACGAGATCATCAAATCTGAGACAGAAGGGATTTCCTACAGCGCCTTATGATCGGCGAAAACCCGGACCAGCTGTGGACCAAATGCGACGCCTGCCAGCAGATCCTCTACCGAAGAGAAGTGGAGCGCAACCTGATGGTCTGCCCGAAGTGCCATTATCACCTCCGGATCTCCGCCGTAGATCGCCTGAATTTGATCATCGATGAGGGAAGTTTTCTGGAGTTCGATGGGGACCTGGAACCCCTGGACCCCCTTAACTTCAAGGACCGGATGAAATACCCCGAACGGGTCAAGGAGAGCCAGAAATCCACCCGCAGGAAGGAAGCCATGATCGGGGGAAAGGGAACCATCCAGGGGTATCCCTCGCTGTTGGGAATCATGGACTTTCAGTTTATGGGGGGCTCCATGGGGTCGGTGGTGGGGTAAAAGGTGGCCCGCCTGGCGGAAAGAGCGGTGGATGAAGGTTTCCCCCTGGTCATCTTCTGTTCGTCCGGGGGGGCGCGCATGCAGGAGGGGATCCTATCCCTCATGCAGATGGCCAAGACCAGCGCCGCCCTGGCGCGGCTGAAAGAAAAGGGACTCCCTTACATTTCCGTCTTGACCGACCCGACTACGGGCGGGGTTTCGGCGAGCTTCGCCATGCTGGGCGACGTGATCCTGGCCGAGCCCAAGGCGGTCATCGGGTTTGCCGGGCAGCGGGTCATCGAGCAGACGATCAAGCAGAAGCTGCCCGAAGGCTTCCAGCGCTCCGAGTACCTTCTGGAGCACGGGATGATCGATATGATCGTGGAGCGAAAGGAGATGAAAACGGTCCTGGGCCGTCTTCTCGCTCTCCTGCCCAGGACCAAGTAGCAGGGGGGGTAGGGGGAAAAGGTGCCGATGGAAGGAGAGGGAAAAAAGGATTACCGGGCCTCCCTGGATTATCTTTTCGGCCTGCAGAGGTTCGGCATCAAGCTGGGCCTGTCGAATATTACCGCCCTGCTGAATCGCCTGGGGAACCCCCATCATGGGCTGCGGGCCGTGCATATCGCCGGGTCCAACGGGAAAGGCTCCACCGCAGCTTTCTTAACGTCCATTCTGCGCCGGGGGGGTTGCCGGGTCGGCCTCTACACCTCGCCCCATTTGATCGACTTCACGGAACGGATTCAAGTCGACGGAATCCCGGTGGCCGAGTCACGGGTGGCTCTGCTCACCGATCGAATCCGTGAAGTGGTCGGGGAAATGGAGAGGAGCGGCGAGCTGTGGGCCGGCTCTTCGGCCCTTCCCCATGCCGAGGACGTGGACCCGAAAAAGGCGACGATCACCTTTTTTGAATTCACCACGGCCATGGCCTTTGTCTATTTCCGGGAGGCGCGGGTCGATGTGGCCGTCCTGGAAACGGGGATGGGAGGGAGGATGGACGCCACCAACGTGATCGATCCCCTGCTTTCGCTCATCACCCCCATATCCCTGGAGCACCGGCAGTACCTGGGAAAAACCCTCCTCGAGATCGCCGGGGAGAAGGCGGGAATCATCAAGCCGGGGCGGCCGCTTCTTACCACCGCTCGCCAGCCCCGGGTGCTTGAACTCTTCCGGGAAAAATGCCGGGACCTCGGGGCGCCTTTTTATTCCTTCGGAAAGGATTTTGCCGGAAAGCCGGCAGGGCCGCGGCTCATGGACTTTCGGGGAATCGGACATCGCTGGAAGGGGCTTCGCCTGGGCTTGGCCGGCGGCCACCAGGTTCTCAATGCTTCCCTGGCCCTGGCCGCGGCGGAAATCCTCATGGACAAGGGTTTCCCCATGAATGAGGATGCGGTCCGGAAAGGACTGGCGGAGGCCGGATGGCCGGGCCGGCTGGAACTGGTGGGGGATTCGCCCCGGGTCCTCTTGGACGGGGCCCACAACCCGGGGGCGGCCCGGGTGCTGAAGCAGGCCCTGCTGAAGGAATTTCCCCGAAGGCGCCTGATCATGGTCCTGGGGATCATGGCCGACAAGGAAATCTCGAAAATGATGGCCAGCCTGATTCCCCCGGTCGATCTTTTATTCCTGTGCCGCCCCCGCATGGACCGGGCCACATCCCTCGAAACCCTCCGGGAAAAGGCCTCCCCCTGGAGAAAGCCGGTTCGGGAGGCGGCGGGGGTTGGAGATGCCGTAGATCAGGCCATGGCCGAAGCCGGAAAGGAAGACCTGGTGGTGGTGACGGGCTCCTTATTCACCGTCGGGGAAGCCCGGGCCCATTTAATCCGCAAGGGGTTGATTCCGGGGTGAGGGTTTGCCGGCCGGACCGGGCTTTTTTGCTCCTAAGGAAAGGGGTTCCATTTCACCTTGAGGATGCGAATGCGTTTGGGCCAACGATGGTTCCTGATCCCTTCTTTGCCGGCCTTCCTTTTTCTGGCTTTTCTCTCCGCAGCGTACTCCCAAGCGATCCCTTCCCTGAAATATGAGCCCTCCCTCGAACCCTGGAGGATACGGGCCGATTCCGTTTCCTTCGATCAGGCCGCGAATACCTATGTGGCCGAGGGACGCGTGGAGATCTGGCAGGAAAAGCAAAGGCTCACCGCTGACCGAGTATTGGTAAACGCCGCTACGAGGGAGTTGGAGGCCTCGGGGAATGTGACCCTGGCCCAGGGAGAAGATTATCTCCGGAGCGAGAGGATGTCAATCGACCTGAAAACCAGCCTGGGGATCGTCGTCGAGGGAACCCTTTTCCTCAAGGCCCAGAACTATTACCTCCGGGGGGAGGAGATCGAACGGGTGGGCGAGAATACCTACCGGGTGAAAGGGGGAAGCTTCACCACCTGCGACGGGGATTGGCCGGCCTGGAGGTTCACCGGGAACGAGGCGCTGATCACCCTGGAAGAGTATGCCGATGTCTGGGGGGCCACCTTTCAGGTGAAAAACATCCCCGTCTTTTATTCCCCCTACCTTTTTTTTCCGGTAAAGACCCAGCGCCAGTCGGGGTTCTTATTCCCCCGGATCGGTTTTTCCGACATCGCCGGCGCCCAGTTGGGGCTGGCCTATTTCTGGGCCATTTCCCGCAACATGGATGCCACCTTTTATTTGGACCTGGCCACCCGCAAGGGTATCGGGGAGGGGCTCGAATACCGCTACATCCGCCGGCAGGAAAGCTTCGGTACTTTCTACGGCTACCACATCCGGGAAGGGGAGGATTACCGGAAAAAATACACCGACCCACTGGACCGAAAACCGGACCGGTGGCAGGTGGATTTCCAGCATGAAGAGTACGTCGATCCCTCCTTGTTCGCCAAAACCCGGTTGAGAGCCTTCAGCGACCGCCAGTATTTCGCGGATTACGGGTCCACCTACGGCGACCAATCCTCCGAGCAGGCCTATTCCTTTCTTTCTCTGACCAAGAACTGGGAACGCTTCAGCCTCTTTGGGGAAGCCCGCCATACCGTGGACCTGAGAGAAAAAGACCCGACCACCCTGCAATATTATCCCCTAACGAATTTCGTCGGGGTCCGCCAGCCGTTGTTTTCTACTCCTCTGTTCTTCAACTTCGAAACGAGCTACGGCTACTTCTGGAGGGAAGAGGGAGCGACGGGCCATCGGGTGGACATCTATCCCCGTGTTTCCTTGCCGCTGAAGTTCGGCGGGCTGGAGTTCAACACCGAGCTGGGCGGAAGGGAAACGTGGTACGTGGGGGTCAGCGAGGGAGAGGATTCCCGCAGCCGGCATCTGTGGAATTTCCAGACCGGGGTGGCGGCGGATTTTTACCGGGTCTTCGACACGGGAATGAAGAATGTACCCAGGGTGAAGCATGTGTTCCGGCCGGAGATCACCTACCAGTACGTTCCCTCCGTGGACCAGACCGATATTCCCTACTTTGACCGGCCCGTTCCCAAGACCAACGCCGTCTTCTACGGGTTCACGAACCGGGTCATCGGAAAGGTGCTGGAG
>JACAEW010000228.1 GCA_013388675.1 Syntrophaceae bacterium | reverse complement strand
TGGATATGATTCTCTCGGACCCTCGAAAGGGAAAAGCCTTAAAAGAAGAATTAGCCGCGTTGCATAGCTTTCGGGTAGGAAATTTTCGGATCATTTATCGGATTTCCAGAAAGCATGTGGAAATTGGGGCCCTCGGCCCCCGCCAAAAGATTTATGAAGAGACCTTCTTAATCCTCAAGAGAGAAGGGTCCATTAGAAACTAGAAGCGGTTGCCTGCCTCACCCAGGCCCAGGAAGGGGAGGTTTTGGGTATCAAGCAGCCGCACGTCTCGAGTCTAATTCGTGGCCAATCGGGGGCTTTCTCCGTTGAACGGTTGATGAGCTTTCTCGTAGCCTTGGGCCAGGACGTTCAGATCACCGTCAAGTCCACACGCAACCCCCGTGGTGAAGTATCCGTTATCGTTGCATGATCCGTTTGCTACCTTCCTTTGATTCCTCTATTCACCGTGTCCCGTCGCATTCGGGTCGGACCTGGCTAGGTATTGGGTTTGGCACAAGAACACCCTTGAAAAACGTTATTAGACCCGGAACGTTGTTGCCGGCATTGCTTTCTAACTGGTGAAAATAAAGAATTCTGTAACTCCATCTGAAATATCTATGCCCCCGAAACCTGTCCCCGAGAAAATGATCTTGAGGACCTGGCTGAAAAGCTGGCCGAAGTCTTAAGCTCTCCACTGGCTCTGCCCCTCCAGGCGGAAATTATCCTTATGCAGAGCAAGGGCATGGAGCGGTGGGTTTCCATGGAGGTGGCGCGGCCCAAAGGTCGAGATCGCGGTGCGCTTTCCTTGAACGGCAGGCTGCAGTCAGCCCGAAAGAGATTTCCAGCCTTCCTGGCCTTCTTCCTGCTTGTAGTATCCTGCGGAGGGTCCACCGATACTGATGGCTCGGGCGCATCCGTGGGGACTGATTATGGGAAGAAGACGGTTTATGACACAAGCTGGCGCATCGCCTATTACGTTGAGAAAGACAGGGTCTATGCGCCATCCTGGTCCCTGGCTTACCATTTGGAAGGAAATAGGCTGTACGATACCAGCTGGAGGCTGGTAGCCAGAATCGATGGCGACCGGGTCTATTCCGAAGACTGGTCCCTGCTTTACTGGATAGACGGCGATCGAATCTATGATCCGAACTGGCGCCTGGTCTATTATGTCGAAGACCGGTAAAATCTTTGGAAGAAAAATGTCCTTCTGGTAAAGGCATTGGGGTTGCCGAAACTTTATTATTCTTGCTTTTTCTCTATAGCATTTCTCTTCATTGCGATTACCTATTGGGGAGACCAGGCGATGGCTTTTCAGCCACCCGGACCCGAAGAGAGGCTCGAGGCCATTGGACCCACGGCTGGGCTGCCTGCAATCCTTCGTCTGGCCCTGGACCCCGGGACCGATTTTGAGCCCATTCCTGCTCCCAGGACCGGGGACTGGCTGGCGGCCCACCCCGAGCCCGGACAGAGTTTCGAAGAATTCATCCGTTCCAGGCCGAATCGGCCGGATCACCCCCGTAACAGAGTTTACCTCTATCCTTTGGGTAATTTCCCCCTGGATAAAAGCCCCCCGGTAGACTTTCTGAAGGAATATGCCGAAGCCTTCTTCGGGATGGGAACGCAGGTCATGAAACCGCAAACCGGAAGCGATCCCCGGTTTACCACCCGAATCAACCCGTTCACCCGGAAACGGCAAATCCTGAGCACAGATGTCCTGAATTATCTGAAGTCCTTGCTTCCCGGGGATGCTTTCTGCCTCCTGGCCATCACCATGGAAGACCTCTACCCGGACCCTGCGTGGAATTTCGTTTTCGGCCAGGCCTCTCTAAGAGAGCGGGTGGGAGTGTTCAGCTTTGCCCGTTACGACCCGGCTTTTTATGGGGAGGGGCGGGGAGGAAAGGACCGGGGGATTTTATTGAAAAGAAGCTGTAAAGTTTTGGTTCATGAGACAGGCCACATGTTTTCCCTGGCCCATTGCATCTATTTTCGCTGCGTCATGAACGGGTCCAACCATCTTCAGGAGAGCGATTCCCGGCCGCAATTCCTCTGCCCGGTTTGCCTGCGCAAACTCCATTCCAGTATCGGGTTCGATATTGTCCTTCGGTATGAGCGGTTGCTGAAATTTTACCGTCAGGCGGGCTTCGGCCCGGAGGCGCAATGGGCCGCGAAGCGTTTGCGGGAGATATCAGGTGGCGGGAGGCATTGAAGAAGGTAGGGGCCTGGGATGGTCTGGAAAAGATGAAAAGCTGAGAGAACAGGTAGATTCACATGCACCCTGCCTTTCTTTCCGACCCTTTGGGCGATCATGGGGTTCAATGCGGTTTGTGCCAGCGGCGGTGTAAGATCGTGCCCGGCAAGAGCGGTTACTGCGGAGCGCGGAAGAACCTGGACGGAGAGCTTTTCTCCCTCCTGTATGGCCGGGTTTCCTCGATGAGAATATCCCCGGCCGAAATCAAGCCGCTTTTTCATTTTTATCCGGGCAGTCAGTGGCTATCCCTGGGAAGCCTGGGCTGCAACTTCTTATGCCCTGGATGCCAGAACTGGGAGATTGCCCATGCGGATGTGGAAAAAGGGCTTCCCTCCTTGCGGGTCATGCCCCCGGAGGAGGCGGTCCGGCTTGCACGGGAGGGCGGTTGCAAAGGGATTTCCTGGACCTACAACGAGCCGACCCTGTGGTTCGAGTATACGTTGGATTCGGCCCGGATGGCCCGGGAGGCCGGGCTTCTCACCAACTACGTGACCAATGCTTATCTGACCGTCGAGGCGCTGGACCTCATAGGTCCCTACTTGAATGCCTTTCGCGCCGACCTGAAGGGGTTTTCGGACGAAACCTACCAGCGAATCGCCAAGATTGATAGATTCGGGGGGATCCTGAAAATTTTGGAGCGGGCCAAACATTTCTGGGCCATGCATCTGGAGATCATCACCAACCTCATACCGGGAATCAACGACCAGAGCGCGGAGTTAAAAGAGATGGCCAGATGGATCTGTGATTGCCTGGGCCGAGAGACCCCCTGGCATGTAACCCGATTTATGCCCTGCTTTAGGCTTGCTCATCTTCGCTCCACCCCGATCGTCAAACTGGAACAAGCCAGGGAGATGGGTCTGGAGGCCGGTTTAAAATATGTTTACCTAGGAAACGTCCCCGGCCATCCTGCCGAGAACACCCTCTGCCCGGCCTGCGGCCAGCTTCTTATCGAGCGGTTGAATTACCGGGTCGTTCAGTATCATTTAGACGGATCCTGCTGCGGTTATTGCGGGCACCCGATAGCCGGCTATTTTTAGGGTTTTTTTTGTGGGTGAGACCTTCTTTCTTTATTGGCGAATCAATTTGCGGCCTCCGGCTTCTCGAAGAACTGTCAGTCATCAGACAGAGGAGAAGGAATCATTTTTCCATCCCAGCAAATTCGGGCTGCCGCCCTCGAGGTCGGGTTATGAAAAGGAGACCAAAATGAAAAGACACCTGGTTTGCCTGACTTTTGATTTTGATGCCCTGTCCGGTTTCATCGCCCGGGGGATGACTTCCGCTACTCCGGTGTCCCGTGGGGAATTCGGGGCTGATGTGGCCGCGCCGCGGATCCTCGAGCTGCTGAAAAAATACCGGATCCTCAGTTCCTGGTATATCCCCGGGCACACCCTTGAGACTTATCCCGATCGATGCAAACAGGTGTACGAGTCTGGCCACGAAATCGGCCACCACGGCTGGACCCATGTGCCCCCGGCCCTGCTCAGCCGCCGGGAGGAAGAGGAGGGGCTGGTCCGCGCCAATGAGCAGATCAAAAAACTTACGGGGCGCTACGCGCGAGGCTATCGCTCGCCGGCCTGGGACCTTTCGCCCCATTCGGTGGAACTCTTGCTGAAGCATGGGTTCATTTACGATAGCAGCATGATGGGGACCGATTTCACGCCCTACCGGGTGCGGCAAGGGGATGTGTTCACCCTCGATCAGCCGGCGGTGTTTGGCAAGACCACCCGGCTGATTGAGATGCCGGTCAGCTGGACCCTGGACGATCACCCTCATTTTGAATTCATCCGGACCAAGGAATGGGTTCTGCAAGGGTTGATGAACGCCAACCTGGTGCTCGACGATTGGATCAACGATTTCAACTTTATGAAAAAGAAATTGAACTGGGGCGTGATCATCTACACCTTCCATCCGTACGTGATCGGACGAGGAGGGCGTATGCTGATCCTGGAAAAGTTGATTCGAAAGCTAAAGGATAGCGGGGTTGTGTTCACCACGGTCGAGGCCGCTGCCGCTGAATACGAAAAAAGACAGCCTTTCAAAGGGTAAGGATCGGAAAGAGCGCTGTGTCCGGACCATCGTTTCATCCTGCCTTTTCTCACTTGCCCAGGATCTCTTCAATTGGACCATGACCGGGAGGAGGCCAAGGACATTTGCCCGATCCTTTTTCGTAGCGAAGGGATAGCGAACCGCCGGACATAGCTCATGGCCAACAAAAGATAAAAACTTGGGGTCTTCTCCCAATCGAGTGGGTGCTTGAGGAAGATTTTGAGCTTCCCGGGTCTACCCCTGCCGGAAGAGAGTCGGCCGGGCCCAGGGCGGCATCCCGCCCGGGGCAGGACATCCTGAGGCAGCGGTTCTTCCATCGGGTCGCGTCGGAAATGAATGGGGTTGTCGCAGTTTAAGCTGGGATTTCGTTTGAGGCGAAGGGTTCGGGGACCGGTGCCT
>JACAEW010000095.1 GCA_013388675.1 Syntrophaceae bacterium | reverse complement strand
GGATTTCAGAGAGGGTTTGACCAAACAAGATTTCTCGCCCCATTTCAAGCTTTCTTTTTTTGAACGCCCGGGCGATGAATCAAGCACTTTTCGAACAAAGCCGAATATTTCTTCATTTGGATTTATTTCGGATTTGGGCGCAGCGCTTTTTCGAAGACTTATTTGGGAATCCCTAAACAAAGGGGGAAGGGATGAAAGGGATCGTGCCTGAAAAATGGGACATGGAATACGACGTTGTGGTCGTCGGCTGGGGTTCGGCGGGAACGGCAGCGGCCGTAACCGCCCATGACCAGGGGGCCCGGGTCTTGATCTTGGAGAAGATGGCCAAAGGGGGAGGAAATTCCTCCATCTGCGGCGGCAACATCATTGTCCCCAAGGGAAAAGAATTCCTGGAGTACCTGGATACCCTTTCTTTTAAAACCACAGACCGGGAAATCCTGGAAGCTTTTGTAAACGAAGCGTTGCAGAACGGGGATTGGATCCGCCAGATGGGGGCCGACATCCAGGTTTTTCGGCCACTGGAAGTAGCCTACCCGACCATGATTGCCGGAGCCGGGTTCCCCCACGTAAAGGGGGCGGAGAATGTAGTAAAATATAATATTAAAGGGACCCCGGAGGAGGGTAAGCCATCCCAACGCCTTTGGAAATTCCTATCCGGCCTGGTGGCCAAGCGGGGAATCCAGGTTCTGACCTCGACTCCCGCCCGGGAACTCGTTCCCAACGAGCGGGGAGAAATCGTCGGAGTAATTGCGGAGAGGGAAGGCAAGGCAATAGCCATCAAAGCCCGGCGGGGAGTCATCCTGACCTGCGGCGGATACGAGAATGACCCCTGGTTGAAATGGGATTATCTGCCG
Source organism: Syntrophaceae bacterium (assembly GCA_013388675.1). Lineage (GTDB taxonomy): Bacteria > Desulfobacterota > SM23-61 > SM23-61 > SM23-61 > SM23-61. Next base: position 8,585 of record JACAEW010000095.1, on the reverse strand, counting down.
GTCAAACCGCTCTCCTTCCTGGGCACCCCCGCAAACACGGGGGACGGGATCCGCATGGCCCAGAAGATCGGCGCCGACCTATGGCACATGACCCGTCTGGCTTGCTTGATCGGCTTCAAAGCGCCCGAGTTCGAAGCCTCCTTCTGGGTCGCATTCTTGAGTGAAGGCTTTTTCTTCGTGGACAAGTACGGCCGGAGGTTCGTCAATGAGGCCGGCATCGAAATCCATGAATATTACCGGGAACTATCCCACTTCGACATGGAAAAGATGGAGTATCCGCGCGTCCCTCTTTGGGCGATTTTCGACGAACAGACGAGGAAAAGGGGCCCCCTGAGTCGGGGAACCGCCGGCTACAACCGGGACCTCTATAATTGGAGCCTGGACAACTCCGCGGAAATTGCCAAAGGTTGGATCCAACAGGGGAAAACGGTGGGCGAGCTGGCGTCCAAAATATCCGTGGACCCGAAGGTTTTGGAGAAGACCTTGGCTCGCTACAATCAGCTCTGTAAGTCAGGGAAGGATGAGGATTTCGGCCGGCCCAGGGAAGACCTGCGCCCTCTGGAGGCGCCCTTTTACGCCATTCAGCTCTGGCCATCGCTGATCAATACCCAGGGAGGCCCCCGGAGGGACAAGGAAGCCCGCATCCTCGACCCCGACGGAAAGCCTATCCCCAGGCTCTACGCCGCCGGAGAGCTCGGATCGATCTGGGGTTTCCTCTACCAGGGGGCCTGCAATATCGGGGAGGCCCTGGTCTTCGGACGCATCGCGGGAAAAAATGCCGCTGCGGAGAAACCCTGGTCCTGAGATATCCATGGCAGGCGGGGTTCTGGCTGAAAGACAATTCATCGTGAATGCAGCCCCGGAGCGGGTCTGGCGGTTGATCGGAAAGGTCATCTTCAGCGTCCTTCCGGGAATGGAAAGCATGGAGATCCTGGACGAAAACAATTTCCGGTCCCTGCTCCGGGTGAAGATGATGGGATTCGAATGGATTCTCAAGCTGAGGGGAGAGATGGTGGACATTTCCCCTCCCGAATCCTTTTCCGTGAGGCTCCTTCTCGAAGGGTTGGCGGGACTGGTCAAAGCCGACCAGAAGGTAACCCTGGCCATGACGCCGGCAGAAAATGGCAAAACCTCGGTGGCCTGCCGGGCTACCATGGAAGACAGGGGTTTCCTGCAAAGATCTTTTCTTGCCGGCCAGGCCCGGCGTTTCGCCCGGGAGACCTTTGAAGCGATAGAAAAAAGGCTGAAGGAGCTCGCCTAATCAAAATGCGGAATTCGGATTGCGGATTGCGGGATGGAAAAGTGTTTGAGTCAAGGAGAAAAATATGGGTGCGACACAAGACCTGGCTGAGTATGTGAGCAAGACATCTTTCTCCGCGTTGCCCAAAGAGGTGGTCCAGAAGGCCAAGGGGATTATCCTGGACACGCTGGGTTGCGCCATCGCGGGGTACACCCTGGCACGCCATGAATTCCACTGGATTTGCGACCCGGTAAAAGACATGGGAGGAAACCCGGAATCCACGGTCTGGGCCGACGGATTTAAAACTTCCTGTCCCCAGGCGGCCTTGGTCAACGGAACCCTCGTCCACACCATCGATTTTGACGACACCCATCTGGGGTCCATCGCCCATCTGGGAGCCTCTGTCGTTTCCTCTGCTTTGGCCGTGGGGGAAAAAGTCGGAGCGGACGGCCGGTCCATTCTAACGGCCATGATCATGGCTTACGAGGTCGCGGGGCGGATCGGCAAAGCCGTCATGCCCTCCCATTATAGATACTGGCATCCCACAGGAACCCTGGGAACCATTGCTACTGCGGTGGTGGCCGGGAAACTGATGGCCTTCGGCGCGGACCGGATGGAGCAGGCCATCAGCCTTGCCGCGGACGGGGCTTCGGGCATGCGCTATTGCATCGACTTCGGGGACTTCTCCAAGAGCCTCCATCCGGGTTTCAGCGCCTGGAAAGGAATCCTGTCCGCTCAGGTTGTCGCTAGAGGAGCCACAGGGCCCAAGGGCCTGCTGGAGTACAAATCGGGTTTCTGCCGGGCCTATGCGGAAGAACCCGCCATGAGGCACCTGACAGAAAACCTGGGGACCTCGTACGAGGTCCTGCAGGATAGCTTGAAGGCCTTTCCCACCATTCTCTGCAGCCATACGCCCATCCAGGGAACGATAACCCTCATGAAGGAAAAGAACCTGCGTCTCGAAGACGTGGATGCCATTCACTTTCGCGTAACCCCCACCGCGCCCGGGCAGGGGATGAACTACGCCCCGGATTCACCCTTGTCCGCTCGTCTGAGCATCCCCTATTGCGTGAGTCGGGCGGCCGCCGATGGCTATATCTCCATGGATCAATTCCAGAAGGAAAAGATCTTTGAGCCCCGCATCCAGGATTTCATGAAAAAGGTGACTCTGGAATCAGACCCGGGGTTCAACCAGAAATACCCGGGTACCCTTGCGGCGGAAATGGAAATCAGGACCAAGGACGGGAAGCGATTTACGGGCGGATCGATCTACCCGAAGGGTCACCCGCAGAATCCCATGACCGACGAGGAGATCAAAGATAAATTTCGCCGCCTTTCCCTGAACACGCTGGATCGAGTCCAGACCGAAAAGATTATTGAGAAGGTCTACGAACTGGAGTGGGTGAACAGGGCCGATGAATTGATCCAGCGGCTGGTCAAATGAATCGAACCGTTACAAATTGCTTTTTGAAAGAAGCCGCCCTATTTCTCCCCATGTACCTTTTGACCAAGGGATCCGCAAAAATCCCCCGTTCCCCCCTTTGAAAAGGGGAGGGCGGGGGGGATTTTATTGAGGCGATTTCAAAAGGCTAAATTGATACATCTAACCAAATCCCTACCGTCTTTTCTCTTTAGGGGCGACCGGGCGGGTCTTCCCGGCCGGGGAAGCGAGGAGGATGAAAGGAGGAAGAAGTGATCCTTAAAATCGCCCATATCGGGGTGGCCGTGAAAAATGTCGAAGAGGTGGAGAAACTCTATTCGGAGGTTCTGGGTTTGCCCATTACCGGGCGGGAGGTTTCGCGGGACAACAAGGTTTCGTTCATCCCTTTGGGGGATACGGCCATTGAACTCCTGGAATCGGTACAGCCCGACGGGGCGATCGCCCGCCATATCGAGAAGAGAGGTGAGGGAATCCACCATATCGCCCTGGAGGTGGACAATATCGAAAGCGCCCTGGAGGAGCTGAAGGCCAAGGGCGTTACTTTGATCGACCAAAAACCCAGGCGGGGGGCGCACGACTCCAAGATCGCCTTTCTTCATCCCAAAGGTACGCACGGGGTGCTTCTGGAACTGTGCGAGTCGAAGAAACACTAAAAAAACGGTCCGCTTTCAACATTCAGTGGTCAGGCCTAAGAAATCCGCGGGGGGAAGCCTTCTCCTGCAAAAAGGGGGTGCCGGGAAAGGAAGGAGCAGGCTTAAAAATAGCTTGACAGGGATTGACCGAATTGGAAAAATAGCCGCACCAAGAACAATCCGGCCGATTCGCTTTCTCGAGGGAAGTCCCGGAGAGGGGGAATGGGGTTTGATCATCATCAATGCAAGGAGGGGAAGAACATGAGAGGGGTATGGGGAATTTTGACAGTTGCGGCCGTGGTGATCGCGCTCGGCGCATGGATGAGCCCGGGTACGGGGCGGGCGGCGGAGGTGTTCGAATTCAAGATTTCTGTGGACACGGTCCCCAACCACCCCCGGAACATGGGGTTGGTTATCTTCATCGAGGAGCTGGAGAAAAAGTCCGGAGGAAAGCTGAAACCCAAATACTACCACAGCGCCCAGCTCTACAAGGACGCCCACGTAACCAAAGCCTTGCGGACCGGGACCGTAGAGATGGCCGTTCCCGGGAACTGGGTGCTGGAGGGGTTCGATACCAATACCAGCATTACCATGCTCCCCATGTTTTTTGGGCAGCCTGCCAAAATCACCGAGGACCTAGTCGACGGGGCGGTAGGGAAAGCGGTAAACCAGTCCTTGGAGAAGAAGGTGGGGGTTAAGGCGCTTGGCCGGTGGTTTGAATTGGGGTATGACCAAACTTGGACCCGGACGAAAAAACTAACGAAATTGGAAGATTTCAAGGGTCTGAAGATACGCCACTCCGGGGGCTCCACTCCGGAAGGACGGCTCAACGCCCTGGGGGCCAGCGCCGTTTTCATCGCCTGGCCCGACGTTCCCATGGCTCTGGTACAGGGGACGGTGGACGGCGTCTGTTCCACCACCAAAAGCGTGGAGAGCGCCAAGCTCTACGAAGCCGGCATCAAGTACGGGATCAACACCCGAAACTGGTCGGGTTATTACGTCCCCATGGTCAACCTGAAATTCTGGAACACCCTGCCCCCGGACCTGCAGAAGACCTTCCTTCAGGTCTGGGATGAGACGGTGACCAAACAACGTCAGATCGCCCGCAAAGAGCAGGCGGATGCACGGAAGTTCATGGAGGGGAAGGGGGTCGAGATCTTTGACCCAAACGACGAGGAGATGGCCCGGATGCGGAAGCACATTATGCCCGTCCAGGAGAAAATGTCTACCGACCTCAAGCACGACCCGGAGTTGGTCCAGCTGGCTAAAAAAGCCCTCGGGATGTAAGCGAAGGGACTGAAAATCAGCGCGGGGGAGGCCTCCCCCGCCGTTCCTTTGGATACCGGAGGATGATTCATGACCAAGTGGGAAAAGGGATGGACCCGGGTGGAAAAATTCATCGTGGGGGTTCTTGCTTTTTCCGCTACCATGCTTGCCTTCTGGGCAGTCATTGCCCGCTATCTTCTCCGGAATCCCCCGGACTGGGCCGAGGAGGTGGTCGTCTACCTGATCATATGGGCGGTCTTCATCACCGCCAGCATCCTGGCGGAGGAAAAGGGGCATGTATCGGCCACCTTGGTGGTGGAACGGTTTTCCATGAAGACGCGCAGGTATCTGGCGGTCTTCAACGGCCTCGTGGCCCTTGCCTTCTGCGTCGCGGTGGGCGTCCTGGGCTTCAAAATCGTTTCGGCGGCCTATCTGAATGACGAGCGATCCCTCACCGCCCTGCGTTTTCCGGTCTGGATTCCCTACCTTTCCGTCGCTGCGGGGTGCACGCTGGTGGCCCTGCGGTACGCCATCCGGGTGTACCGGCTGATCTTCTCTTTCCGGCAGTCCGAAATCCTGGAAACCCATGAACTGAGCCGGGATGGGGGCCATCGATGACCGTCCTTTTCCTTTTCCTGGTCTTTTTGGGACTCCTCTGCCTGGGGCTTCCCATCGCCTTCGTGCTGGGGGTCACGGCTTTCCTCATGATCGCCTTTTTTTCGCCGGCCCCTCTGCAGATGGTCCCCGAAGTCATGTATAACGCCCTGGATACCTTTCCCCTCATGGCCATTCCTTTTTTCGTCATCGCCGCTCAGTTCATGGTCCAGGGGGGGACCTCGCGGTATCTCATCAACGCCGCCAATTGCTGGGTTCGCCACTGGTGGGGCGGGCTGGCCATGGTCACGGTCGTTTCCTGCATGATCTTCGGGGCCCTGTGCGGGTCCAGCGTGGCCACGGCCCTGGCCATCGGGGTCATCGTCGTTCCGGCCATGCTCGAACACGGCTATCCCCGGCCCTTCGCCCTCGGCGTCGTGTCCGCTTCCGGCACCATCGCCATCATGATCCCCCCCAGCATCGCCATGATTATCTACGGCATCATGGCCGACGAATCCATTCCCCGGTTATTCATGGCTGGGATCCTGCCGGGGATTATGCAGGGGGCCTTCTACATGATCTGGATCCGCTTCGATGCCAAGCGGAAAAATATCGGCGGGGCACCCAAAGCCGGTTGGGGAGAAACGATTCGAACGACGTATAAGGCCATCCCCGCGTTTTGCATGCCGGTCATCATCCTGGGGGGCATCTATTCCGGATTTGTGACCGTAACCGAAGCGGCGGCCCTGGGAGCCGTGGCGGCCATTTTCATCAGCCTTTTTATTTACCGCGAAGTAGGGGTTAGCCGGGTGATTCCCCTGACTGCCGAGGCCATGAAGTCGGCGGGAATGATCATGTTCATCATCTCCACGGCCATCACCATCGGGAACTGGCTGACCGAGGCAGGGCTGCCGGCGCGGCTCGTGCAGGTCGCCAAGGATTTGAACCTGAGCGCTTTCGCTTTCCTGTTGGCGGTCAATATGGCCTTGCTGCTCCTGGGATGTCTCCTGGAGGTCGTCTCCATCCTCCTGATCACCCTGCCCATCATCCTTCCGGTTCTGAAAGCTTTGGACATCAATCTAATCCATTTCGGCATCGTTATGACCCTGAACATGGAGGTGGCATTAATCACCCCTCCTGTAGGATTGAACCTCTATGTAATTTCCGGCGTGGGAAAGGCCCCCCTGGCCGAGACGATTAAAGGGGTGACTCCGTATATCTTCATAACGATTTTCCAATTGCTCCTCATCACCTATTGGCCGCCTTATACCCTGTTTTTGCCCAATCTCATCATGGGCGCCAGGTGATTTCCAGCCTGAAAATGAATGCGGATGGAACCCAAAAAGGAAAGGTCTTCTCCCGGGGATTCCCCGGGTTCCCCCTTATTAGCCCCTGAACTTTCTCCGATTGGGGGATTTCCCTTTGGGTCCATCGGAAGACCCCGATTTCCATCGAAGAGGGAGGTTTTAGATGAAGGACGACCCGGAAAAAATCGAGCAGGAGAAAAAACGATGGGAGGAAAAAACCTTAAAACCCGCCCTTGACAGGTTCAAGCTGAAGGAATCTCCCACCCGGTTCTACTCACCCTCTGACCTGGGAGAAGGGTTCGATTTCTTGGATCAGGTCGGGTTTCCGGGTCAATACCCTTTTACTGCCGGAACCTATCCGACATTTCCCTATCTTACCGGGGAACGGGGCTCGGGAGGAATCGCCCAGGCCAAGGGCCTGGTGAGGGCCGGGCGCTATTCGGGTTACGGGGCGCCCGAGGACACCCGGGATTATTACCTGCACATGAAGAAGCTGGGTTCGCGAACCGGACCCAACATCGCCTTCGATCTGCCCACCCAGTGCGGCTACGATTCGGACAGCCCGGTGGCCAGCGGGGAAGTGGGACGGGTGGGCGTAGCCGTCGATACCCTGCGCGATATGGAGGTCATCTTCGAGGCCTTCGCCGGCGAGAATGACATCGACCGGACGGCTTCCAACTTTACCATCAACGCCCCGGCGAACATCATAATGGCCATGTACATGGCCCTGGCCGAAAAACGGGGCATTCCCTGGGACAAGCTGCGGGCCACACCGCAGAACGACATCCTGAAAGAGTTTGTTGCCCGGGGGACCTATATTTTTCCGCCCCGTCCTTCCATGAGGATGTTCCGCGACAGCCTGGTATTTTTTACCAAGCATCTTCCCAACGTGAATATTACCAGTTGTGGGGGGTATCACATCCGCGAAGCGGGGGCCACCCGGGAACAGGACCTGGCCTTCAGCATGGCCATCGGCGCGGCCTATTTGCAGGAGGGGATAAACGCCGGACTCTCGGTGGATTCCTTCGCCCCCCGCTTCAGCTTTAACGCCTTCGGCGGAAGCATGGAATTTTTCAAGGAGGTCGCCTTCCACCGGGCGGCCCGGAGGATGTGGGCTAAGCTGCTGAAGGAAAAATTCGGGGCCAAGAATGAAAGGTCCATGACCCTTCGCGTTCCCCTGACCGTCTTTCCCGGAAACTTCAACTGTACCGTCCAGCGCCCCTTGAATAATTTGACCCGCTCGGTCGTCGGCGGAATTGCCGCAGCCCTGGCGGGCGGTCCTCCCGGCTGCTACCCACCCTTCGATGAGCCTCTGGGTCTGGGATGGAGCCTCGAAGCGATCCAACTCAGCGAAGACGCCGCCCGCATCCTCCAGCATGAGGCCCGGCTGGTGGATGTTGTGGACCCACTGGCAGGGTCCTATTACGTCGAATCGCTGACCACCGAAATCGAAAACGCAGCCTGGACCGAGTTCGAAAAGATTGAAAAAATGGGCGGCGCCGTGCCGGCCATTGAGAGCGGGTACCTTCAGCGAGAGGTGGCCAAGAGCGCCTACGAGCGCCAGAAAAGGCTGGAAGAAGGGAAGGAGCTGATCGTGGGGGTCAATTGTTACCTGGGGGAGAGCGAACTGGAAGTGACCACCAACCGGCTGGTCCCCCACCCCTATGACCCCCAACGCCGCGACGAGGCGGAACGGAATCAGATCGCCAATTTGAAGGAAGTCAAGGCCAAGAGGGATTCGAAGGAGGTCCCCCGTTTGCTCAAGGAACTCAGGGCGGCGGCGCAGAAGGAAGAAGTGAACCTCATTCCCCATTTCCTCGAATGCGCCAAGGCCTACGTCACTTTACAAGAGATGTGCGATGTGCTAAGAGAGGTCTTCGGGGAATACAGGCCGGTGACGATTTAAGGATAATTTTGAAATACGAAGCACGAAATTTGAAACAAATTCGAAGATTCAAAATTCGGCTTTGTTCGAAAAGTACGTGATCCATGAATTTTAGGGAATCATTCGTCCATGGCCAGAGTCTCGCCCCGCAGCCGGGATTTTCTTTACGATCCCGGCCCTGCCGAAAATCCCCCCTGCCCCCCTTTATCAAAAGGGGGCT
>JACAEW010000227.1 GCA_013388675.1 Syntrophaceae bacterium | reverse complement strand
TTCTTCGGGTGTCCTTCTTTTTGAAATCCTGACAATCTGCGTTCATCTGCGTCCCAATCTTATTTCTGTTCGTTATCCGGTACATGGGATTTGGTGTTAAGCAGAGGTGATATATGAAGCCGCCTCATGACCTCGTCTTTCAGTCGGCGAATGGGCCATGCGATGAGGAGGCCGATGGCCGCCCCGCCGATGACATCCAGGGGATAATGGATCCCGATATAGATGCGGGAATACCCCACGATGGCCGCAATCCCGAACAAAATGGGGGCCAGTTTTTTGAAAGGCTGCGCCAAAAAATAAGCGGCCGCAAAGATGTTCACCGCATGGGAGGAGGGGAAAGAGTACGAGGTGTTGCAATCGGTCAAAAGCCGAACCCCGGAGAGAACCTGGCAGGGGCGAATCCTTCCGACCCATTCCTTGAGAAAACGGCTGGAAAAGGGATCGGTGATGGCCAGCGTGAGGCCGATAAATACCAGGAAGACCAATCCCGCTTTTCTTTCCCGCCACAGGATCAGGATGCCAACCAGGGGCAGGATGTAAGCAAAATTTTTCAGGTCGGTCATGAAGGGCATGAACCAGTCGAAAAACGCATTCTGCCCGCCGCGATTGATGACCTCAAAAAGCCCTGTATCCAGCGATTCCAACCAAGCAAGCATGCCCGACCCGTTTCGTTTTTCTCCAGCAAAAAAAATATCTCCCAAGGGGGCGAACCCGCTCAAGAGACGATCGTCACTATTCTATAGAAGATTCTTTCCCCTGTCCATGTCTTTCCGTCCCTTTTCATCCCCCCCCTTCCCCGACAGACCCGTTTTTCGCGACCCCCCAGGAAACGGGAGGGGAGAATTTCCTTGAAACTCTCCTCCCAAAACGTTAGGATATCATTAAATTATGGAGCTTTTTCGGGAAAAGGCCGAATGGTGAGCTCGAATTCTCCCCTTCTCCTGGTGGAAAACATTTCCTTCCGGTACAACGGCCTGCAGGTTCTGAAGGACGTTTCCTTTGCCGTATTCCCGGGGGATTTCTTGGCCCTCATCGGCCCCAACGGATCGGGAAAGACCACTTTGATCCGGATCATCCTGGGAATTCTGAAACCCGCCCAGGGGCGGGTCGTGTTCATGGGGGAAGAGATGAGCCGATTCTCCCAATGGGAGCGCATCGGTTACGTGCCCCAGAAGGCTACCCACAAGGACCCTCATTTCCCGGCCTCCGTGCGGGAGGTGGTGGCCATGGGGCTGCTTTCCCGGAAGCGTTTCCCCCGTTTTTTGAACCGCCGGGACGAAGCCTCCATCGATCGGGCCCTGGAGCTGGTGGACCTGAAGGGCCTGAAGGACCGGCGCATCGGAGAGCTCTCCGGGGGCCAGCAGCAGCGCGCCTTCATCGCCCGGGCGATCGTGAACGGCCCCAAGGTCCTTTTTCTCGACGAGCCGACGGCCGGGGTGGACGCGGAGACGCAGGGCCGCTTTTACGATATGCTCGCCGTCCTCAACCAAAAGGAGGGCCTGACCATCGTCCTCATCACCCATGACATCGGGGTAATCACCAAACACGTCAACAAGGTAGCCTGCCTCAACCAGCGGCTGTTTTTCCACGGAAGCCACGAGGATTTTTGCAGTTCTTCCATCGTCCAGGAGCTCCTTCAAGGCGAGCATCACCTGGTCTGCCACCGCCACTAGTCATTCCCATGGGAGAATTATTCTCTTACACCTTCATGCAAAGAGCTTTCCTCGCCGGGTTGGGGGTCTCCCTAAGCTGCGCCATCCTGGGAGTGTTTCTGGTTCTGCGCAGGGACGCGATGATCGGCCACGGGCTGGCCCACGTGACCTTCGGGGGTGTGGCCCTGGGCCTGGTGCTCCATGTGGCCCCCTTGACGGTCGCCCTGGGGGTCGCCATATTCTCCGCCCTGGGAATCATGAAACTAAAGGAGCGGGCCGGCCTTTACGGGGATACGGCCATCGGGATCATCAGCAGCCTGGGGATGGCCCTGGGAATTTTCCTCGTCAGCCTGGCCGGCGGCTTCAACCTGGACCTCTTCGGTTACCTTTTCGGCAACGTCCTGGCCATCGACCCGGGGGAGGTGCGGGTCGTGTTCCTTCTGGCCCTTGCCGTGCTGGCTGCAGTCGGATTTTTCTACCAGGAGTTTTTGTTCCTCACCTTCGATTCGGAGTCGGCCAGGGCGTCGGGCGTCCGGGTGGGACGTCTGGACAGCCTGATGGCCGTTCTAACCGCCGTGACCGTGGTCGTGGGTATGAAGGTCGTGGGCATCCTTCTCATCTCCGCCCTCCTGGTCATCCCCGCCGCCGCAGCCCTGCAAGTGGCCCGCAATTTCAAAGCAGCCATGGCTCTCTCGGCGGCCCTGGGGGTTCTCTCGGCCTCCTTTGGATTGACCGCCGCTTTTTATCTCGACTGGCCCCCTTCGGGGACCATTGTGCTCATTTCCGGGGTTCTCTTTCTACTCCTTTTGGCCTCGCGCCAATGGGTCAAGAGGATGGGTACGGCAAGGTCGTCTCCACCTTGAATCCCGTGGAACGCTCCCGGGGCGATGCACCGAATCGATCAACTCATCCCCAAAAGGAAATTTCTTTTATGGACGAAATCAAACCCCTTATGACCGGCGATCGATGCGAGATTGAAATCGACTTCGTCGAAGGATACCGCAGCCAGCTTCCCCAGGTCGTTGAAGAGATCATCCAAAGCATCCAGGAAGAGCGGTCGATCTCCCATTTCAACTCGGCCCTGATCCCCTCCAAGGAATCGGTGATCGAAATCCTGGAGGACCTCCGGGACCTCCTGTTCCCCGGCTACTACCGCAAGCAGGAGATTCACACCTACTCCCTGGGCTACCAGATCGGCAGCGGAGTGAACCGCGTCTTCGAGAAACTTGCTTCCCAGATCGCCCGCTCCATCCGGCATGAATGCCGCCGACTCAACAGCCTCTGCACCCGGTGCCTGGACCGGGGCCAGGGCGAGGCACTGGCCTTCCTGAAGAAAATTCCCCAACTGCGCAAGTTCCTGGCCGGCGACGTTCAAGCTGCCTATGACGGAGACCCGGCGGCCAAGACTCTGGACGAGATCATTTTCAGCTACCCATGCATCTTGGCGATCACCGTCTATCGGATTGCCCACGAGCTTCATGTCCAGGGGGTCCCCCTTTTGCCCCGGATCATGACCGAGTACGCCCATTCGATCACCGGAATCGACATCCATCCCGGAGCCGTCATCGGCAAAGACTTCTTCATCGACCACGGAACGGGCGTGGTCATCGGAGAGACGACCCAAATCGGCGACCGGGTGAAGGTCTACCAGGGTGTGACCCTGGGGGCTCTCAGTTTTCCCAAGGACAGCCAAGGAAACATCATCCGGGGCCGGAAACGCCATCCCACGCTGGAGGACGATGTCACGATTTACTCCAATGCCACCATCCTGGGGCCGGTGGTCATCGGGGCCAGGTCGGTCATCGGCGGGAACACCTGGATCACCCGGGACGTGCCCCCGGACACGATCGTAACCATCGAGCAGCCCGGACTCTCGTATCGAAACGGGAATGAGGATAAATGAGGTGCCTGAAGGGTGCCTAAGAGTGCTTCAATTCATTCCGGGAGGAGTTAGGGCGCATGATTGTTCCCCCTGGGGCTTGGGTAAAGGAGCTGGGGGTTCATTGCTGGTTGCTCGGTCCTCGTTTCTTGTTTCAAACGAGGCAATGGATTCGATCGCCAGCAACGAATAAGGGACAAACGGAAACGAATCGGTTTCAAAATTCGCTTGACTTTATCCGGGAATTTCTGCTATTCGCTTCCAGGAAGGAATTTTTGCAAAGGGGCATCGACATTCTAAGACCGAAGGAACCCAATCGTCCCCCAAGGCTCAAACTCCAAGGAGAGACATTCTCCCATCCTCGCCTGAAAACCGGGTGCATTATCTTGGGACTGTCCTTCTTTTTGCCGATGGTTTTCAGCCCCGGCCTTTGGGCCTTCACCATCATCGAAAGAAAGGTCTTTACCGAAGGTCCCTTCAAATTCACCCTCGAGCTCCAGGTCTATGGCAGCGGCAGCCCCAAGAAGACCCCCATGCAAATCAGCTCGGTGAAAGTCAAAATCAAGAATGAACGGGCCAGTCCCAAAGCCTTGGGAGTGAAAGCGGTCCGCGCCTATACGGAACCCCAAGTGTTCCGCGATTTAGACACCAAGGGGTTTACCGTCAACGCTGGTCAATGGGTAACGAAATATTACCGGCTTCCCAAAGAACAGCGGGTTCCTCTGGGCATGCATGGCTTCATCCAGGTTGTCTTCGAGGGGTTTACCATCTCCTTTCGTCCGAAAGAACGCACCTTTCAGGGGCCGCTGAAGTGAAGCGGCCCGCAAGGAATGGCGGATCGACGGTCGAAGATGCAAAGTCAGGCGTAATTTTTTCTCTGGAGGAAAGATATGCAGCCTATCTCTGTCGCCGAAGGGAAGAGCGTCCCCGAAATGTTCCATTCCCGGGTCAGGCTGTCCGGAGACGCCGTAGCCCTGCGTTATAAGAAGCTGGGCATCTGGCACGATGTCTCCTGGAAAGAATACGGCCGGCGGGTGCGGGAAGTATGCATGGCCCTTCTCGCCCTGGGGCTCAAACCCGGGGAATGTGTTTCCGTCATCGGGGAAAACTCCCCCGAATGGGTCTATATCGACCTTGGGACCATGCACGCGGGAGGAATCACGGTCGGGGTTTACGCCACCAACAGCTGGGAGCAGTGCCAGTATGTGGTGGATCATTCCGAGTCCCGTTTTTACTTTGTGGAAAACGAGGAGCAGTTGGACAAGGCCCTTCGCTTCCGGGCGAACGTACCCCGGCTGGAAAAAATCATTGTCTGGGACCTGAAAGGTTTAAAACAATTCAAGGACCCCATGGTTATGACCTTTGACCAGTTTTTGGCCCTCGGCCGGGAGCTCGACCGGAAGGAGCCCGGTCTCTTCGAAAAGCGGTGGAAGGAGGTCAAACCGGATGACCTGGCCCGCTTGATTTACACCTCGGGCACCACGGGGCCGCCCAAAGGGGCCATGCTGACCCATTCGAATATAACCTGGATGGCCCAGGCCATGGCCAAGGGCAACCCCATCGAAGCCCAGGATGAGTTCCTCTCCTTCCTGCCCCTCTGCCATATTTTCGAGCAGCTCTTCACGATTTTCATGAACATCAAGTACGGGGCCGTGGTCAACTTCATCGAAAGCACGGACACGGTGACCGACAACATGAGGGAAATCTCGCCCACCGTGGCCTACGGAGTGCCGCGGGTCTGGGAGAAATACTATTCCGGCATCATGATCATGATGTCCGACGCCACCTGGCTCAAGAAGCTGATCTTCCAGACCAGCCTGAAGATCGGGCGGAAATACGCCGCCCTCACCACCAGCCATCAGCCCGTCCCGGCCCTGCTCCGGCTCGCCTATGGCGTGGCCCATTTTCTCACCTTCCGCAAGCTGAAGGAGCGCCTCGGCTTCGACCGGGTCCGCCTGGCCTTCTCCGGGGCGGCCCCCATTTCTCCCGACGTTTTGCGCTTCTTCCAGGCCATCGGCATCCCCCTCCGGGAAGGGTACGGCATGACCGAGGGCACCGGCGTCACCTGCGCCAACCAGGGGGACCGGGTTAAAATCGGGACCGTGGGACAGGCGCTGCCGGGCGTGGAGGTGAAGATTGCCGAAGACGGGGAGATCTGTTTTCGGGGAGGGAATGTCTTCAAAGGTTACTTCAAAAACCCCCAGGCCACGGCCGAAGTTCTGGAGCCGGACGGGTGGATGCACTCCGGGGACGTGGGGGTGCTCGACGAAGAGGGGTTCCTCAAAATTACCGACCGGAAAAAAGACCTGATCATCACCGCCGGGGGCAAGAACATCGCCCCCCAAAACATAGAGAACCAGCTTAAATTCAGCCCTTACATCAATGATGCCGTAGTCATCGGGGACCGGCGCAAATATCTCGTGGCCATCATCGTCATCGACGAAGACAACGTGGTGAAATATGCGCAGGATAATAAGATTCAATACACCACCTACGCCAGCCTGACCCAGCATCCGGAAATCTACAAGCTGATCCAGAAAGAAGTGGACGCGGTCAACAAAACCCTGGCCAACGTGGAAACCATAAAGAGGTTCACCATCCTCTCTAAGAAGCTCTTTGTGGAAGACGGCGAAGTGACCCCTACCATGAAGGTGAAGCGAAAATTCATCAACGAAACCTTCAAGGATCAGATCGAGGCGATGTATAGGGATTAGGTAAGGGGCTAGGGGTAAGAGGAAAGAGGTCGGCCTATCCCGCCCGCGCCAGGTTTTCATCCCCCTTTTAGGGCGGAACGACCGTAAGCTCCCCTTTTAAACTTTCCTCCGGCCCATCCTTCGGCACCGGGGCAAGGTCCGCTAATCTGCCAAGGATCTCGGGGTCTGCCGGCCGTTCCACAAGGAGAAGGCGGGCCAGGACCGTGTCGAGGGCGGACGGGTTCGCTGCCGCCACGGGCACGAGCGACCGAATCAAGGCCACCCGCTCCGGATCGAAGAGTCCCGGCACGATCATCGTCTCGGCCGCCAGACGGGCCGCAACCAGGGGCGCCATGTCGGGGTCGGGGACCGGGATGGGCGTTCCCGCCGGGATGGGTTGGTCGGGGTCCCAACTAAGGAGAGCCCCCTGGTGAGAAAGCTGGCGTGGATCGCCGTTGGGAAAACCCATTCCGTGGCTTGCCGTGAAAAGAAGAGAGGGGGGTTCGCCTCCCCCCATGAGCCGAGCCAATGTATCCCTCATCGCCTCATTTGGAGCGACCGTCTCGATATTCCAGCCTTTATTCTCTTGATCCTTCGCCAGACTCCCGGCCAAGTCGGCAACCAGTTTCGTGGCGCTGAGCTCCGTCGCCCGGTCATCCGGGTTTTGCACCCCGAAAAAGGTTGCCCGGCGAGGAAGAACCACTTTGCCCTTCTCGGCCATCACCACGCTTCGGGCATATTGGGCGTACTTTTCCAGGGTTCGGAAATGAATGCGCCCCACGGCATACTGCACGTCGAGCTGGTACTGAAATCGGTAGGGGATCTTTTCCGGATCGCCGACCAGGATACAGTTTTTCGGTGGGAATGGGGGCAATCTCCTTTCAACCGGCGGGGCTGAAATGGATCGTTAGACCGAAACCCCATAAGCCTCCGTGAATGCGGCCTGGGCGTAGGCGATCGAGGCGTAGCCGAATCCCTTGTCTCCCCACCCGGTGCCCCAGCTATTTCGGACGATAAATCGATCCGGGGTGTAACCGACGAGGGCGATGGCATGGCCCCCCCTGGTTGTGGCGGGTTGGTAAACGTCGAGCTTGCCGCTCGTGCTGGTCGCGTTGTCCCAGGTCGCATCCACATTCAGCCTTGTCAGGATGGGGCCATTGTTGGCCAGCCAGGTCCGCCAATTTGCGGGATTCGTCCCCAGGTTAAAATAACTGGCGATTTTCAGCCGGGCGGCCAGGGCATAGAAAGTCTGGGAGGAGCCGGGATACAATTTCATCGGCTCGAAGGGAAGAACCGAATTCTGTACCGTCCCGAACTTCCTGGCAATATCCAGCGCGGCTTTGAGGCTCGTTCCTTCGGCCTCGATGAAGGTCGTGGGCTGCGTAACAAACTGATCCGTCTCCTTGGAGGCCATCCAGATAAACCGGGGGGAAAGCCTCTGGGTTTTGGCCAGGCGGTTTTTTTTGACGAAATGCCAGCGGATGACCGAATCCGCCGAGGCCCACCCTACGCAAGAACCGGTATTTTTTTGGTCTCCGATGGTCCACCAGGCTTCCCGCAAATCCTTGGAAGAGGGAACCGCCGGCCGGGCCGCGAGAAGACCCGCTTCCATGGCGCTTTCGATGGGCCAATCCGTCTCCACTTTCCTCGACGGGATACAGTTCAAAATCCTCTCCCCAAAAGGTCTCTTCTTCGCCATGATGTCCTCCTCTAGGAGATTTTTTTAAAAGTTGTCCCATTCGCTC
>JACAEW010000063.1 GCA_013388675.1 Syntrophaceae bacterium | reverse complement strand
CTCCCTCTCGTCCCCCGGGGAAGCGGAGAGGCGGCCGAGTGCAAGATATTTTGAGAAAATAAACGAATCAAAAGGAGGAAAGGAAGAATGGTTGATCAGGAAAAGTATTACCAGGCCCTGTCGGCGGGGAAGATGGACGAAGTGAAGGCTCTGACCCAGAAGGCCCTCGATGCCGGGGATTCACCGGATAAGATTTTAAAGGAAGGCCTCATCAAGGCCATGGACCGGATCGGGGTGCTCTTCAAGAACAACGAGATCTATATCCCCGAGGTGCTCATCGCCGCCCGGGCCATGCACGCGGGCCTGGGGGTCCTGAAACCCATCCTGGCCAAGTCCAATACCGCGGCGGCTGCGAAGATCGTCCTGGGAACGGTCAAGGGCGACCTCCATGACATCGGCAAGAACCTGGTGGGCATGATGCTCGAGGGCGCGGGCTTTGAAGTGATCGACATCGGCATCGACGCCCCGCCGGAGAAGTTCATCCAGGCGGCCAAGGACAGCAAGGCCAACGTGATCGGGATGTCGGCCCTCCTCACCACGACCATGATGCAGATGAAGACCACTGTAGAGGCTTTACAGGCCGCGGGGCTCAAGGGGAAAGTGAAGACCATGGTGGGGGGCGCCCCGGTGACCGACGAATTCGCCAAACAGATCGGAGCCGACGGCTACGCCGCGGATGCCGCCTCGGCGGTGAATACCCTGAAGGGGCTTCTGAAAATCTCCTGACGCCTCTGATCCCCGATTCTCTGTCAGGAGGAAAACAGGGGAAGGGCATAGTCAGAATTGCAGGGGCGATTCATGAATCGCCCCCACGGTTTCTGAGAAGGAAAAAGAAATTCATGGGCTTGAGCGTTGAGGATAAGATCAAAAAATATACCTCTTTCTGGAGCAACTCCCCGGTCGAGCGGCCCATGGTCGGCTTTTCCCTGGGAGGGTGGTTTTCCTTCCAGAGCTACAGCGCCATCCAGAAGTACCGGGGGGTTGAGCGTTTGACGCCGGACATGCTCTCCCCGGAGATACACTTTGGTGATTATGACCGCATCGTTGTTCCCTTCGCTGAAATAGAAGACGATGTCATTCACTCGGTGGCGCCCATTCCCGCATTTCCCTGGCTGGAGGCCATGCTGGGGATTCCGGCCCAAGTGGGCAATGAATCGATCTGGGCCAAAGAGGGGGGATTTAACTACCGGGACACGGATAAGCTCGATCTCTCGAGAGAAAATCCCTGGCGGAAAAAATACCTGGAGTTCGTTTCCGCCCTGCAGGACCGGTTTGGAGACCGGTATCCGGTAGGCCAGCCCATCCTCCGGGGGACCTCGGACATGGTGGCCGCCCTGCGGGGCTCCCAGCAGATGATCTTCGACCTATACGACCATCCGGAGGAATTTCAGCGGTTGGCCCGGGCCTGCACGGATTTTTTTATCGGCCTGGTAAAGGACCAGCTGGCGGTCACGAAGCCGTTTCATGGGGGCTACGAAGTGGAACAATTCACCCTTTGGGCTCCCGGCGGGATCGTTCGTATGCAGGAGGATGCGTCGGCCCTCTTCTCTCCTCCCTTGTACGTAAAGTTCCTCCGGGAAGAAGACCGGCGGATCGCCTCCGCCTTTTCCTATGACGTCATCCACCTCCATTCATCCTCGCTTCATCTGCTGGACCGGTTCGTGGACGTGGAGCCACAGAAGTGCTTCGAGATCAACAAGGACCAGGGCGGATGGGGAGTGGACCGGATGCTCCCTCTTCTCAAGATGGTCCAGTCGCGGGGGAAGAAACTCATCATCCGGGGGAAGCTGGATTTGGCGGACCTGGACCTGCTCCGGAAAGAGCTTTCTCCCCGCGGGCTTTTCCTCCAGATTGTGATCGACAATCCCGAGGAAGCGAAGCAGCTGAAGAATTTCTTCCGCCCCTGGGTCTGATTGCTAACCCGGCGTAGCCCGAACCAAAGAGGGTCTATTTCTATTACCCGTGTAAGGGCGACCGGCCGGTCGCCCCTACACCCGGGAACATAAAAGAACTTGTTTTCCAATTTCCGATCCACTTGCCTTGCAAGCGCCTAACGGGAGAAAAATGGAAATGACTTCGAGAGAGAGAATCATGGCCGCCCTGAAACGCCAGGAGCCCGACCGCGTTCCCTTCGCCGAGCTGGGCATCGACCGCGCGCTGGCAGAGCGTTTGATGGGTTGGCCGACCACTCAAACGGCAGCGGCCGGCACCCTGACCAAAAACCCCTACTCTGTGGAGGAATCCAAAGCCTTGGCCGCCTTTTTGGGCTGCGACTGCATCTGGTACCTTCTGCGGGCCCCCACCTTCGCCCGTCAAGGGGTGGGCCAGGAAGGCCGGGGCTTCATGGGGGAAGGGATGATCAAGTCCGAGGCGGACCTGGACAAGATCAAACTTCCGGACCCGCACAAAGACGAGCTCTACCGAGAAGCCGAACATTTCGCCAAGAACAAAGGCGACTATGCCCTGGTCTTTGCCACCCGCATCGGTTTCTTCCAGACGGTCCTGAGCATGGGCACGGAGAATTTTCTCGTTTCCCTCTATACCGACCGTCCTCTGGTGGAGAAAATTCTGGACCTCTATTTCGACTGGATGACCGTGGTGGTGGAGAGAATGTGTCAGATCGGCTATGACATTTTTTGGACTACCGATGACTACGCCTATAAAACGGGGATGTTCTTCTCCCCGGCCATCTTCCGCGAAGTGATTGCCCCCCGCTACCGGCGGGCCCTGAATAAATGCACCATTCCCTGGTTCCTCCACAGCGACGGGAACATCATGGAATCCATGGACACCCTCGTCGATCTCGGCGTGGCTGCGACCCATCCCAACGAAAAGGGGGCCATGGACATCCGGGAGGTGAAACGAAAATACGGGGACCGGATTTGCGTGATCGGAAATCTGGACCTCAACATCCTGGGCATGGGAACACCGGAAGAGACCGATCGGGAAGTGAAAGAGCTGATCCGCGACCTGGCCCCGGGGGGAGGGTACATGATCAGCAGCGGGAATTCACTGGCTTCCTATCTCAAGCCGGAAAATGTTCTGGCTATGAGTAAGGCCATCCAGAAATACGGAAAGTATCCAATCCGGCTGGGTTAAAAAAGGAATGGGACGCAGGCAAAAAATGCCTAAAATTCGAAATGCCTAAAATGCCTTAAATTTTATCAGATATTCTTTGTCTTTATACATTCGTAATCGGCGTAATCTGCGTAATCTGCGGATAAATAGTCAAAGAAAAAGAAAGGAGAGAAGAACATGAAGCGCAGCATCATTCTCATGGCACTCCTCGCCGCGACCCTCCTGGTCATCACGGTAACTCCGGGTCCGGCCGCCGAGCCCCAGTTAAAATGGAAAGCCCAGACG
>JACAEW010000062.1 GCA_013388675.1 Syntrophaceae bacterium | reverse complement strand
GTTACGAGCAGGTCTCCCTGATTCACGCACCTGACCCTCCGATCATTCCGTCTCCAACCACCCGATGCGCCCCCGGCATCGCTTTAACACGCTACCCCTCAGCTCGCCGGGCCTCCCTTTCCTCCGGGTCTGGGCTTCGCCGTTCCCTAGCGGGCTCGCCAGCTGCACCAGGCCGAATCGAGTTCGTTATCCTACGGACTGATCGTTCACCTCCTACTGCTCTCCACCTCGCCTCCTGGCGACGCAGTTACAGTCGGTTACAGGCCGGAGAGCGTATGCCTGGAGAGGACTTGTACCTCTCTGGTCAAGCGCGCTTTCAGGCGCACTAGGGGCGGGTTTTAAACCCGCCCCTACCCGCATGCACAATTAATTGTAGCGCCACGTATAATCTTAACGAATGCCGGATCAATCGCTTATCAATTTCTGGTAATGGCTATGTTCCAGAAAAATCCCGCCTGAAGTCCGGTAAAATTCCTCATCCAGGTGAAAAAACCCTTCCCTCGGTTTAATCCAACCGGATCCACAAAGGGGATGATCCAGCACCATTTTTCCCCAGTCTCGATAATTTTGCTCCCCGTTGGACTCCATAATCCCCGCATCAAGCCCCGGAAATGGACCGAGGCGGGCGGCGATATTTTTATTCCACTCTACTAGAAGAGGAATGCAGGCGTTATCCGCTACAAAACAGGTCATTCCTCTGCGGTGTGCCGCCCGGATCATCTTCAGGGACATGCTCAGTGTCTTCCCCGCAGGTTTGATAGCAATCGCTTTATACCCTAGGTTGATCCGCTCCATGACCTGGACTTCGTCCTCAACCGATTCATCAGCCGCAATTCGGACCGGGAAATCCGAAACATCCTCCAGAGCTTCTTTCGGGAAAGGTTCTTCCACCAGAGCGATCTGGTCCAGCATTCCGATCCGGTCGGCGTAATCGATCAGCTTCTTTAAGCTGGCTCTGTCCGGGTACCTGCCGTTGAAATCCAGGTAATAGAGAAACTTTCCGACCGGCGACCGGGGTGCTTTCTTCCCCTGGAAGGCTTGATGGATTTCCTCCAGGCGGGTCTGGTCTTTCTTGATCATCTCTTCCGTGCTGCCCGCCTGCCCCACCTTAATCTTCAGAAAAAAATGGCCCTGTTCCGCGAGTCTAAAAAGTTCCTCCAGCGAGCAGTCATAGGAAACAACCGGGAGGCGGGCGATCCGCGACAGGCGATGCCCGAGGGCGGGTCGGAACTCCTCCGGGATCATCTGCCCAAAATCAGCCAAACCGGCCTCCCGGACCAAGAGCTTCCAGAGGGCAAGATCCAGTGCCACCAGGGAGTTCAGGGTGAAAGTCTTTTTCAGATTCCGGTTCCCGGTGAGCTGGACCCCAAAATCATGGACTTGGGGAAGGATCGTCTCAAGAAGCTCGATGGGATTCTGAAAAGACCTGCCAACTGCCAGCTGCGCTCCCTTTTCCGCCATAGCAGCCATGACCACATTGCCGCCGGCCTCGGAAAAGGCGGAGAACACCGCCGGGTCGGACCATAATACCGCAGTCCCGCCGGTTCCCGTGCTCCGGGTCCCTAGGGTGGATTCCACTTCTAATACGAGGGTCCATTTCTCCCGGAAGGAACTGCCTTTGAACTGGAATGGCTTGGCCAGAGGCTCCCGTTGGAAATTGAAGCGGTAATTTTTGATTTGAATGGCCTTCATAGGATGGACCTAGCGCCGGCAAGTAGGGGCGGGTTCCAAACCCGCCCCGGAAAAACCATCGCCAGCCGGCGCGGGCAATTCATGAATTGACCCTTCGCTCATGATAATTTTCCCGCCGAATCGCGATCCAGATAGATTTTCACCCAAGGGTGCATCCGCAGGGCCGACGATGGGCAGGCGGAGGAAATCGGCCCTTCCCACATCTTTTTCACCGCATCCGCCTTTTGCGGGCCCGGGACGATGGTGTAGATTTCTTTGGCGGAAAGGATGGCGGGGACGGTCATGGTGAAAGCCCGGCGGGGGACCGATTTCAGGGTTCGATATCTTGCCTCCGGGTTGGGATGATTCTTGTAGTCCCGGAACTGCTGGCGAACCGAGCGGTCGTCTATCCGGATGATGCGGATCATCCGGGAATCATGGAGGTCCGAACCGGGCTCGCAGAACGCGATGTGTCCGTTCTCCCCGATGCCGATGCAGGAGATGTCGATGCCGCCATTCTTCTCGATCGTCCTGGCATACTGGCGGGCGATTGTTTCCGGAGTCCCCTCCAGGGCCTTGAAGAAATGAATCTCCAGGGGCTTCACAAAATCGAAAAGATGCTCTTTCAAATAGACTTCGAAGGTATTCGGATGGTTCCTCGGCAGGTCCACATACTCATCCAGATGAAAGCAGATCGCCTTTGACCAGGGGATACTCCTATCTTTCCGAAGATGCGCCAGGAACTCATCCTGGGAAGGAGCGGCGGCAAAGACCACTTTAACCTTCCCCTTCTCCTTGATGAACCTCTTCATGGCCGTGGCCACGTCCCGTGCGGCAGCTTTGCCCATCTCCTGCCGGTTTGGAAGAACATTCAATTCCAGGGTGCGTCTTGAGGAGGTGCGTTTTCTTGTCATAATAGGTTCCTTTTCCCAAACTGCGAATTTTATTCTTGAAGCAACCCCTATATCGCCATCCACCGCTTCCCGAATTTCTTTTTCGCCTTGACCGTCAAGGTCCGGTAAGCTGCCCCCGGGCCATTAACTCCCGCGAATAAAATTAGCATACGGCACCGGTAGGGTCAATCGCCAAGGTCCGGAAACAAATCTTCCTTGACACTCGGCCCTCTTTTTGCCATACTTTTCTTCAAAAATATAAATCATTTCAGGGGATTCGCGGAAGTCACTTTAAATCCTTGGGGAAAAAACTTCGGCCGGGATAGGCATAGACATTGAGCCGATCGGGGGAAATTGTTTTGATGAATGATTCGAAGGGAACCGAGAAAAAAAAGGAAAAGGGAAAACCAAGAAGATTGCGGTCCCTAGTAGGGTTTTATCTCCCTCCCGTTTTGCCTTTTCTGATTTTTCTTGCCGCGTGGTGGGGAGTATCCCTGATTGGCATTCCTAAATATATCCTTCCTTCCCCCGGGGAGGTTCTGCAGGAGTTAATCAATCCCAAGTGGCGTTGGGTCCCCCAGATTCTCACCACCACCCAGGAGGTCATGGGAGGTTTTATCCTTGCCGTCCTTGTCGGGGTCTTATTGGGATTGTTGGTTTCGTGGAATGAAACCCTGAACCGGACCCTGATGCCGATCATTCTTTTCTTCAACAGCATGCCGAAGGTGGCGGCGGCCCCGTTGATTTTAGTCTGGTTCGGGTTTGGGGTGCTCCCCAATATCGTCATGTCCTTCGTGATTTCCTTCTTCCCCGTCTTGCTGAATACGGCCCGGGGGGTGAGCGAGGTTCCCTACGAAATGATCGAGCTGGCCCTCACCTTCAACACGCCCAAGTGGAAACGGTTCGTCATGATTCGCGTTCCCTATGCTTTACCCTATATCATGACCGGCGTGAAGCTCGCCAGTATCATGGCGGTGACGGGGGCGATCGTGGGTGAATTCATAGCCTCCGAGAAGGGCCTTGCCGCATTGATCATGCAGGCCCAGAGTTATCTGGAAACGGGAGCCATGGTGGGCGCTTTGCTGTGGATATCGGTCATGGCCATGGTGCTCTTCGGATTGATCAACTTGGCCGAGCATTTTCTCATGCCCTGGGCAAAGATCAAAGAAACTGACTGACCCTTTTCCGCGCGAATCCTCGAAGGGCTCGGAGGCCGGGCCTTGGCAAGCGAATCCCGGAAACCGTTTCGGTTCGACGTACAATAACAAGGGAAAAAAGGAAAGGAGGATATGCTTCGATGAAAAAGAACCTACTTCTGGTTTGGGGGACATTTTGCTTAAGTCTATTCTGGATCACCTCTCCTGCGGTGGGGGCGGAGAAAATAACGCTCAAACTCAACTGGGTGCCGGGAGGGGATCACTGTTTCTACTACGTGGCCAAAGAAAAGGGACTCTATAAGGAAAAAGGGCTGGAGGTTGCCATCGAACGAGGACAGGGTTCCGGCGATACGGTGAAGAGAGTGGAACTGAATACGGTCGACGTGGGGCTCGCCGATACCGGGACCCTGGTTGTGGCCCGGTCGAAGGGAGCCAAAGTCCAGGTGATCGGGATGATTTACTCCAAATCCCCCAACGGGATCAAGACCTGGAGAGGATCGGGAATCACCAAACCCAAAGACCTCGAGGGACGCAAAGTGGGCGTTCCCCCGGGGGATGCCCAGCGCGTTCTCTGGCCTGCCCTTGCAGCCGCCAACGGAATCGACATGAATAAGGTCGCCTTGATCAACATCCAGCCCGCCGCCAAGGCCCAGTCTCTGGCCGCGAAACAGGTGGACGCGGTTTTCGACTGGATTGTGGGTAACCAGGGCTATTGGGAAGCCGGTCTCGATAAAGACAAGCTGGTCCTCATCCCCTGGGCCCAGTGGGGTGTCAATCCCTACGGAAATGCGCTCATGGCCAGCGAGAAAACCATCAAGGAGCGGCCCGACATGCTCCGCAGATTCATGGACGCCACCATGCAGGGCTGGAAATGGGCCATCGAAAATCCGGATCAAGCGAG
Source organism: Syntrophaceae bacterium (assembly GCA_013388675.1). Lineage (GTDB taxonomy): Bacteria > Desulfobacterota > SM23-61 > SM23-61 > SM23-61 > SM23-61. The sequence continues at coordinate 2,539 of JACAEW010000062.1, read as the reverse complement.
CGAAATTTTCATCCGCTCGAATCCGGAGGTGCCCCTGCTGGCGGCCTTGGGCCGTTTCGCCGACGACCTCCAGGGCCTGGTCGATGTTCCCATGAACCAAAAATACCGTTTGGGGTGGATCGACAAAGCGAGGATGGAGGAGACGGTCAACATCCTCAATAAATATTTCCAAGTCGATAGGCCGGTGACTGCCCAGGAACTCTACACCGTGGAGTTTTTGCCGGATATTAAAATGCCCCCCATCGACCGTTTGCCCACCATGGACCAGGTATACAAGAAGTGGGAATCCCAGAAAAAATAGGGGGCGGGCGAACGATTCGGTAAGGAGGATTTTTGGATCAAGCGTATGTAAAGATCGATTCGGTCTCCAAGGTCTTTGACACCTTTTCCGGAGATCGGGTCGTCGCCATCAAAGAGATCTCTTTTGACATCCGGCCCGGGGAATTCATTTCCATTTTAGGGCCCAGCGGATGCGGAAAGTCTACCCTTCTCCGCATCATCGCCGGACTCCTGAAACCGACGGGAGGAAATGTCTCGGTCGGAGGAAGTCCGGTGGATGGACCCATCAAGGGGATTGGGTTCGTTTTTCAAAAAGCGGTTCTCTTTGACTGGTATAAAGTCCTCGCCAACATCCTGGCGCCCGTCGAGTTGGCGGGACTCAGGAAAAGGGATTACGTGGACAAGGCTTACGAACTGATCCGCCTGGTCAAGCTGGAGGGATTCGAAGACAAGTACCCGAAAGAGCTCTCCGGCGGAATGCAGCAGCGGGTGGCCATAGCCAGGGCTTTGATCATGGACCCGGAAATTCTCTTCATGGACGAACCGTTCGGAGCCCTGGACGCCTTGACGCGGGACCAGCTCAACTTGGAACTGCTCAAGATTTGGAGCGAAAAGCGGAAAACGATTCTCTTCGTAACCCATAATATTCCGGAAGCGGTGCTGCTGGGGGATCGGGTTGTCGTTTTCAGCGAACGGCCCGGGACGATCAAAGCCATTATCCCCATCGACCTGCCGCGGCCCCGGACCGTTGAGGTCAAGAAGGACAAGAAATTCGGCGAGCTGGAAGTGGAGCTGTACAAGTTGATCGCCGGGGCCCATGAATCGGAGATCGAAGAATCAAAAAGAAAAGGGAGGGATTAAGGCCTTCGTATTGGGTATGCCCTCAACCGCGGAGGAAATCGATGGCCCTTTGATCGATTCCGGCCCGGATGATCTCCTCGGACAACCTCAGGCAGGCCTCCATGTCCCCCAGATGACAGACCGAAGAAGGGGCATGGGAATACCGGATAGGGATCCCCAATGAGATCGAAGCGATCCCCGCAAACTCCTGGGATACCGCCGCGGCGTCGGTGTAGGAATTGCCGAAGATGGCCTGGAGTTGAATAGGAATTGATTTCTCCCGGCTCACCCGAAGGGCGAATTCTTTCAGCCCCGGGTTGATAAAGTAACCCCTCTTGGGGGACTCCAGGAAATCCCCCAGGCTGATGACCACCCCTCCACCCAGGCGGACCGGCTTAGCGCCCGCGGGGTTCTCCGGGGTGTCCCCGGCCAGGGCCACGTCCAGGGCCACGAACCAATCCGGGCGGACAAATTGGGCGGCGGTCCTGGCCCCACCCAGTCCCCTTTCTTCCTGAACCGTTCCCGCAATCCAAAGAGTCCCGGGGAAATTGTCGTCCATGAGACTTTCCAGGAGCGCCACCGCTACGGCGCAGGCGGCGCGGTTGTCGATCGCTTTGCCACAGCAATAATCGGGGTCCTGCCATCTTCCGAAAGGCACATCGAAGGCAATGGGGTCCCCGATGGAAATCCCCATGTTCTCCACCTCTGCGGCGCTCCTTGCGCCCACGTCTATATACAGATTTCGGTGGGGAAGAACCGTTCGCTTCTCTTCCTCGGTCATCAGGTGGCCGGACTTGATCCCTACCATCCCCGGTATCTTTCCCACCCTTACCCGCATCCCCGGGAGAAAGGAATCGCTGAACCATCCGAGTTTGTCAAAGCGGATCATTCCGGAGGGATCGACGTCCCGCACAACCAACCCGATTTCATCGGTATGGGCGGACACCAGAACCGTCAGTCCCGGCTTACGCCCCGTCTTGCGGGCATAGATATTCCCGTTGACCCCAATGCGTACTTCCTCCGCAAGAAGTTCCATTTTTTCCTTCAGATACCGGACAACCGGCTGCTCCTGCCCGGGAAGTCCGTCCAGAATGGAGAGTTCCTCCAAAAGCTTAGCCAGACGCTCTTTCAAACCATTCCTCCCTTTGGCCGAAAAATCTCAAAGATATTGGATTCATACCATGGAGAGGGAAGCCGGTCAATAAGCTTGGGGGTCTTGCCCACCTTCCCTGTTCGCCAAGTAGGTGTAAAGGCGATAGAATTTCAAGACGTGCCCGGCCCGGCAGCAAGGGCGTTGCGCAGAAAAATCATGAGGCACGAATCATTCCTTGGCCCGGGCGGGCAAGCCGATCTTTCTCCGAGAACTGAGATTTTCCGATGTAGGGGCGCCCAGCCGGGCGCCCTAGCGGCCCGCCCCATT
>JACAEW010000014.1 GCA_013388675.1 Syntrophaceae bacterium | reverse complement strand
TCACTCCAGCGGAAGCCGGAATCCATTGATTTCAATCCCGCCATTGGCAGGACTGAAGCCCGGCTTTCGCCGGGGTGACGGCTTAAAGGACTTTTTACGTAATTATTAACCTTCGCCGGTTCGGAAATCCACCCGGGGGTAAACCCGAGGCTGCGGAAAGCCTTACTTGTTAATCTCTGCCCCCGCGAATGCACCACAACGATCCAACCCAAACGGCTCCCGGATTGGCAGAGTTTCTCGCTCAACCCTCAAGAATTTAGCCTCTCCGCCCGCAGGCGGTGCCGGGTTTCGGCGGAGAGGAAGGCCTTGCGCAGGCGGATGCTGCGGGGGGTGACCTCCACCATCTCGTCATCTTTGATGAACTCGATGGCCTTCTCCAGCGTCAGGGGGATCACGGGAGTCAGCTGGATGGCGTCGTCCTTGTTGGACGCGCGCATGTTGGTCAATTTCTTCATCTTGCAGGGATTGACGTTGAGGTCGCTCTCCCGGTTGTGTTCCCCGACGATCATTCCCTCATAGACCGGCTCTCCGGGGGTTAAAAAGAGCGAACCTCGGGGCTCCAGATTGAAGAGGGCATAGGACACGGCCTCTCCCTGCCGGTCGGCGACCAGCGACCCGGTGAGACGCAGCGGAAAGCTCCCGCGGTATTCCTCGTAGCCCTTCAGGTAGGAGTTCATGATTCCGGTTCCTTTGGTATCGGTCAGGAATTCATTGCGGTATCCGATCAGGGACCGCGAGGGGATGGTGAATTCCATGCGGACCCGGCCGCTCCCGTGGTTCACCAGGTTAACCATGCGGCCCTTCCGCCGGGAAAGTTTTTCCGAGACCGCCCCGATGAAGTTCTCATCGCAGTCGATGAAGAGGTGCTCGATGGGCTCCAGGGTTTTCCCGGACTTTTGCTTATAGATGACCTGGGGGCGCCCGACCATGAGCTCAAACCCCTCCCGCCGCATGGTTTCGATCAGGATGGCCATCTGGAACTCCCCGCGCCCTTTCACGATGAAGTTGTCCGCTTCCTCGGCGTCTTCCACGCGGATGGCCACGTTGCGGAGGGATTCCTTGTAGAGGCGCTCGCGGATCTTGCCCGACTGCACGTATTTCCCCTCTCTTCCGGCAAGAGGGGAGGTGTTGCTGGTGAAGCGCATGGAAATGGTCGGCTCGTCGATGGAGACCCGCGGCAGGGCCTTGGGCGCTTCGCGGGTGCAGATGGTGTCGCCGATCGCCACCTCCTCGATCCCCGCCAGGATGATGATGTCCCCCGGCTGGGCCGTTTCCACTTCTTTCAGGTTGATCCCGTCGTAAACCTGAAGTTTGGAGACCCGCAGGGGGAGGGCCTTCCCTTCCCGGTCCAGGCATACCATCTCCTCGTTGCATCCCACCCTGCCGTGAAAGACCTTTCCCACTGCCAGCCGTCCGAGGTAGTCGGAGTAGTCCAAGTCGGCCACCAGCATCTGGAACGGCTCATCGGGGTCATACACCGGCGGCGGGATTTCTTCGAGGATGGCCTGGAACAGGGAAGCGAGGTCCCGTCCCTGCTCCTCCGCGGACTTCTGGGCGATTCCCTCCCGCCCGACGGCGTAGAGGACCGGAAAATCGATCTGCTCTTCCGTGGCGTCCAGGTCGAAGAAGAGGTTGTAGATTTCGTCCAGCACTTCCTTCGGCCGGGCATCCTTGCGATCAATCTTGTTGATCACCACGATGATCTTCAACCCGGCGTCCAAAGCTTTCTTGAGGACAAACCGCGTCTGGGGCAGGGGCCCTTCCGAGGCATCCACCAGGAGGAGGACGCCGTCCACCATCATCAGGGCCCGTTCCACTTCTCCGCCAAAGTCTGCATGCCCGGGGGTGTCCAGGATGTTGATCTTGACATCCTGCCAGTAGACCGAACAGTTTTTGGCGGCGATGGTGATTCCCCGTTCCCGCTCCAGGTCCAGGGAGTCCATGACTCTTTCCGCCACCTCCTGGCCGGGGCGGAATACGCCGCTCTGTTTGAACATCTGGTCCACCAAGGTGGTCTTGCCGTGATCGACGTGGGCGATGATGGCAATGTTTCTCAATGCTGTATTCTGCGAGCTTCTCTTCATTTTTTCCCCAGCTTGGTTTTTGAGGGATACCGAAATCAGGGTTTGAGGAATTCTGCGGGACGGTAAGGCAGGGAGGGCAGCGGAAAAAAATCTCGGGGCGGAGGAGCTAAAACCGCCGCTCGAATCTTGTTGATTTCCTTTCTTGATCCTCGACTTTTAGTCCCAATCGTTCCTTTCCGGTTCCTATGACTTTTTCAATATACCATACCTTGTCCGGATGTACCAGGCCGCCCGCGGTCAGAAAATCTTCCTTGAACAACGACAGGGAATCGCCGGGGCCCCCGAAGGCGCGGGGCAGCGCGCCCCTGCGCCCCCAGATTATTTTAGAGGTCCACTCCGTCCACCGGGAAGCCACATTTAGGGCACCTCTGCCCCTCGATCTGGTACTCGAGAATCTGAAAGCCCAGGCGGTCCACCAAGAGTTGGCCGCATTGAGGACAAAAAGTATCTTCGCCCGGGTCCCCCGGAACGTTCCCCGTGTAAACATAGCGCAGGCCGGCCTCCGTTCCGATCTTTTGGGCCCGCTGCAGGACTTTCACCGACGTGGGGGAGCGGTCCAGCATCTTGTACATGGGATGGAAGCGGCTGATGTGCCAGGGCACCTCCTTCCCCAGGGAGGCGATGAACCGGGCGAGGTCCCGGAGTTCTTCTTCTGAATCGTTCAGCCCGGGGATGATCAGGGTGGTAATCTCCACCCAGACCCCCAATTCTCGCATGACTTTCAGCGATTTCAGAACTCCTTCCAGCTTGGCCCCGCACCGCTTCTGGTAGAACTCTTCCCGGAACGCCTTCAAGTCCACATTGGCCCCGTGCAGATGGGGGTGAAGGGTCCTTAAGGCCTCCTCCGTCATGTATCCGTTGGTCACGAAAACATTTTTCAGCCCTTCCTTGCTGGCTCTCCGGGCGATATCGTAGGCATATTCGAAAAAAATGGTCGGCTCCGTGTAGGTGTAAGCGATGGTTTTACATCCCGTTTTCTTCGCCCCGGCCACAATCTCTTCCGGGCTCACATCCTGTCCGGCGATCTGGTTCTTCTCCCGCGGCATCTGGGAGATCTCGTAATTCTGGCAGAAGTCGCACCGGAAGTTGCAGCCCACCGCGGCGATGGAGAAAGACCGGCTCCCCGGGGCAAAGTGGAACATAGGTTTTTTTTCGATGGGGTCCACGTTTCGGGAGATCAGCCGGCGGTAGACCAGGCTGTAAAGGGTTCCATCCCGGTTCTCCCGCACGGCGCAGATGCCTTTCTTCCCCTCCCCGATCAAGCACCGATGATTGCAGAGGTTGCATTTTACCCTCTTTTTCGGAAGCTTCTCATAGAGCATGGCCTCTTTCATAACAACCCTCTCAGGTGGTTTCGGGTTCGGGAGCCTTCTTTTTGCCGAAGATTTTCACCAGCCAGATGGAAAGCTCATAGAGGACTTGCATGGGAATCATCATCAGGAGCATGGTGTAAGCGTCCGGGGTAGGGGTGAGAAGGGCCGCCATAACCGAATTGATCAGCAGCGCATACCTTCGATTTTTGGCCAGCCCCCGATGACCGATTACCCCGGCCCTGCCCAGGATCAGCATAACCAGGGGAAGCTCGAAAATCAGGCCGAAGGCGAAGATCAGGCCGATGCAAAAAGTGAGGTACTTGGCCAGCCCGATCATGGGCTGCAGGTTCTCGCTTCCGTAGGTGACCAGGAAGTTGATCCCTACAGGGAGAACGATAAAATAACAGAAAAAAGTCCCCCCGTAAAAAAGGGCCGAGGCGCTGAGGACGATGAGCAGGGAATAGCGTGGGGGAAAGGCAGAAGACAGGAGGGGGGACAAAGCCCCCCAGAGGCCGTTAAAGATGAAGGGCGCAGCGAGAAAAATCCCGATGAAAAGGGCCAAGCGCAGGGAAGTGAGGAAAGCCTCCGGAAGGCTGTACATGATCAGAGGCAGGCCCAGGGGTTTTTGAAGAAAGTGGAGAGCATCCTTCCACAGGAAAAAAGAGACGGCGGACAGCCCGAAGACGATGAGAAAGATTCGAATCAGGGCACTGCGCAATCCTTCCAGTTTGTCGAAGAACTCGTTGCGGTCCAGGTCTTTTATTTTGTCGCGCCAGCCCATGAAAAGAATTATACGCCTCCCGAGGATGAATTATCAAACCGGTACCGAAAATGAACGCCCGATTCCGATTGATTTTCCGAATTTCCATCGCCCTGGCCCCGAACGAATTCGTCTTTCTTCCCCGGGGGGTTGGGATTCTGGATATGGGGGGTACGGGTTTATTCGGAGTTCGGGGCTGGGAACGGGGGGACTTGCGGTTTCAGGCCAGAATGGTTCCTTTGGAGATGACCACCACCCCCGACTGGGTGACGGTAAATTTCCTGGCGTCTTCTTCCCGGCTAAACCCGATCTGGAATCCCGGCGGAACCTTGATTCGCTTGTCGATGATCGCCCGCCTTATCCTGGCGCCCCTTCCCACCTCCACCGCATCCATCAGGATCGAATCCTGGACTTCCGAGTAGCTGTGAATCCTCACATTGGGGGACAGGATGGAACGATACACCCTCCCCCCGCTGATAATACAGCCGCTGGAAACGATGGAGCTGATGGACATTCCCACCCGGTTCGACCCGTGATCTTCAAAAACCGTCTTGGCCGGGGGGAGCGGTGGATAGTAGGTCCGGATGGGCCAATTGGAGTCGTAGAGGTTGAACTGGGGGTCCACGGCCACCAGGTCCATGCTGGCATCATAATAGGCATCCAGGGTCCCGATGTCCCTCCAGTATTTGGCTTGTTTCTTATTCTCATCGCGAAAACTGTAAGCATAAACCCGATCCTGACCGACCATGGCGGGGATCACGTTCCTTCCGAAATCATGCTGGGAATTAGGGTCTTTGGCGTCTTCAATGACCCGACGGGCCAGAATTTCGGTGTTAAAAACGTAAACCCCCATATTGGCCAAGATGAACTCGGGTTGACCGGGGATCGTTTTGGGCACCTCGGGCTTTTCTTCGAAGCCGATGATCCGGAATTCTTCGTCCACCTGCAGGACGCCGAACTGCCGCGATAGGTCCTTGCTCATCTCGATGACCGCCACGGTGAGGTCGGCTTTTTTCTCCAGGTGATAGGCGATCATTTCCCGGTAGTTCATCTTGTAGATATGGTCTCCCGAAAGGATGAGAATCAGGTCGGGACGGTCTTGCTGCAGGACGTAGATGTTCTGGTAGATGGCGTCGGCGGTCCCCAGATACCAGTCCTCTCCCACCCGCTGCTGGGCCGGGATCAGGTTGATAAACTCGCCCAGTTGGGGGTTAAAAATGTTCCATCCTTCGAAGATGTGACGGTTCAGGGAAAGGGATTTGTACTGGGTAAGCAGGTCGATCCGCCGGATCCCCGAATTCAGGCAGTTGCTCAGGGTGAAATCGATGATGCGGTAAATCCCCCCGAAGGGGACGGCCGGCTTGGCCCGGTCCTGGGTAAGGGGATAAAGCCGTTCCCCTTTGCCCCCCGCCAGAACCATGGCCAGGATTCGTTCAGCCAACGGAAGTCCTCCTTAGGCCTTCTGACTTCCCATCTTCTTCCGTTTGTCCAAAATGTCCCGGATCTTCTGCTTCAGCTCGGTAAGGTCCGAGGATTTGACCACGTAGGCCTCCGCCCCCCAGGTCATGAAATTTTCCTTGTACTGGGGGTAGGCCGTGTTGAGAATAACCGGAACCTGCCGGTCCTTTCCCAGCATCGCGGTCAGGGTTTCAATGCCGTCCATGACCGGCATGCGAATGTCCATCACCACCACGTGGGGCTTCTCCTTTTCGAACTTCGCCAGGCCTTCTTTTCCGTCCTTGGCCAGAACGACTTTGTAGCCTTCTTCCACAAGCTCCTCCTGGTACAGGCGAAGAAGGCTCAAGTCATCGTCGATGCAAAGGACCTTTTCCACGGCGACCTCCTTTCGGGAAAGAGGAAAGTGGGGCGGGAATTCGACACGGCTTATTTTATCATATCTCTCGCCGGGGCGGAGAGATAAAAATCTGGGGAGTCCGCATGGCGGGAGGAAATTTCCACCGCTCCCGGTTAGGATTCGGTTTTCTCTCCCGATAGGGGGGAAAGGTCCTTCTTCTTCGCCCGCCCGATCCACACGAGGAATCCCCCCACCAAAGCCCCGATTACAAAACTGACCAGAAGGACCAGAACCACGCTCGTCTCGAAGGCCCAGAAGAGAAACTTCAGCTTCATGGGATGGTAATTCTGGATGCCCAAAAAGACCAGCACGATCAAAAGAACGATGATTCCGATGAGCTTGGCGTTCATCCTTTTTTCCTTTCCTCGAAGGCTTCGTTACCCTATTATAGCCCAAGGAAGAACCACCGGAAAAAGGAGAAATGGATCCCGCGAAACAGAAAAGGACCGCATCCTTTTTCCCTCCTGGAAACCGGAACCCTCCCCCGGGGTGTGTGCGGGAATTCCGGTTATCCTTTTTTGACTCTTTTCAGGGCTTGCTCGAAAAGTCCGATCACCTCTTCCACTTTTTTCGGGGCGTTCGGGCTCAGGCTTTCGGTTTCTTTCCTGGCCTCTTCCAAAGCGGGCAGGAAAAAGTCAAAGCGGTTCTTAGCCTCCCCGCCCAAAGAATTCAGGGCCGCCAGAAAAGCCTCCTTGGCTCCATCCAGCACTTTGACCGCCAACCCGTAGTTTTTTTGCCCCATGTGGTTGATCGCCTCGGAAAGCGTTTGGGGCATCTCCCAGAGCTTTTGCCGCGCCTTGGCCAGGGTCAGTTCCTTTTCCATACTGCCGATTTTCGACTCCATCTCTTTTTTAGCGGCCGTCCATTCCTTTTCGGCCATCTGAAGCTTCCAATATCCCATGCCGTACCCGGCCCCGAAAGCTACCAGGATCAATACGATTACCACCAAAACCGCCCTGAAACCCATCTCCTTGCTCCTTTCCCCCTCTCAACTTTATAAGGCTCGGCCCTCCCCCCGGATGAAAAAAGGGGAAACGTCATCCGGAAAGAAGCCGTCGATTCCAAGGAGGGCAACCGGGAAGGCGCTGAAAAGCTCCCCCGGGGACTTTTACCCGTGTATCCAGCCAGGAGGCTTCACTTCGGCCCCCCTTCGCTCTTCAGAAAAACGGCGGACAGCGGGGGCAAAGTCAGAGTCAGCATGTGGGACCTTCCATGAAGCGAGAGGGGCGCCGCTTCCACTCCTCCCAGGTTTCCCATGCCGCTTCCCCCGTATATCCGGGAGTCGCTGTTGAGCATCTCTTTCCAGAAGCCCCCGCGGGGGGCGCCGACCCGGTAATTGAGACGGGGGACCGGCGTGAAATTGCAGACCACCAGTAAGAGGTCGCGTGTCGAGTGGCCCTTGCGCAGGAGGCTTACCGCACTGCTATCGCTGTCGTTGCAGTCGATCCACTCGAAACCGGCGGGGGAAAAATCGAGCTCGTGGAGGGCCGGCTCTACCCGGTAGAACCCGTTCAGGTCTTTAACCCATTTCTGCAAGCCTGCATGGGGTTCGGCCTGGAGCAGATGCCAATCCAGGCTTTTTTCGTGGTACCACTCCCATACCTGTCCGAATTCCCCGCCCATGAAGATAAGTTTCTTCGCCGGCTGGGCGAACATGTAGCCGAAAAGGAGGCGCAGGTTGGCGAATTTTTGCCATTCGTCGCCGGGCATTTTCCCCAGGAGAGAGCCTTTGCCGTGGACCACCTCATCATGAGAGAGGGGAAGGATGAAATTCTCGTGGAAGGCATAGAGAAGCCGGAAGGTGAGGAGGTTATGATGGAACTTCCGGAACAGGGGATCCTTGGACATGTACTTCAGGGTGTCGTGCATCCAGCCCATGTCCCATTTCATCCCGAATCCCAGCCCGCCCACGTAATTGGGCCGGGAAACCATGGGCCAGGCGGTGGACTCTTCGGCGATGGTCTGGACATCGGGGTAATTCTTATACACCTCCTCGTTGAAACGGTGCAGAAAGGATATGGCCGGAAGGTTCTCCCTCCCGCCGTACTCATTGGGGATCCATTCGCCTTCCTTCCGGGAATAATCCAAGTAAAGCATGGAGGCCACCGCATCCACCCGCAGGCCGTCGGCGTGGAAACGGTCCAGCCAGAAGATGGCGCTGCTCAAAAGGAAGCTTCGCACCTCGTTGCGGCCGTAGTTGAAGATGAAACTGCTCCAGTCCGGATGGAAGCCCTGGCGCGGGTCGCCGTGTTCGTAGAGGTGGGTCCCGTCGAAATACCCCAGCCCATACTCATCAGTGGGAAAGTGGGAAGGGACCCAATCCAGGATCACGCCGATTCCGGCCTGGTGCAGAGAATCGATGAGGAACATGAAATCCTGGGGCGTCCCGTAGCGGCTCGTGGGCGCAAAATATCCGGTAACCTGGTATCCCCAGGAGCCGTAAAAAGGATGTTCCATGACCGGGAGGAACTGGACATGGGTAAATCCCATGTTCTTTACATACTCTGCCAGCCGGGGGGCCAGCTCCCGGTAGGTGAGAAAGCGCTCCCCTTCTTCGGGAACCCGCATCCAGGAGCCCAGGTGGACCTCGTAAATGGACCAGGGGGCTGTGTGGGCGTCGTTGTGGCCCCGTCTGCGGGCCATCCATTCCTTGTCCCCCCAGGGGTATTCGAGGCTCCAGACGATGGAAGCGGTTTTGGGGGGCACTTCGTTGAAAAAGGAAAAGGGGTCGGCCTTGTCCACCCGGTAACCGTTATAGCGGGATTGGACGTGGAATTTGTAAGGCGTCCCCTTTTTGACTCCGGGAATGAATCCCTCCCAAATTCCCGACTGTCCCCTGGACCCGAGAAAATGGCCCGACGGGTCCCACCCGTTGAAATCCCCCACCACTGAAACCCGCTCTGCGTCAGGGGCCCAGACCGCAAAATAGGTTCCCCCCTGCCCGTCATGTTGCAGGGGATGGGCCCCCAATTTATCGTACAAGCGGTAATGGCTTCCCTGGTTAAAGAGGAAGAGATCGTCGTCGGTCAGCAGGGTGCCATGGTACCAAACCGGATTTTTCTGTTCCTGGGACATTCATACTCCTTTGAGTTATTTTATCCGCAGATCCCGCAGATTTGATAAAGGCAAAAAAAATCATGATGGAATCCGGACCAGCTCCCGGATGCCCTGGATGGGAATCGGGACCCAATCCGGTCGGTTGTTCAGTTCATATCCCAGCTCATAAACGGCCTTTTCCAGCAGGTAGATCTCCAGGAGAGCCTGGACCTCCCTTTTCGTCTGGGGCAAAAATTTTCCTTGCGAAGCGCTGCTCAGGTATCCCTTCAGGAAGGCCGCCGACACCCACAGGCGCCAGAACTGGGCCGAAGTTTCCAGGAAGGCCAGGTCCTCGGGGCGGATCAGGCCGCTCTCCCGCTGGGAGAAGAGAGCCGAATGGGCGGCGTAGTGAAAAGAGCGCAGCATCCCGGCTACATCGCGCAGGGGGGACCTCTTGATTCGCCGTTCGCTCAGGGGGCGGGTCGGCTCCCCTTCGAAATCGATGACGAAGAAATCCTTCCCCGTGTAAAGAAGCTGACCCAAGTGATAATCCCCGTGACAGCGAATCCGCATGCCGCTGATCTTCAGGTCGTTGATGGACCGAAACCGGTCGAGGATCTTTCCCTCCTGATCCAAAACCTTCTGGGCCTCCGGCCGGATCCCTTCCGGCAGGGCCCGCAGGCGCTGGCGCAGGAGCTGGAAAACCTGGCCGGTCAGGTTGCGCATGGACTGGTAGATGGAGCGCTGGTAGAGCTTGGAAAAGGGTTCGGGAGCGAAAGCGGGCCGATCCGGGTCTGAGGCCAGGACCCGGTGCATCTCCGCCGTGCGCCGTCCAAGGAGCAGGGCCGACTCCAGATAAGGACCGATGATCTCCCCCGCGGTCGGGGGCAACTCCGCCTCCGCCAGGTCCACCAGGGGAGACGGGGGAAGGGCAAGGACCTCCATTTTCCCGCGCTCGGCAACGGCATGTTGAAAAAAATGGGTCAGCCGGTCCAGGGTGTATTTCCAGGCATCCCCCTCGTTGGGGACGAATTGCTGCAGGATGGCCAGGGTCATCGGTTCTTCCCGCTCCCTGCGGTACTCGATGGCCCCGGCTACCGGGGGAACATGCTTGAATTTTTTCTCCGTGAGAAAACGGCCGATTTCCAGGTCGGGATTGATCCCCGGCTGAATGCGCCGGAAAAGTTTGAGGATGAAGCGGTCGCCGAAGAGAACGGACGTGTTGCTCTGTTCGGCCTTGAGGACCGAGGTGCTCAGTCGACCTTCTCCCGGCCCCCGGACCTTTTTGAACTCCGGGGTGCGGGAGGCCAACAGCTCCCCGGCGATCCCTTCCCTGCGCCGGTGGCGGGCAATGCCCACCAGCAGCGATTCGGCGAAGGACTCGTCCACAAAGGCGTCGAAAATCACCCCTTCCTCAGGCCGGTCCTTGAACACCAGCCGCGCGATGGCTGCGCGGGAATGATCGGCCAGCACCTTTTCGGCCCGCTCTCCCCCGGCATACATCAGGGGCAAAGCGTAGCTTTCGGTCTCCCCGTCCGAGTAATCCACCCGCACCAGGGTAAGGTAGGCGGGAAAGTGGGCGTCCATAATCGGCAGGATTTCCCCGACGGCCATGGCGCGAATCCCCCGCGCCTTTCCCCCGAACCACCGGCATTCCTTGAAGTAGGCGGGCAAAATCCTTTCCAGGGCCCCTTTGTTCCGCCCCCGCAGGATTCCGTCCCATCTGCCGGCCGCGGTCAATACGGGGAGCTGGGCCGCCCGGTCCGCCCCTTCGGCCTGAATCCGGGCCGGCGATTTGGGCTCCAGGGAAAACCAGTAAAAAGTGTGGGGCCCGAGCGTGAGAAAATAGGGAAGCTCCCCGATGGGGGGAAATTCGGTGCGGCCAAAAATTTCCACCGGCACCATTTCCCTGAAGACCGACAGGTCCAGCTCCAGGTACTGGACGAAACGGGAGAGGTTGGCCACGGCCAGGATGCGTTCCTCTTCGTACCGCCGTAGGAAGATCAAGACCTTGCGGTTCGCCGGTTGGAGGAACTCGATCGTCCCCCGGCCGAAGGCCTTGTAGCGCTTGCGGATGGCGATGAGGCGCTTCATCCACCAGAGCAGGGAGTAAGGGTTGTTCTGCTGGGCTTCCACGTTCGTCGTTTCATAATGGTATTCGGGGTCGTTGATGATGGGAAGAAAAAGTCGCTGAGGGTTGGCGCGGGAAAACCCGGCGTTGCGGTCCGCGCTCCACTGCATGGGGGTTCGCACGCCGTTGCGGTCGCCCAGGTAGATGTTGTCCCCCATGCCGATTTCATCCCCGTAATAGAGGATGGGGGTTCCCGGCATGGAGAAGAGAAGGGCGCTCATGAGCTCGATCCGGCGGCGGTGGTTTCCCAGGAGCGGCGCCAGCCGGCGGCGGATTCCGAGGTTGACCCGCATCTGGGGGTTGCGGGCATACACCCGGTACATGTAATCCCGTTCCTCGTCGGTGACCATCTCCAGGGTCAGTTCATCGTGGTTTCGCAGGAAAAGGCCCCACTGGCTGGTTTCCGGAATGGCAGGGGTCTGGTCGAGAATATCCAAAATGGGGAAGCGGTCTTCCATATGCAGGGCCATGAACAGGCGGGGCATGAGGGGAAAATGAAAGGCCATGTGGCAGGCATCCCCGGACCCGAAGTAGGCCACCGCGTCCTCCGGCCATTGGTTGGCCTCGGCCAGGAGCATCCGGTTTTTGAAGCGTCGGTCCACATGGGCCCGCAATTCCTTCAGAAAGGCGTGGGTCTCGGGCAGGTTTTCGCAGTTGGTCCCCTCGCGTTCGTACAGGTAGGGAACGGCGTCCAGCCGCAGCCCGTCCACTCCCAGCTCGAACCAAAAATCGATGACCCGCATCATGGCCTTTTGCACCTGGGGGCTGTCATAGTTCAGGTCCGGCTGGTGGGAGTAAAAGCGGTGCCAGTAGTAGGCCTTGGCCACCGGGTCCCAGGCCCAGTTCGATGACTCGAAATCCTGGAAGATGATTCGGGCGTCGCGGTATCGGTCGGGGGAGTCGCTCCACACATAGAAATCCCGTGCCCAGCTCTCTGGTTTGGCCCGTCTCGCCCGCTGAAACCAGGGGTGCTGGTCCGAAGTGTGGTTGAGAACCAGCTCGGTGATCACCCGCAGGCCCCTCCGGTGCGCTTCCCGCAGGAATACTTTGAAATCCCTCATCGTCCCGTAGGGGGGATGGAGGTCGGTGTAGCTCGAGGCGTCGTACCCGTCATCCTTCAGCGGCGATCGGCAGAAAGGGAGGAGCCAGAGCGCCGTTACCCCTAGGTCTTGCAGGTAATCCAGTTTGTGGGTAAGCCCCGGGAAATCTCCGATTCCGTCCCCGTCGCTGTCGGCAAAGGCCTTTACGTGCAGTTCGTAGATGATGGCGTCTTTGTACCAAAGGGGGTCATCCTCCAGGGTCAAGGCCTCTTTCGGGTTCACCGCGCTCTTTTTCATAGTCGCTCTCTGCCCCAGGCCCCCGCATTCTCCCCCAAGACTTTTTCCGGATTACATGAAATAGTCGAAGTCTCTTTCCGTGCGGACCCTCCGCCGGATGCGGAAGACCTGCGCGGGGGCCATTCCGGGGTCCACGGCTACGTAATTCCTCGGCCCGGTCCAAAGGTAGCGGGCCCCGCTCAAGAGATCATGAACCTGGTAGGGCTGCCGGGGGTCCAGTCCCATGTCGGTCAAAGGAAGGTTCACCCAACCCGCGTGGGGATGGTGCGGGTCCAGGTTGACCAAAACAAGGATCAAATTGGAAAGGTCTTCGGTGTTCTTGCTATAGCAGATCAATTGCTCGTTGTCAACGGAGTGGAATTGCAGGTTCCGGTCGCTTTGCAGGGCCGGGTTTTCGCGGCGGATGCGATTCACCCGGCCGATGAATTCCGCCAGGCCGTCCGGCCGATTCCGGTCCCAGCTCCTGATTTCATACTTTTCCGAGTCCAGGTACTCCTCGCTTCCGGGTTCCCGGGGCTGGTTTTCGCAGAGCTCGAAGGCCGGACCGTAAATGCCGTAACTCGCCGCCAGGGTGGCTGCCAGGACCAGCCGGGCCATGAAGGCCGCCCTTCCCCCCATCTGCAAATACTCGGTGAGGATGTCCGGAGTGTTGGGCCAGAGGTTGGGGCGGAAAAATTCCTTCACTTCCGTTCGGGTGAGCTCGGTGAAGTATTCCTCCAGTTCCCGCTTGGTATTTCGCCAGGCAAAATACGTGTAGGATTGGCTGAACCCCAGCTTGGCCAGCCGGTACATGATCTTGGGCCGGGTGAAGGCTTCGGATAGAAAAATCACCGCGGGGTCTTTCTTCTTGATCTCTCCGATGAGCCACTCCCAGAAAGGGAAGGGCTTGGTGTGAGGATTGTCCACCCGGAAGACCCGGACCCCCTGCTCCATCCAGAATAGCACCACACTCTTCAACTCCTCCCAGAGTTCCCGCCAGTTCTCCGCGGTGAAATCGAAAGGGTAAACATCTTCATATTTTTTGGGCGGGTTTTCGGCGTGCTGAATGGTCCCGTCGGGACGGCGGCGGAACCATTCCGGGTGTTCCTTCACGTAAGGGTGGTCGGGAGTACACTGGAAGGCAAGGTCCAGGGCCACTTCCAGGCCGTGTTCCCTGGCTTTTGCCGTCAGCCTTCGAAAATCTTCCAAAGTCCCCAGTTCGGGATGAACTGTCTTGTGTCCTCCTTCGGCGGCACCGATCGCCCAGGGGCTTCCCACATCGCTCATCTCCGCCTGGGATCGATTGTTTTTCCCCTTGCGATGGCTCCTTCCGATGGGGTGGATCGGGGGAAAATAAAGCACATCGAAACCCATCCCGGCGATGTAGGGCAAGAGGGACTCACAGTCCTGGAACGTTCCCGACTTCCCCTTCCGGGGGGAGCAGGACCGGGGAAACATTTCGTACCAGGCGCTGAACCGGGCTTGGACCGGCTCTACCAAGACTCGGAGCTCGGGCTGATAGGTGGTCGCCCATTTCTTTGCCGGCGACCGCGCTGCCGCGGCGGCTAGCTCTTCATCCATGGCTGCATCCACGCGGCCGGATTCTCCCGCGGAGGAACGAAGCGCCTTCACCGCTTCTTCGAACTTTACCGCATCCTCCCCCGACGCTTGGGAAATCAAGCCCTCCAGGATCTCCGCTCCTGTTAGAAGGTCCAGGGAAACGCCTTGACCGGCTGAGACCTTCTTGGCCAAGCCCTGGCGCCAGGAGAGAAACCGGTCGACCCAGGCTTGAACCGTATAGGAATAGACCCCCGGCTCCTCCACCGTAAAGGCCCCCTTCCAGCGGTCGTTGAATCCCTGCTTCATGGAGACTTCGCTCCACTGAGAAACCCCCTCCCTGCGGTAAAGGAGCCTCGCGGATAGGAGGTCGTGGCCATCAGCGAATACGTCCGCTTCCACGGCCACGGTTTCCCCCGCCACCCGCTTTACGGGAAACCGTCCGCCGTCGATTTCGGGCCTCACCGCTTCGATGACCACCCTCTTGCGGCCCTCATCCATGGCCTTTAATCTCCTTCCCCGGTGAAACAAAACCGCCCCTGTCCCCCGGTCTCCTTGTCCAAGCGGAAAAAATCGCGGTATTCATTCAAAACCCAAGAACCTACGTTTTTCCCCCGGCCTCGCGCGTCAAAAGAAACCCCTGACG
>JACAEW010000203.1 GCA_013388675.1 Syntrophaceae bacterium | reverse complement strand
TTTTTATCCCATAAGTTGTAGGACCTCCCCATAATTTTTCTTTGAATCTCCTTGCAGATTCCGCTGCCGAACTCCTTCTCGAATCTTTCCTGCAGCTTTTTGGCCAGCCGGAAGGTTTCCCAGCGGACCCTAGTGGGATCTGCAAAATTACTGTATTCCCTGCCCAGATATAGGCTTAAGACCATGACACCGCCGGTAAGACTCCCGCAGGCGTTATTCCCGGTAATTCCAATTCCGCCTGCCAATCCGGTAGCGGCCTTAAACACATCGTCGCTGATTCCCCCGATCACCTCCTTTAGGGCTCCCACAACGCATTGGGCACAACCCCCTTATCGTCTTTCAAATTGAGCGGCAAGGGTTTCAGCTCTCGTCAGGACATCTTCTCCTGCCATCGGAATCCTCCTTTATATAACTCCCCAATAAATCTTCCTGCTTATTTGTAAGATCTCGCTTCGGCGTGGATTGAATATATAAAAAAGCGAGGGAGGCGTCAAGAGATTATTGGAACGGGATCATGGCTGGTTTGGTGATCTTTTCAGCAAAGATTCCGGGAATTTTCGGGTTGAAGGTAGCGATGGCGCATTTTCAATGAATGGCGAGGCTCATCTTCTTTATGAGCAAACCTCCTTCATCGCGAAAAGCAATAGGATTCCTCGGGCCGTCCAGGCCGCGGTGCGGATCCAGTTTGTGCTCACCAGGGAACGCCACACCGCAGGATCGAATTTTTCCACCAGCCGATGGTGATACGGCCCTTGCAGGGAAAAAGTGGAAACCCATATCGCCGCCAGCAGAATTCCGTTGAGCCGGAGGTAGACGGGGAGAACCCCTTCCGGCGGCCTCCATAGGAGCAGGAGAGCGGTAATCAGCTCGACCGCCATCACGGGGATGACCACCCATCCGGTTCGCCAGGTGTTCTCCCTTTCATATTCGACAAAGGCATCTTTTCCGACTCGACCCAGAAGAGGGTAGTGGACGATCTGCGCGAACCAGATTACTCCGGTCATAAACAAAGTTGAAAAAAGATGGGCCAGAAAGATGAATTTCACCCCGCCCTCCGTTCTCTCTCATGCCTTGAGGAATTCAATGACTGCCTCGGCCGCGTTGCGCCCGGAAAACATGGCCCATTGTAAAGAAGCCGGATTCCCGTATTCCCCGCAAACGTAAAGGCCCGGACGCACCGGTCGGACCGGAGCGGTCGGGTCCGGAAGCGGGGGGATTTGCAGGGGAAGGGCGTGGCGGATCCGGTAGGTGCGCAAATGCCTCCATGCGGATACTGTCGGGCCGAACCACCCGGCGAGCTGGTTGCGGACGGATTCGGTCAGCTGGTCGTCGCGGAGCGAAGGAAGACCGATTATCGTAACGGCGATCAAAGCCCCGCCTTCGGGGGCATAGGCGGGGGCTGCCAGGCTGGGAACGGTCACGCTGTTGACCGGCCCCTCCCCTTCTCCGTTCAGAATCAGCAAAGGTTTCCCCAAGGGAGGTTCGTCGGCGGCAAAATACAGGCAGGTCGTGCTCCGGGAGCCCGGTAGCTTTTCCTCTCCCAGCAAACGGGCGGTTTCCGGTCCTTCCGTTGCCAGGACCAGGGCACTGGCTGTTACCTTTTCCCCGGAGGAAAGGATCACGCTTTGATTCTGGATCGATTCGACCCTGGAATTCAACCGAAGCGACTCAGAGGGGAGGCGGGAAGCGATCTGGGTGGGAATGGCCCCCATGCCGGCTCCCGGAAGGGCTGTCTCCCCGGAAGAAAACATGCGAAACCCGAATTCGAACATGCGGCTGGAAATACCGAGTTCCCGGTCGAAGAAGACCCCGCCCAGGAAAGGCCGGAAGAAACGGTCGATTATTTTATCCGAAAATCCGCTCTCCCGCAATGCTTCGAGGGTGGTCGTTTCCCGGCGGCGGAAAAGCTCCTCGACGGAACCTTCCATCGTTTTTCGCCGAAGCCGCCCGACCTTCATTTTGTCCCCGATCGTTCCCACGGGAGAGAACACCCCTCTCAGACCATCCAGCGGGTGCCGCCATGGATCGGCGACTTGGTGAAATTTTCCCCCAAACCGGACCCTGGCTCCCGGATAAAAATAACGCAGGTCCAGTCTTTGGTAATCCAGAACCCGCTGCGCTTCCGGGTATGCGGTAAGCAGGACCTGGAATCCCCGGTCCAGGAGAAACCCTTCCACCCGGTCTGTCCGCACCCTTCCCCCCACTCCATCGGATGCTTCGAGAAGAGCAAAGGGAATTCTTTCTTGCTGGAGTCTTAGCGCGCAGCAAAGACCGGCAAGCCCGCCCCCTACGACAATCACATCGGCTCTATTTACCATTCAACCCTCCTTGGCTAAAAGGCCCCTTTCCCTTCAGGAAAGGTTCTCAGGTCCCACCGCCTTCCCCTCGGATAAAAGCTTCTGGAGAATCTTGAAGACGGCCCGGTCTTTCCTCTTAAGCCCCGCTTCGCGCTTGGCCAGAGATCGCATGGCCATGAACAGGCGCGGGTTCTTGTTCAACAGCGGCTCGTGCCGGGAGAGAAAAGCCCAATAGAGATGGGCAATCGGACAATTTTTCCGGGGATCGAATCGGCACTCCGCACAATAATCGCTCATCCGGTCAATATAGGCGGCGCCCGATATGTAGGGTTTGGTGGTCATGAGCTCACCCACGGCAAAGGTGCCCATGGCCAGAACGTTCGGCTCCACCACCCAATCGTAAGCGTCCGTGTAGGCGATCCAGAACCAGTCGGTAATCTCTCTTGGCCTCACGTCGAGAAGCGTTCCCAGGTTGGACAGAACCATAAGGCGGGTAATGTGATGGCTGTAACCTTCCGCCCAAACATCTTCCACCACCCGATCCAAACAGGACAGCCCCGATTTTTCCCCCCAGTAGGCCGGGGGAAGAGGGAATTGACAGTCCAAGAAATTCGGCTCTGCACCGCCGTCGGGGTCATTGGGCCCCCGCAAGGATGGCCACGGCTTTCCGGACCAACGCCGGTATCCACCGTCTCCCGGGACTCCGGCAACCGGAGGGTTCCCGCGCGGAAGTTCCCGGAATCCATCGGTGGCCGAATGGGCATGACGGACAAACTCCCTCCATCCCAGCACCTGCCGGATAAACCCCTCTTTGCTTGCCAGGGGGATTTTCATCTTTTCTACCTCGGTCAGGATTTTCCTGGGCAGGAGGCGATGGATGTTCAGCAGGGCGGAAAGGCGGGTATGAAAGATCCCCCTCGACCGGGTGGACATGGCGTCCTCATAGGGGCCGAAAAGGGGAAGGCATTTGTTTTTGGCCCACTCCCAGAGCTTTTGCGCATCGGAAGAGGTTGCCGGCAGGTGGTTCAGGTCGAGGCTTCCCGGATGGTGGGGAAAAAGTTGCGAAATCAGCCTTCCGACCTCTTCTTTAATCGGGTCGCGGGGAAAAGTCGGAGGGGACGGCGCCGGGGGTTCGCCCTTCCAGGGCATGCGGTTTTGCTGGTCGAAGCTGATCTTTCCCCCTTCCGGTCTCCCCCCCTTCATGAGAATCCCCGTCTCTCTGCGTACCTGCCGGTAGAAGGAATCCATCCGCCAGGGCGGCGATTCGCCGGCCCCGGAAAAAAACTGATCACGGGTTGTCAGCCAACCCTCATGGGGAATGAACATCATGGCTTTTGCCTTAACCAGGGGCTCTAAATCCGCGCGCAATTCCCGTTCCGCCGGCTCCATTACCTGTAAGGGACCCAGCTCTTTCACCAATGGCTCCAGCGCAGTTCGGTAGGGGCCCCGGGTCACTGCGTGACGCACCGCAACTCCCCGTTGGGACTGCTCCAGGGCAAAGTGCCTGAGGTTGGCCAGGATGAGGGCCAGCTTCTGCCGGTGATAAGGCCTGCGGGAAGCCTTCCAGGGATTTTCCACCAGCACGATCCCCAGGGTTTTAGGGTCTTCGCGGGCGAGGGGGCCCAGGGAATCGGTTACCTGATCGTAGGGAATATAGAGCCAACGCCGTCCCCGAGGTTTCAGACCCTGCTGGAGCTTCCTGAGTTCCTCTCCGAAAAAAGTCTCCCCCATTTCTTTGTCTCCCCCCTCCTCTTCTTGTCTCCCCTTTTTTCCCCCATTATAGATCAAATCCTTTGGCTTGGCTCCGGTTTATGAGGAAGATCGAGTTGATCTTCCAACCTCAAGGCGGTAGAATGATTTTAGTCTTGGGATTCAAAGTATTCAAAAATCTGGTGCGGAAAGGTAAAGGAATTAGCGGATGAACGGAAAAGCCGAAGGGATGCGCTTCACCGGCGCATCCAAATATGTCCTGGACCCGGAACTTGCCAAGATCGTCAACATATCCATGGCCCTGGAAATGCCCCTCCTGCTGAAAGGGGAGCCCGGAACGGGCAAAACCATGCTCGCTTACGCGATTGCCGAAGCCCTGAACATGCCCCTCATCGTCCTGAACGTAAAATCCAGCATGAAGCTGGTGGATGCTCTTTATCAGTACGATACCCTGACCCGGCTCAACGACAGCCGCTTCGGCGACTCCAAGCGGGACGTGAGCAACATCGAAGAATACATCCGGATGGGAAGAATCGGGCAGGCCTTTGTGGCCGATGAGCGCGTGGTCCTCCTGATCGACGAGATCGACAAAGCCGACACCGACTTCCAGGACGACATGCTCGACGTGCTGGACCAGATGAGCTTCGACATCGTGGAGATCGACAAGACCTTCAAGGCCAAACACCGCCCGGTGATCGTCATCACCAGCAACGCCAAGAAGGACCTGTCCGATCCTTTCCTGGGGCGGTGCAACTTCCACCACATTGCCTTCCCCACTCCGGACCTGATGCGGGAGATCATCGAGGTTCACTTCCCCGGTTTGGAAAGGGATCTGTCGAAGGCCTGTATCGATACCTTCTACCGCCTTCGGGAAATTCCGGGTATCGAAAAGAAACCGGCCACCCGGGAGCTGATCAACTGGATCCGGGCGTTGCGCTGCGACCCGGATTTCAAACCGGCCAGGCTGGGCAAGGGAGAAGTTCCCTATCTGGGTGTCCTGTATAAAAAGAGTATGGATTTCACCGTTGCCACTCAGCATTTGGCAAGAGGAATCCGTCCCTGAGAGGTTCACTTGTTCGTCAACTTCTTCTATAAACTTCGCGACGTGGGAATCCCGGCCACGCCCACCTCCTTCCTTCGCCTCCAGAAGGCCATGCGTCTGGGGCTGATCGCTTCCCTGGAGGATTTTTATACCTCCGCCCGGGCCATCCTGGTGAAGAGCGAACGATACTTTGACCTCTACGACCAGGTCTTCGCCCATTACTTCAAGGGAATGGACCTTCCCGATCAGGAAGGAATCGACCTGGACGAGGCGGCGCGGATGCTCCTGGAGGAATGGCTCAGGGATCCCGAGGGGGTGGCCCAGGCCATGGGCGTGGACCCGGAGGAGCTGGCGAAACTGAGCCCCCGGGAGCTCATCGAATATTTTCTAAAGCGGCTGAAGGACCAGACCGAGGCCCACCATGGCGGCAGCAAGTGGATCGGAACCCGCGGCACCTCTCCCGTGGGCCACTCCGGACATCATCCCGGGGGAATGCGCGTGGGCGGAGCCTCCATGAATAAAAGCGCAGTCAAGGTGGCCATGGACCGGCGTTACCGCGATTACTCCATGCAGGGTCTTCTGACCCAGTCTCAAATCGGAGAGGCTTTAAAGCGCCTTCGCCACATGGTTCCCTTCGGCCCCAAGGACCGGGTCAACATCGATGAAACCATTTACGAGACCATGCGCAACGCGGGAGAGATCGAGATCATTTTCGACAGGAGCTTACGCGACCGCCTCAAGGTCGTCCTGATGATCGACAACGGCGGCTGGTCCATGGACCCTTATGTGGATGTAGTCCAGGTCCTCTTCGATTACGCCCGCAATCAATTCAAAGACCTGAAAACCTACTTTTTCCACAACACCATCTATGATTATGTCTGGGCCGACCCGCCGAGGCGGCGCAAGCCCCATAAGCTGGAGGAATTCGCCCGTCTGGACCCCGAAACCCGCCTGATCATCGTGGGGGATGCCAGCATGGCCCCTTACGAGCTCATGGCCACGGACGGCTCCATCCATATCGAAGAGCGGAACCTGATCCCCTCCATCGACCGCCTGCGATTCCTGGCCAAGAACTTTCGCCATACCGCCTGGCTCAACCCCCGGGTGGAGATGGAGTGGCACTACGTGCGCACGCTCCAGACCATCCGCATGATCTTCCCCATGTTCGAGCTCACCCTGGACGGCCTGGAAAAGGCTGTCCGTCACCTCATGAAAAATAACTGATTTCCAACCGGCGGATGGGTGGAAGGCAAAAGGGGAGGGATTCGTTGCTATCTTCCTGGAACCGGAGGGGAAAGAAAGAAGGGGAAGGAAAGATGCTGAAAGCCAAAGACATCATGACCCGCAAGGTGGTCACGGTTTCTCCGGAAACCCGGATCGACGTGGCGGCCAAATTGCTCTTGGAGAATCATTTCAACGGGCTCCCCGTTGTTGACGCGGAGGGTCGCTTGAAGGGAATCCTCTGTCAGGATGACCTGATCGTCCAACAGAAAAAATTCCCCCTGCCGTCGGTTTTCACGATCCTCGACGGGGTTATTCCCCTGACCTCTTCCAAACAGATGGAAAAGGAAGTCCAGAAGATGGCTGCCCTTACCGTCGGCCAGGCCATGACCCCCGACCCCCTTACGGTAGACCCGGACACCTCTCTCGAAGATATTGCCACTTTAATGGTGAAAAGGAACATCCACTCCCTCCCGGTCATGGAAAAGCAAAGGCTGGTCGGGATCATCGGGAAAGAAGATATCCTCCGGACTCTCGTTTCCGCCCCGAAATGAGCGGGTGATCCGCATGGGAGAAAACAAGACGGGATGAGACCATCAGGGAAGTGGTTCGGTAGGAAAATGGTTTGGGGAGGGGCGATTCTTCTACTTTCCATGCCCCCCGAGGCCCTCGCTCTCCGGTGCGGGAATAAACTTGTGGATATCGGGGACCGGAAGATCGAAGTCCTCGAAAAATGCGGGAAGCCGGTTTTGGTGGAAAACTGGCAGGAGGAAATCATCGTTTACCGGGGCCGTCTGGAAAGGCAAATCCGCAGGATTTCCAGCACGGACATCGAGGAATGGACCTATCATTTCGGCGCCAATCGATTCCTCTATTTCCTCCGGTTTGTCAACGGGAGGCTGAACCGAATCGAGGAAGGGCAGGTCGGGTCGGACCGGCTGATTCCCCCCCTTCCCCAGCCCGACTGCGGCAAGAGGATTGAGATCGGGGATCGGAGAATCGATGTCCTCAGGAAGTGCGGCAAGCCGGCGACCACCGAAAAAAGAGAGCAGGTGCGCGTTACGACCTCCTCCACCCAGGACGAAAATGTTTTTACCGACCGGGTTTTCCAGGTGGACATTGAGGAATGGACCTACAACTTCGGTCCGACGCATTTTCTTCTGTTCATCAAACTTCAAAGGGGAAGAGTGACAAGCATGGAATACGGTGACTACGGGTTTTAAACGATTACTTCAATTCTTCCAGGGCTTTTTTCAACCTCTCCATGCCTTCTTCGATCTCCTCCACGGATGTGGCGAAAGACAGACGGATGTGATTTTGTCCTTTTTCCCCGAATTCCGTGCCGCTTCGCACCAGGAGACCCCGCTCCGCCAAATAAGCGGTCAGGTCCTTGCTGCTGATGGAGTGGGAATATTTGGGGAAGAAGTAGAAGGCCCCCTCGCAGGCCCGGGGAATGATTCCATCGATCTTTTTCAGGGCCTGGTCAACCACCCTTCTCCTCCGGTCGAACTGGGAAACCATCTGAGTTACGCAATCCTGGGGTCCTTGAAGCGCAGCCAGGCAGGCTTTCTGCAGGGGAACGCTGACACAAGTCACCATGGCCCGGTGGAAATGGACCAGGTCTTTGATGATTTCCGCTCCCGCCACCACGTACCCCACTCTCCAGCCGGTCATGGCGTAGGTCTTGGAAAAGCTATTCAAAAGAATGGCCCGGTCCCTCGCCTCCTCCACCTGGCAGATGGAAAAATGCCGGAACCCGTCGTACAACAATTTGTGATACACCTCGTCCATTACGATGAGGAGATTGTGCTCCAACGCCACCCGAGCCAGCCCCCGGATTTCATCTTCCCGCAGGAGGGCGGCGGTAGGATTGCTGGGATTGGCCATGAATATGATCTTGGTCCGCCCCGTGATCTTCGCTTTCAATTGATCAAAATCGATGTGGAAATTATCCATCAGGGGAACGGAGACCGCTCGCCCCCCGAACAAAGTGACCGAAACCGCATAGGCGGAATAACCCGGGTCGAAAACCAACGCTTCATCCCCCGAATTTAGGTAGGTTGCGCAGATGACGTTGATAGCCTCCAGCCCCCCCACCGTTACCAGAACGTTGTCCGGGTTCCTCTGGACCCCGCAATCCCGCATCAAGCTGGAGCAGATCGCCTCCCTAAGGTCCTCTTCCCCGAAAGCGTTGCCATAATGGGTAAAATTGTCCTTCATGGCCTTCAGGGCGGCATCCTGGATATGGGAGGGCGTGGGAAAATCCGGGTCCCCCAGGTCCATACGGATGGCTCCCTTCGGGACGGCAATCTTACGCTGAGAACGCTCCGACCCTTGAATCCTCTTCACTCTTTCGGCGATATCCATTTTTTCTCCTTGAAATCCATGAAATGGCAAGAAATGCAATGTCAGTATAGACTCTACTTCCTTTTTATTCAACGGTTCATCTTGAAAGCGGCCGGCAGGGGGGTAAGATTTCCCGCTCGGGAAAAAACCATCAACGAGAAGATGCCTTCCTCCCGTAAGAGATCCCCAATAGGTTCATGCGGTTTCGGAGAGTGCTGGGGTTGATTCCCAAAACCTCGGCGGCTCCGCCCTTTCCATGCACTTTTCCCCCGGTCATATCCAGCACCCGCCGAATGTGCCGGGACATGGCTTCATCGAGTTTGAGGGGTTCATCCGCTAAGACGGTAATTTTTGAAGCCTGCCCTGGTTTGCCACCGCTCAGGTCATCGAAGGTGAGGGTGTCACCCTTGCGCACAATCAAAGCCCGTTCGATCACATTTTCCAGTTCTCGCACATTCCCCGGCCAAGGATAACCCGTCAGCCGGTCGATCGCCCCCAGCGCCAGCGAAGGGGTCGATGGCAATCTCAACTCCCGGGCCTTGCGTTGCACGAAATGATGAACCAGGGCGGGAATATCTTCTTTCCTTTCCCGCAGCGGCGGAATATGGATGGGGAAAACATTTAGGCGAAACCATAAATCCTCACGGAACTGCCCGGCCTTGACCATCTCTTCCAGGTTTCGGTTCGTGGCGGCAATGAGCCGAATATTCACGGGAATAGGTTTCGTTCCTCCCACGCGCTCGATCTCTTTATATTGCAGGACCCGCAACATCCGGACCTGGGCCTGGGGCGGCAGTTCTCCGATCTCATCCAGAAAGAGGGTCCCCTGATCGGCCCGCTCAAAACGTCCCCGTTTCTGGGAAAGGGCCCCGGTGAAAGCGCCTTTCTCGTGTCCGAAGAGTTCACTGTCCAGAAGGGTTTCCGGAATGGCCCCGCAATTCACTTTGATAAATGGTCCGTCCTTCCGAGGGGAGGAGTAATGGATGGCGCTGGCAATCAGGTCTTTCCCCACCCCCGTTTCCCCCAGGAGTAAAACCGGGCTGGTGAGAGACGCCACTTGCCGGGCCTTGGTCATGACCCCCTTCAGGCCGAAATCCGCCCCCACGATTTCATCCCCCGAGACATTCAGAAGCTCTCGCTGGAGGTATCGGTTGTCATCGGCCAGAAGGTCCTTTAGCCTGAGGACTTCACGGTGCTTGAGGGTGTTGGAAAGAGCGACAGCGAAAGGCTCTTTGAGAAGCGAAAACAGCCGGGCATGTTCCTCCGAAAATCTGTTCTTCCCTTCCGCCAGTAAGACGAGGGCCCCCAGTTTCTGGCCGCCCACCTCCAAGAGCTGAACCAAAGCCGATGTATCCGGCCTTCCATAGTAGCCCAACATGAATTGAAGGCCCGGTTCCGATTCGGGCTGGTTGATCGCTCTCATCCCGCTGAATTCGCTCACCCTTTCCCGGACCGCCGGGGGCAGCGGAGTGATCCGGTCCATTTTTCTTCCCTCGGATAGGGTGGCCCCGGCGATCGTCCGCATGGCGCCGAGGCCGCTCTCGTAAAGATGCAGGTACATTTCCTCTCCAGGGATGAAATCCTTGAGAACCTGCATGGCCCGCCACATGGCGGTCTCAATATCCAGACTGCTGCATATCTGTATGGTCGCCCGGCGGAAGAAATCATTTTCATCGATGCCCATGGCTTTCCCCTCCGTAACGACGAAAGGCCTTTATCCAGATTGAGGGATTTGTCTTATTCGGTAATTCTGAGCTGAATTGCCGAATAAGGCAACTTCTTTTTGCAAATATCGGCAATTGCGGGGAATATTTATCCTAACTATTTTAATTTATTGGATTTATTAATTGGAACGGTTAAAGCATAAGGGGCAGGAAAGAAGGAATGCCCGGCGGAATTTTCGGGAGGCAAAGGGAGAGAAGAAATGAAGAAGAGAATCGTCACGAGAAAAATGTATCTGGCTCTGGCCGCTGCCCTGGCGATTGCAATTTTTTTGCTTCAAAAGAGCCAGGCCAGGCAAATGAAGGTGTCCGAGTTTGGAAAATACCAGGGTTATTCCGAACCCATTTATGACGGCAGCAAGCGGTTTTCCGAATACTTGAAATTGTCAAATGGAACCCGGCTGGCCTATGATCTTATCCTTCCCACTAAAGCGGGGATTCCGGCAGGCGGGCCATTCCCTGTTCTTTTCAAATACACCCCTTACCTGCGCACCTTCACCATCTTCGATAAGGATGGAAAGAACATCATCTCCGATCTGTTCGACCTTGGCTGGAAAGAAAGGGCCTTGCTCCGGGTCCGTTATTGGTTTTCCGACCAGGGGCACCTGATGGACCCGCTTTTCCGGACCAAATATCTCGAGAACCTGGTCAAGCATGGCTACGCCGTCCTCGTGGTCGAAAGGCCTGGGACCGGGGCATCCTTTGGCGTGATGAACGGCTCGTTTGAGGCGGGTGGAAAAGAGGCCGACGAAATCCTGAACTGGGCTGCCGCCCAGAAATGGTGCAACGGCAACATCGGCATGTACGGTGACTCTTTCCAGGCCATGATCCAGTTTGCGGCCGCGGCTTTCGGCAATCCCCACCTGAAAGCCCTCTTTCCCGCATCCAGCGGGTTCGATACGTACAGCTCCGTCATGTATCCGGGCGGGGTCTTGAATAAAACCTTCGCCTCCTTTTTTTCCTGGTCAACTTCCTTTCTGGAACGCATGCCTACGCCGGTGGACAGCGACAAGGATGGATCTCTCCTCGCCCAGGCGCGTGAAGAGCGCGGGGGTTCCACGCTTGCTAAGCAATCGGAGGTCTGGTTCAAAAAATTCCCCTTCCGCGACAGTGTGACCTCGGACGGAAATCGAATCTGGGAGGGGCCGGGGAATCTCTATCCGTTTCTCGCCCGGATCAATCGATCGGGAATCCCGGTTTACATGACCACAGGCTGGTATGATCTCTTCTCGGGCGCGGACGACATGCTTCTCTGGTATGCGAATCTTACCGTGCCCAAACGCCTCACCGTCCGCCCCGCGGATCACAGCGAGGTGGAAAAAAACCAGTCCGACCTCGATTATGGCTCCGAGGCGCATCGCTGGTTCGATTACTGGCTGAAGGGAATCGACAACGGCATCATGAACGAACCTCCAATCCATTACTACGTCATGGGCGCGGCGAAGAAAGACCCGTGGCGGACAACGGATCGGTGGCCGATGACAGGGCAGAAACCGTCCCGTTTTTATTTCAGCGAGGGCAAAACCGGAAGCGTCGTCTCGGTCAACGACGCCTTTCTTCGCCCTGAATTTCCCCGCCAAGAGTATGCCGCCGATGTTTATCGGGTGGACTATTCCACAACCAGCGGCAAGTACTCGCGATGGTACGCCGTCAACTGGCCCCGCAACTATCCAGACATGCAGACCAACGATCAAAAGGCCTTAACCTATACCACCCCGCCCCTGGATACCGAACTGGAGATCACGGGACATCCGGAAGTCCATCTCTGGCTCTCGACGGATGCACCCGACCTGGATGTCTTCGTTTACCTGGAAGAAGTGGACGGCAGCGGCAAGTCCACCTATATCACGGAGGGGACCCTCCGGGCATCCCATCGCAGACTGAGCCGGGCGCCTTACAATAACCTGGGGTTGCCCTTCCATTCCCATTATCAAAGCGATTTGGAACCTATCCCGGCCGGGCAGCCGGTGAATCTGGTCTTCAGCCTCCTGTCGACCTCCTACCGGTTCCCGAAAGGAAGCCGCATCCGAATCACGGTCGTCTTCGCGGATGCCCATAACTTCGAGACCTCGGTCATCGACCCGCCGCCGAAGCTCCATTTGCTGAGGGACAAAGATCATCCATCCTTCGTCCAACTCCCGGTCTTTCAATCCAGGTAAAGCCCAAAAGGAGGAAATCGGATGAAATGGCTGGAAGTTATCAAACTGCGTTCCGCGGGAAAAGATTCCGCACCGTTGGATGAATTATTAATGTCAATGACCAAAATGGCGCATCCCGGTCCGGCGGTAGTCAAAGTTTTCCTCCATGCTGTTCTGGAAGGCGATTTTAGCGTGCATCTTTATTGGGATTCCGAGCGGTTGGAACAAAACGGGAGCGCCCTAGGCATTCGCCTGGCCCAAGCCCTGAAGGAGTTCGGCCTGATTGATCATTCGGTATGGATCGAAGAAGAAAAATGAATTTCGTGGCCCCAGGGCGTATGGGAGAGCATCCGGGCTGATTTTTCTGTAACCTGACTCTTCATCTTCCACTGCAGATCCAATAGGCCCGCCTTCTTTTCTTTGAAATCATGCCATGTCTTAGCTTAAAAGATAGGCGGAAACGGGTTGTGAATAAGGATTTTGCCCTTGCACTTCCGATTGACATCCTTTAAACTTCTCACTGTGAGTCCCCCGTTGAGGGAATTTCAATATTTCTCCCCTCTCCCAAATCAGCAACTTGGCGGACAATACGCCGCTAAGGTTTGGTGGGGAGATCCCTTTGATGGAAGTTAAGATGATTTTCTTGCACCCATCTGGGCGCCGGGGACTGTGAGAAAATTTATTCATGGGAAAATAAAAGATGGGAGAACCTATGAAGAAAACAGGGTTGATGATTGCCTTTGCACTGGCAATGGCGCTTATTTTGAATAGCTCCGCACCCGCGGGAACTGTTCTGGAGCGGATTTTGAAAAAAGGAGAACTGGTCGTAGGAACCACCGGGACACAACCCCCTCTGAGCGTTACCGCCAAGGACGGCCAGATCATCGGCCTCGACGCCGATATCGCCAAATTGATTTCCGCAGGCATGGGGGTGAAGGTCCGGTTCGTCAAGATGTTTTTTTCCGAGTTAATCACGGCATTGGAAACCGGCCAAGTGGATATGATCGTATCCGGCATGACCATGACCCCGGAGCGAAATTCGAAAGTTGCATTTATCGGCCCTTACTATGTTTCCGGCAAGGGTGTTTTGACCAAGGGGAAGGCCGTTGCCGCAATGGACAAGGAAGGTTTGGACAGCCCAAGCTTTAAAATAACCGCCCTGAAGAATTCAACCAGCCAGGCTTTTGTGGAAATGGTTACTCCAAAGGCCAAGCTGGTGCCCGCAGCGTCTTATGATGAGGCGCTGGATCTGTTGTTCCAGGATAAAATTGACGCCCTGGTCGCAGACTATCCCTTCTGCCTCTTTTGCATGGCCCGCTATTCGGATAAAGGACTTGCCGTGAGAGGAGGCCGTATGACCTTTGAACCGCTGGGCATCGGCATCCGGGAAGATGCTTTGTGGATCAATTGGCTGGAGAATTTTGTGAAAATCCTAGCCGGCACCGGGGATTTAACCAAACTCCAGGATCGGTGGCTGACTGAGACTTCATGGATAAAAGAGCTTCCTTGACCCTGGAATGATTGAAAAAGAAAGTTTCCACAGGGAGCCTTTGGGGAACCCTCTCTCACCCCAATTCAGAAAGGAGAACCCATGTACTGCAGAAACTGCGGCCAGGCGGTGGACGAAAAAGCGATCGCCTGCCCTCAGTGCGGGGTGCCTCCCTTGGTGGAGAAGAAATTCTGTTACAACTGCGGGACCCCCACCCAGGTGAACCAAATCCTTTGCGTAAAATGCGGCGTCAGTCTGGCCAGAAGCGGAATGGGAATCGGCGGCAAGAACAGGATCGTCGCCGGCGTTTTGGGGGTCCTTCTGGGTTGGCTCGGCATTCACAAATTCTATCTGGGGTATACCAAGCAAGGCCTGATCATGCTCCTCGTAACCCTCTTCGGCTCTCTGATCAAGATAGGCCCTTTCATCATGGGCCTCATCGGGCTGATCGAAGGCATCATCTACCTGGTGAAATCCGATATGGATTTTTATACTACCTATATCCAGAACAAGAAAAAATGGTTCTGATGAACCCATTTGGGCACCCGGACCCTTTGCTGAAATTGAATCTCCGAATCCGGAACGGATCCCCTGCGGATCACCCGCGGATCCTATCGTTTATGCCGGAATGGTGGGGTGGGCGGGATCTGTCCCATAGCCTGCTGAAACTGTTTTTTATCCACTTCCAAGACACCATCTTCATTGCCGAGAAGGATTCTGAGCTGGCAGGATTTCTGGTTGGATTTTTCTCCCAATCCAGACCGAAGGAAGCCTACATCCATCTGTTGGCAGTGCATCCGAACCTGCGGAAAAAGGGAATCGCCCGCGCCCTTTATGAATGCTTCTTCGATGTCTGCAGGACGAAGGGCCGTTCCCTGATTCGTGCCTGCACTTCCCCGGTGAATAAGGTTTCCATTGAATTTCACCGAAAGATGGGCTTTCGGATAGAGCCCGGAGAGAAGGAGATCGACGGGTTTCCGGTCACTGTGAACTACCTGAGAGACAACGACCCGAAGGTTCTGTTCACCAAGTCCCTGGGATGATTTCAAAAGGTGGAGATCAAATATGATCCGCTACACCCGTTTTCGATTCTGCCCGAGCTGCGGCGGGAAGCAGATCGAAAAGTTCCAGGACTATGGAATGCGGTGCCAACAATGCGGTTATCATTATTTTCACAATGCCGCCTCGGCCGTCTCGGCGATCATCGAAACACGGCGGGGGATTATCCTAATCGCGCGGAAGGAAGCCCCCAGGCGGGGATATCTAGACCTTCCCGGGGGCTTTGTCGGGCATGGGGAAACGCTGGAAAGGGCCCTGCAAAGGGAAACTCGGGAGGAGTTGAACCTCGTAGTTAAGGACCTTCGCTATTTTGGGTCCTTCCCCAACCGGTATGACTACCGAGGGGTAACCTACTTCACCATCGATGCTATTTTCACCTGCAAGGCGGCCAGCCTCCGGGCCATGATGCCCAGGGAGGAGGTCTTGGGGATTTCCATTCGGATACCGGGGGAAATCGACACCCGGAAGGTCGCCTTTTCTTCGGCCCGCAAGGCTCTTGAGAAATACCGGGCAGTCAAGGGATAGCAGTTTTGGGGCGGCCGCCTTATGCTTCGGCGGGCCGGCCTGCCTCCAACAGTAAATTTTCCAATTCCTCCCGGGTAAAATCATAGCGCTTCCGGCAAAATTCGCAGGTCACCTCGGCCTTCCCCTGCTCCTCGATCATTTTCCTCAGCTCCGCTTTTCCCAAAGCCACAAGAACCTTCTGTACCCTTTCCTGGCTGCATCGGCAGCGGAGGAAAACGGGGGTCCTTCCGAGCTCATGGAAAGTCGTACCGGAAAAAAGATCGGCAAGAAGGGCTTCCGGGGTTTTCCCCTCGCGGAAGAAATCCGTTATTCCGCTCATATTTCGGATGTTATCGATCAGCCGGTTCACTACCTTGGCCTCCGCCCCGGGAAGGGCCTGAATTAGAAAGCCACCGGCAGCCGACACGGTCCCATCCGGCTCTACAAAAACTCCTAAGCCCACCGCCGAGGGAATTTGTTCCGATTCGGAATAATAGAAAGCGATATCCTCCCCGATCTCCCCGGAGATGAGGTGGACCACACCCTGGTATGGATCCTTAAGGCCCAGGTCCTTGATTACGGTGAGAAGGCCCTCGGTCCCCAGGGCTCCGGAGACATTCAGCTTTTCATCCTTGAAAGGAACTTCAGCCCGGGGCACACCCACGAAACCCCGGACGGCTCCGTCGTTGTCCGCTTCCACGATGATCTTTTTCAACGGCCCGTTTCCCTCGAATTTGATGGCCAGCCGCTGCCCCTTCTTCAGCAAAGCGCCCATCAAGAGGCCCCCCGTCAATGCCCTTCCCAGTGCCGCCGAAGCCGTCCGCGAAGTGCCGTGAATCTTCCTTGCTTCCTCAACGAGGGCTGTCGTAACGCAAGCCATTCTGATCACATTGGCTCTATCCCCTATCGCCCGTACCAAATAATCGGTCATCCCCACTCCCCCATTTTCTTCCTTATCCAGGCATTTTCGTTCGGGGCTTCCCTCCTTAGTCTTGGTAATGATTCAACCCCCAATCTCGCTTTTTGTGACCGTTCAGCGATTTAAAAAGGCTTCCTCAAAAATCCCTCCCGTCCTCTTTTTTCAGAGGGAGGAGAGCTTTTTTGATTTATTTGGAGGAATCAAAACCAAATTCCCCCTTTGAAAAAGGGGGATAAAGGGGGATTACTAGGATTTCTCACATATATTGCAACCCTTTTGCTCATGTGGATAAACAGTTACCGCTTTTTCCAATATAACGATTTCATTTCACCGAGTCATCACAAAAACGCGGCTTTATGCAGCTAGGAGTAGGGGGGATTTCATTCCTAGACCCGGACGAAAGAATCCCTTCGATTGAACCCCCAATCCTTGATACGCATCTTAATTTATGAATGATTAAAAATAACCTTCATCCTAGAAAATATTGTTTGGATTTTTTTAAGCTCTTTTGAA
Organism: Syntrophaceae bacterium; assembly: GCA_013388675.1. GTDB lineage: Bacteria > Desulfobacterota > SM23-61 > SM23-61 > SM23-61 > SM23-61. Next base: position 3,271 of record JACAEW010000203.1, on the reverse strand, counting down.
CAAGAAAGGAGTTTTAAATGAGAAAGACAGGATCCATAATCATATCATTGGCTTTGATGACCATAATCTTTCTGTACGGTTGTCAAAAATCGGACTTGGCCAAGGAGGGAAAAAGCACGATGGCCGCAAATACCGCGCAAGATCAAAAGTCCAAGGTTGCCACCTTTGCCGGGGGCTGTTTTTGGTGCAGTGAAGCGGATTTTGAAAAAATCCCGGGGGTTATCAAGGTGATATCGGGTTATACGGGAGGGAAGAAAGAGAATCCTACCTACGAAGAAGTTTCTGCCGGAACCACCGGGCATGTGGAGGCGATTCAGGTAACGTATGACCCAGAAAAAGTAAACTACGAAAGACTCCTCGAGGTTTTTTGGAGACACATTGACCCCACCGACGGGAAGGGACAGTTCGTGGACCGGGGGACCCAATATGCCAGCGCCATTTTTTACCACGACGAGGAGCAAAAAAGGCTGGCGGAAAAATCAAAAGAGGAACTGGGCAGATCGGGCAAATTCGCTAAGCCCATCGCTACCCCGATACTGAAATTTACCCGATTCTACGAAGCCGAGGAATACCACCAGGACTATTACAAAAAGAATCCGCTTCGGTACAGCTACTATCGGCATGGGTCGGGGCGCGACCAATTCCTGGACAAAGTCTGGGGGAAGGAAAGGACGGCCGCCAAATCGGCGGCCGAGGGTCGATATGGAAAACCGGACGACGAGACCCTCCGCAAGAAATTGACTCCCCTCCAATACGAAGTCACCCAGCAGGAGGGAACCGAGCCGCCTTTTCAAAATGAATATTGGAATCATAAAAAGGATGGCATCTACGTGGATATCGTTTCCGGAGAACCCCTGTTTAGTTCGAAAGACAAATACGATTCCGGTACGGGCTGGCCCAGTTTTACCAAACCCCTCGAGCCCGGGAACATCGTTAAAAAGGATGATTATAAGCTCTTCAGCAAACGAACCGAAGTCCGCAGCAGGCACGGGGATTCGCACCTGGGCCATGTCTTCCCGGATGGACCGTCCCCTACCGGCCTCCGTTACTGCATGAATTCGGCGGCCCTCCGCTTCATTCCTAAAGAGGACCTGGAAAAGGAAGGGTATGGGCAATACTTGAAGCTCTTTACCGGAGAGAAATAGCCCCTCTCAGTTTTCACTAGTGAAAACCCTATTTTTTTACCATGCTTCAATATGGCGATGAAGAAAAGGGAAAATCCTTCAACGGGCGAGGTTCAGCTCCAGGAAAACGGCTCCCGGGACCGGATTGTAGCAATAGGGAGGTATTTTTTCGAACCCCAGCGACTCGTAAAGGATCTGTGCATCTTTCATCGAGGGGACCGTGTCCAGGCACATGCGGGTATAGCCGATCTTTTTGGCTTCTTGAATAATCGCCGAGGCCAAAATCCTTCCCAATCCCTTCCGGCGGAAGGAAGGCCTGACGAATAATCGCTTCATCTCGCAAACCTCTCCTGCCATTTTCCTCAGGGCCACGCAGCCGGCGACTCGATGCTCATCCCGGGCCAGAAGCAGAACGCCTTCGGGCGGCGCGTACTTTCCGGGAAGACCGGCGAGTTCTTCTTCGAAATCCTGGAAGTCGAGGCTAAAATCCAGGGACGAGGCGTATTCCACGAAAAGGACCTTGGCTTGGAAAAGGTCTTCCTGGGTGCGCGCTGGGAAAAGGCGGATCATGGATTATCAGCGTTTATAGTATCCCCACTCCACCAAACGCCCGTAGGCGTGCTGGGCATATTTGCCCTCCCTCACCAGCTGCAAATACCGGTGGTATTCCTGGGCCGCTTCGGGTTTTTTCCCCATCCCCTCCAAGGAGAATCCCTTGAAGAAGATTGTGTTGGGGTTTCCCCGGAGGATCTTTTCGTAGGCGCTGAAATCCTGGTAGGCCCCGGCAAAATCCCGGGTCTGGATTTTGGCAAATCCGCTTAAATGGTAGGCCTGGGCTTCCTGCGGATAAACGGACTTGGCCGCCTCCGAGTATTTGAGGCCTTCGGCATGTTTTTTTTGGATGATTTGGCAGGTGGCCATCATAACCAGCCCTGCATAGTCGTGGGGCGCCTGTTTCAGGGCGCTCCGAAAATGCCCCTCCGCCTCCCCGAATTTCTGGCGGGCCATCTCCTGTTCTCCCTTCTGCAGGTCTTCGATGGCCCCTTTCATGGCCCGCAACCGGGCGGTCTGGTCCATGTACCGTTCCCGGTACAGAGGGAGTTTCTGCGACGAGGCGTATTGGACCTGGGCGCTCTTGACCGAATTTTCATAGCGCTCGTCGCTCATGGGGTGGGTGGCGAACATCATTTCAATCGCGCTGGGTTTGGATTTAGACAGGTTCCGGAGCATATCCATAAGTCCCACCATCCCCTTGGGGCTGTATCCCGCTTTGACCATGTACTCCATCCCCAGGGCATCGGCTTCTCGCTCGTTGTCCCGGCTGTAGGAAGCCAGCAAGGCCCCGGCGCCGATGCTGCCCAGGGCCCCGGCCACCTGGCCCAGCCCCCCGGCCATCGCGCCGGCCACCGCGGAAACGCTGCCCACCAGAGCATTGGTCAGCATGCCCTTGGACATCTGTTGGGCCGTGTGCCTGGCGTTCACGTGACCCAGTTCATGGCCCAGGAGCGCTGCCAGCTCGGCTTCATTTTCCAGGGACAGCAGGATCCCCCGGGTGCAGGCGATGGTGCCGCCCGGGAAGGCGTAGGCATTGACATAGGTGGCGTTGACCCCTTGAAAGGAATACGGCATGTGGGTCCGGTGCGTGCGGCTTACTAGGTTCTGCCCCACCTGGCGGACGTAGTCGTTCAGGGCCTTGTCCTGGAGCTGCCCATAATCGGCGGAAATCTGGAAAGGCGCATGCTGCCGGTCGATCTGGATCTCCTGTTCTTCGGAAACCAGCATCAATTGGGTTCTTCCGGTTACCGGACTGGTGGCGCACCCGACCAAAGTCCCCGCGGCGGAAGCGGACAAAATCCACAAAAACCGTCTGCGGGTGAATGAACCGAGCCCTTGTTCAAGGAAAAAACGATCCCTCATTGGCCTCTCCTTGAATCCGTGTTGGATAAAAAGGCGACCCCGGGGGGGCAGCCCCCTGTACCCCTTTTCGCAAAGTCTTGAAATTTCGGCGAGCAATCCCTTCCACCTTACCCCATCCCTCGAGGGGGGAGGAGGGATAGGAAGGGGTGAAATATCCTGGTTGCGGCTCTCCCGCTCTGTGCGGAGTGCCGAATAACATCAGGGTCTTCTCCCAATCGAGTGGGTAAAAA
>JACAEW010000072.1 GCA_013388675.1 Syntrophaceae bacterium | reverse complement strand
TTCCTCCATCTCCCGCAGCGGCGGGAGGGAAACCTCCTCGCCCAAGGCAAACCCGCAGGAGCACCGGAGGTTGTTCTGGAGAGACTCGGGCGAGGGGCCGTTGCATTGCGCCTTAAGGACCGAGGTCAGCGAACGGTCCACCGAACTCAGGTTATGGGGTACCGAGATCATTTCCAATTGATTTAGACGGGCCAGAACCTGGTAGCGTCTCGACTTTCGCACCTTTTCATAGGGGGCGAATTGCTCTCCCGACCGGCTCCGGCGGTGGGCTTCCGTGTAGGCATGGATAAATCTCTCCCGAAATTCCTGGAACCGCTTCATTAGATCCCCGGTCTTCTCCGCATCGATGGAGATGCGGCCTTTTTCGAAGAAACCGAGGATTTCCTCCTTCTCCTTCCGCAGGCCCGCAAATTCCGGCCGGTCGGGAATGGAGAGCCGGGGGTCGCCCGCGTACTGGTGGACGAAGAGAACCCTTTCCGCCTGGTCGAAGAAATTCATCAATTCTTCGACCCGCCGGAGCTTATCGGAAAGAAAGGGCTCCCTGGCTGACGCCAAAAGGAATCGCTCCAGTCCCTCCCGGGCGGGAAAGCTGACCTTCACCTCCTCCCACTGGGCCAGAACATCCTCCACGTCCCTTCGCAAGGAATCCCATGGAAGGTTCTTGAAGGCCTGGAAGGAAGAGGCCCATCCCACGCGGTTCAGGAGGTTGCGGAGGGATTCGACCTCGGCTTCTTTCATTCCTTTCACTTCGTTCCACAGAGTTTCCTGGGAAGGAAGGGTAAAGGTCCCTTTGCGCATTTTTTCGGGGATGAGCGGATGTTTGGGGATGAGCTGCCGGATTTCTTCGGAGAGAATCTCTCCTTTCCCCAGGCTGGTGATGCCCTGAAGGCCGCTGCGGGAGACATCCTCCAGCCCTTTTTTCCTCTGTCCCTGGTAAGGGATGATATTTCCCGAAAAGATCAGGGCCAGGACCAGGGCTTCGAAGGGATACCGCAGAAGGCCGTAGTCCCCCTTGCGAAAGGCCCAGTAGAGGGCTTCCGGGGTCTGCACCCCCTTGTCCAGCAGGGAGAAGAAGTGAGCGGCCAGCTCGTTGGTTCTCGGGTCCACCTGCAGGGAATAGTGGTTCCCCTTGGCCTTGACCAGGCCCATGGGCTTGAGCAGGCTGTCCAGGATCGTGCGCAGGCCGAATTTCTGCCGGTCGTCGATCTCCACGCTTCCCGTTGCGAAGAATTCCTTGATGAGCATGGGCATGGAAGTCGGGGACAGGGCTTCCAGGTAAGGGTGCACCCGGTGATGCCTGGGGAATCTCCTGGAAAGGAGGGGAGGGACGAATTCCCGCAGGAACCTTTCCTGGGTCAGGAACCCGTAAGCCGAAAGCTCCACCTGCCGATCATCCCATAAGAGGTGTCCCTGAAAATAAGAACGGGTCAGAATCTCCCCCAGCTTCTTCTTCCCCCCCTGCAGCAGATTCTGCAGATATTCGAAGGCCCTCGGGCCCCCTTCGGAAGAATCATCCCGTTGCTTCTCCTGCAGGAGGAGGACGGCCAGGAGTTCTTTCATCGCCCCCTCTTCGTCCTCCCCGATCGCCGCGGGAACCCAGAAGAGAAAAGTGCCCGGGCATTTTTCCTTCAGCGCAGGAAGAAGGTTGCGGCGCAGGTGTTCATATTGACGCTCCACCCCGTGGGCCGTGCCCACGATGAGGAAGAAATCCTCCTCCACCTGCTTCCATCCCTCGGCCAGGTTCTCCAGCTCAGACAGGGGAATCTCGTCGATCTGGCGGAGGAGGAGAAGCCCGTTCCTTCGGGTGTACTCCCAGGTGGTCGAAACCTTCTGCTGTCCCTGCTCCGCCCAGCCGGCAAAGGGGATGTGGGAAGACTCCGCCAGAGGAAGAAGGCGCTGGAAGAGCCGGCGGTCGCCGGGAAAAATTTCTGCGACCCCCTGCCGGATTTTGCGCCGCATGATGGCGGAGACGTCCACCCTCAGGTCCATGGAGATACGGTCGTCAAGGGGGGCTTTCCCGGGCGTCACCGCCAGGAAGGACGTTTCCTTCACCAGCCGGGAAAGGATGTCCCGGAAGTACTGGTAGTTGGTCTGACCGTCCAGCTCCGTCACCCGGAAGAGGACCATTTCGGCCATGTGCCTCGCCGTGTACTTGGTCTCTACCGGAGAGATGGCGAAGAGGATGAGAAGCTTGACCGCTTCCAGGGCCACTCTTTCCTGGTCGGGGTCCTTGAAGACCTGGGGGATCTCCTCCCGGTAATATTCGAAACCTTTCTCCACGTAGGGCTGGGTTTCGGTCATTTCCCGGATGCGGTGGAGGAAATGATCGAAGATGGCCGAGGGGCCCAGGAGGTCATGGGCCGGCCGGTCGAGGAAAGTAGGAATCCCCCTTTCCACATCCCCTTTCAGCCGGTAATGGATAAAGTCCACGATCCCCCGGTGTTCAGAAAAGAGGGGCTTGAGCCGGTCCAGAAGTGTGATGGTCGCGGGATGGACCGGGTAGAGCTTCATGAATCTCTTTTCATCCACCGGGAAGGAAGGAAAGTAGACCCTGAGCCTCCGAAAGATATTGCGGATTTCTTCCTGCGCACCCTCGCGGTGGCGGATCAGGCGATGGGAGACCAGTTCTTCGATGTGGGCCCGGCCCAGGGTCAGGCGAACCGGGTAGCGGTCTTTGATCTTATTGAAGGCATCCTGGGTGATTTCCCCCGTCTCCTCGATCCATTCCTGCAGGGAAGCCACGACCCAGAGGGGAAAAGAAGAAGCCTCCTCCCCCAGGTACTGGAGGAACCGGATATCCTCCCGGTAGGCGTGGGCGTCGGCTTTGGAGCGAAGAAACTCGGAAAGTTCGTCCACCAGGAGGACCAGGCCGGACAAACCCAGCCTGACCAAGGTTTTGCGGACCTCCTCGAAGGTTTCCTTCCGCGACTCCTTTCCTTCGAAGGAGCGGCCCATGCGGCGGGAAAGCTCCCGGAAGATTTCTTTCAGGAAGATATCCTCGAGAAACTCCGTCCCCCGGTTCTGGATGAGGGAAATTTCCACGACGAGGAACTTCTTTCCCCCGAGGGGCTGGCGAAAAACCTCCAGCGACGACTCCTGCTGGGTAAGGGCAGCCCAGGACTCGGGGTTGCGAAGGAGAAGACTGAGCATGCCCAGGAAATGGGATTTCCCCGACCCGAAATTCCCCTTCAAAAAAGCTCCCCGCCCTTCCGGCTTGACCAGGGAGTTCAGGACCATCTCCAGGCTCTTCGATACTTCCCCGGTGACCACGAAGGAGTCGAGGATCATGCGCCGGAGGTCCGCCCTCTCCAGGTCCTTCAATTGGATGACCGTCTTGATCTCCGGAACCTCGACCAGGTCTCCGATCCGAGTCAATTCCTCGTCTCCTTGAGGGAAAATAATGATGGGACGCAGATGACCGCAGATAAACGCCGATTATGCATAAAAAAAATAAAACGATGACGCTTTCGTAAAAACTCGAATTTGCAAAGAACTCATCGTTGCGGCGGAAGCCGGAACCCAGTTATTTCAATCCCGCCCCTGGCGGGACTGGACCCCGGCTTTTGCCGGGGTGACGTTCCAAAGGACTTTTTTATGAGATCATCAACGATGGTTCCTTTAAACAGAGGTAACCTATCCCTCCACGTTGCCTTTCTGGGCAAAGCAATCCCGTTCTTCTCTCCTTTGAAAAAGGGAGGCGGAGGGAGGATTTAATGATTTGAATATTCGGGTTTCGGATCATCCTTTGTTATAGGATGATATCAGATCGAGGAAAAAACGGCCATACTTGCGGAAGGTGATCTCCCCGACCCCCACCACACCCAGCATCTCCCGGGGGTCGGCGGGGCGCCGCGTGGCCATCTCCCTCAGGGTCCGATCCTGAAAGATACAATAGGGGGGAAGGTTTTCCTTCCGGGCGAGCTGCATCCTCAATTTTCTTAAATCTTCGAAGAGGGCTTTGTCGAACTCCTCTTCCAAGGGTTTTTCTTCGGCCCTCTTCTGCTCCCGAGAAGGCGAAAGGGAAAGAGTCTCCCGCCTGCGCATGGCTTCTTTTCCTTCGGGAGTGAGGACCAGAACGGGGTAGCTCTTTTCCCCCAAGACCGTCTGCTCCTGCCTGATAAGGCCCATCGTGGTGAGTTCCTGGATCCATTTCTCCACCTGCTCCTGGGCATAATCCGCCAGAAGCCCGTAGGTGGTTAGGCGGTCGAGTCCAAACTTTTCCAAGTTTTTGTCCCGGGACCCGGTCAGCATCTTCACCGCCGTTCCCTGGCCGAAACGGCCCCTCAGGCGGGCCACGCCGCTCAGAATCTTCACCCCCAGGAGAGGGTCGCTCTCCTCCGCCCCCTTCGGTCTTTCCCCTGAACCGCGACAGACATCACACCCGCCGCAATTGCCCTCCCGGTGGTATTCTCCGAAATACTCCAGGAGGAATGCCCTGCGGCAGCGGTTCAAAGTCCCATAAGCCATGATCCGGTTCAGCTTTTCCAGCTCGTAGGCTTTGCGCAGGGCCAACCGCGGAAAGTCGATCTTCAATTCCTCAGGGGGCATGCGCTGCAAAAGGCGAAGCCCTCTCCCCCGGAAAGGAGGGATGTAGGCCCCTTCGCCCTTCTTTTCCAGGTCGGCCATGACTCTACGAAAAGTCTCCTTGTTAACCCCGGCCTTGGCGATCATTTCCTCGGGCAGAAACTGGACTCCTTCCTGAAGCTCCTCGTCGGTGTAATGCTCCGCCAGGGTCTTGAGGAATTGGGCCTTTCCCGACGGCTTTCGGGGAATCGACTGCAGGATCGAAGCGGGGCTGAGCTTAAGATACAGTTCGGCCCGGTTTTCGTAGCGATTCAGACGGTGAACGGCCCCCGTCTCCTCCAGGATCCGGAGGCAGGAGGATACGGCCATCTCCGCCGCCGCAGGCTGAACCCGGCTTCCGATTTCCCGGTAGGTCAGCCAGATGGGGTCTTCGGTCGTCTCCAAAAGGATTTGATATACCGCCAGGACGACCTCCCTCGCCGGGTAGCTGGCCTCGATGAAAAACTCCTGAAGGGAACGATCCGCAGGTGAGAAAAGGAGAAGACACTGCGCCGTATTTCCGTCGCGTCCGGCCCGGCCGCACTCCTGGTAATAAGCCTCCACCGTGCCCGGCAGTTGATGGTGGATGACCGCGCGGATGTCGGAGCGGTCGATCCCCATTCCGAAGGCGTTGGTGGCCACGATGAGATTTGTCCGGGCTTCCAGGAAAGCTTCCTGGATGCGGTTCCGGTCTTCCTCTTCCATCCCGGCATGATAACCGGAGGCATCGATTCCCACCCGGCGGAGATGCCCGACCACCGCCTCCACCCCCTTCCGCGTTCCCGTGTAGACCAGGGCACCGCCTTGGATGCTTTCCAATCGGTTCGTCAGGAGGGCGATTTTTTCCTGGGAATGATCCACGTTGGCCACTTCGAAGAACAAGTTTTTCCGGTCGAATCCGGTGATAAACTGGCGGGGGGAGCGGAGCTTCAGTTGTTGGACGATGTCTTCCCTCACTCGCTCCGTGGCCGTGGCCGTAAGGGCGATGACCTGGGGCCGGCCCAGAACCTCCAGGGCTTTGTTGATCCGGAGGTAATCCGGCCGGAAATCATGCCCCCATTCGGAGATGCAGTGGGCTTCATCCACCGCCACCAGGGAGATCGCCTGCTTCTTGAGGGCGGCAAGGAAAGGACCGTGGCGCAGACGTTCCGGGGCGGCGTACACCATTTTGTAATCTCCGGCGGCAATCCTGCCCAAAACCTCCTCTTGCTCCGCGAGGCCCATGAGGCTGTGAATGGACGTTGCGGGAAGGTCCAGGACCCGAAGAGAATCGACCTGGTCTTTCATCAGGGCAATGAGAGGGGATAGGACCAGGCAGGTTCCATTCAGGACCAGGGCCGGAAGTTGGTAGCAGATCGATTTGCCCGCCCCGGTGGGCATAACCGCGAGGACGTCCTCGCCGGAAAAAACCGCCTCGACGATCTCCTCCTGCCCGGGCCGGAATTCACGAAACCCGAACACCCGTTCCATGAGTTGGCGAGCCTGGAGGAGTTGATGGTCTATATCTCCATGAGTTGTTGCCAAGACTAAGATACCCCGGAAAAAGAGGAAATCCGAATGTCGCAGCACGAAATTCGAAAATAAAATCCCCTAAACAAATACGGGGTCTTCTCCCAATCGAGTGGGTGCTTGAGGAAGATTTTGAGCTTCCATGGTCTACCCCTGCCGGAAGAGAATTGACCGGGCCCAGGGCGGCATCCCGCCCGGGGCAGGACATCCTGAGGCAACGGTTCTTCCATCGGGTCGCGTTGGAAATGAATTGGGTTGCTCCTGTTTAAGCTGGGATTTCGTTTGAGGCGAAGGGTTCGGGGACCGATGCCTTGCGGAAGCCGGGCCAGCGCTCCGGAACCCCGGATTTTTCCCGCCGAGGCTGTCCCGCCCCGGGCGGGATGCCCCCCTGGGCCTGTGCAATAGAGTAATTTTCTCCCTTTTTACCCACTCGATTGGGAGAAGACCCCAAATACGTTTGGATTTTGGATTTTTGAATTTCGAATTTGGTTCAGCCCTGCGTTTCGCGGGATCGATATTCGGATTCCCGATTTGAACTCGACCCCGAAATCCCCCCTCCTATTTTTCAAGCCCTTTTTTTCCCACCTTCTTCCGGATCTTCTTGGCCGTCCCGAGGGTTGGTTTATGACCCGGGTGATGAGCCAGGATCTCATCCAGGAGCTGGAGGAACTTTTCCGGTTCCCCGCGTTCCGTATAGATCGTCCCCAGCGTATTGCGAACTCTGAAATCGGAAGGTTCGCGGCGCAGGGCCTCCCCGAGGCAGCGGATGGCCTCCGGGTAATTTTTATCCCGGTAATGGCAGAAACCTTCCTGCTTCAAAAAATAGAGATTCCGCGGGTCCAGGGAGGAGGCGACCCTGTATTCCGCCGCCGCTTCCCGGACCTGGCCGTCTTCTTTGAGCTTCTGGGCCAGAAGACCGTGCATCTGGGCATCGTCCTTCTTCGACTCCATGGACACGACCCTTTGCAGCTCTTTCACCACCTGCCCCCCGGGACGCTCCCGGCTCTTCAAACGCAGGATTTCCGCATTGACGAAGGAATCGCCGGGGAAAACCTCCTTCGCCCGTTCAAAGACCTCCAGGGCCTGGTCGAACCTTTTCATTTTGTTCAGCACCAGTCCCTTTTCTTTCAGGAAAGGAAAGTTTTTGGGCTTCACTACGAGAACCTTTTCCAGCTCCTCCAATGCCTCACTGAAGCGCCCCATCTCCTTTAAGGCGCGGGCTGAGCGCAGGATGAGGTAATCCCGGGGGTCGCGGGCGAAGGCCTGGCGAAAGCAATCCAGTGCCTCCTTCGGGGAATTCTGCCGGAGAAAGATTTCTCCCAGGACGTAGAGGGCTTGCGGGTGCCGGGGGTCCTGCGAAAGAATTTCATCGATTAGAATCCTGGCCTCCGCCAAGCGGTCCTGGTGGAGGAAGAGGTCGGCCAGGCTGGCCTTGAGAAAAGGTTGGCCCGGTTTTTTCTCCAGCTCTTTTCGGATCTCCTGCTCCGCCTCGGCATATTGCTGCCGGTCCTTGAGCCATCGAATCCGCTCAACCAGCGAGAGATGGGGCCCTTCCCGCTCCATGAAACCCCCGTGGGAATGATGGGTGCATTGTATCCAAAGCGGGAGGAAAATTCAAGAAATTCCCGTGACTTTTCCGCTTTGCGTGGCGGCTCCCGGGAGAAGGTTCGGTGGGATCAACGAAACGCTCCCCGACCTTTTCCGATTTGCCTTAACGAATGCTTCCCATCCTCTTGATGCCCCACTTTAAATGAACGTCCGATCCCGGGGGAAACCTCCTGTCCGCGTCGAACCCGAAAAGCACATCCTGGTTCAGCAAATAGGGTATGTTGGGGCCCGCGATTCCCCAGGAGCAGGACCCCGTGATCTCCGCCGCCCGGGCCGCCTCGAGGGATTCCTGCGTTGCCTTCGCGTCCAACCTGGCGCCGGGATACAATTGAAAATCCGCGCCATCGGCATTCAGAGAAAAGGAAGCTGAAAGCACGGCAACCGCTACAAGAACAAGAATGGTTTTCTTCATTCGATCCTCCTTTGGATAGGGAAATGGTTTTAACTTTTCCCCTCGTGGAAAGGCCTCTCTTTTTTCTTTCGAACCGGCAATAAAAAGTTTGGGCCTCTTCCCCCCTCCCCTTATTTCCCCGGCTTCAAATGGATTTCCCAGCGGAATGTTCGCTCCTCGGTGGATTGACCGCATCCTCCCTTAAAGAATTCGGAGAGAACCTTTATGCCCTGTCCGCCGAAAAAACCGATCCCGTCGCCGAAAGTGACCTCCCGGTCTTTGTTCCAGCCTCCTCCCGAAGGAGTCTTTACATTCTCTTCGACCGCGGTAATCGTGAACCGATGATTGGCCTCCTGAACCGTCTCGGCGGGCTTTACCTCCACGTAAGAATAAGGCGGCCCCATGGCACCGCTTTTCCTTTCTCTCCCCGTCATACGTGTTTTGTAGTGACGCACGAAACCGATTTCCGCACTCATGAAGGCCCTCTTTGCCTTCCGCGTCTTTCCGTCGATATAGATTTGGATCACTTTCTCGTCTTTCTTGAATACCATTGGGTCCGTGGCCCATCCCGAGGCCGATACCTGAATATCCTTTACCAGGGGAGGGCTCATGCTGTCGTAATCCTGGGAAGATCTTTCCGATGTCTGGCGGTAGCTGAAATCGGACAGGATGATATCTTTGACCTTCAGCACCCAGCGGTATTCGTCCCGCTGCTTGTTGTAATTGACGCTGTAGTCATCCTCAAAGGTCATGAGGACGGAAGCTTCGATCGTCAACTCCTCCCTGGATTTCCATTTCTTGGAATAACCCGGGGAGCTTTCCACGCAATCCGAGGTCCGTTTTTCGCTCCGGCTCCCCCTCAGGATCGCGAAAGAGACACATCGGGAGTTTGGAATCTTTTTGCGGATCCGGGTCTCGCCGACGGACGTCGGGCCGTCGTGAAACTCGCACATTCCGGCGATCTCCAGCGTGTCCTCCTGTGCCCTGTCGCAGGCGGGGGGCTCATACAGCACGTCTTGGGAAATGCGGCCATCCATCGTATGGTAAACATGCCATTCCCCGATTCTCTCTCCGCCCAGGAGTTTTCCGTTTTTCACTTTCAAGGCAATGCGGACATTATTGGGCAGGGTTTCATGAAATTGATTCTTGATATTTCCGATCTGGAGCCTGAGCAGACGGGTAGCCCCCCTCTGAATGGTCTCCCCGATATGCAGGTTACAGGCGCTCGGCGTCTCTTTTTTGCGGATCGTGACCCCGATGTCCCCCTTCCGGAATTCGATCTCGTTCTCCAATAGCTGGGGCGGAAACGAACCCATGACCAATCCATTCCCGCCAACCCAAACTTCACCGTCCTTTTCCAACTTCTGATCGTCTTCCGCGCGGAAGTATTTCTCTCCCTCCGGAGGATCCTGGACCCAGTCAATCGAGTAGTTTCCCGTGTCATAGGTCTCGTTGTTTTTCAAAGCGATAAGCTTGTGCGTGACCTCAATGGTTCCCAGTTTCGGGACGAGCTCGAGTTGAACCCGGCCCCCCACCGAGCGTCGAACCAAGGCCTTTTCCCCGGCCCCTTTTGTATCAAAAAGTATATAGGTATCCACCGCATACTTCGCCGTCCCCTTTTTCCCCATGCGGATGTTCTCGGGAATCCACTCGGTGAGCGTATATTGAACATCCACGCATGGATTGGCCTTCATGAAGGTAAATAAAACGGCAAAGGCCCGGGATTGCTGGGACCGGTCTGCGTCTGCTCGGTAGCCTTTTTTGATCTGCTCCCATTGGTCATATTCCTTGAAATTCGGAATGTCTCCCCCATATTGGGTATCCCGGAAGACCACCAGCGGGTTAGGACAGTCTCCGCACCTCGCCGCCGATGCAGCATCGGCTCTTCCAGAATCCCCAAGCTGGAACAGGATGCCCAAAAGGGAAATCCCCAACCAAATCGACCGGAATGGGCCTGTCCGCAATTTCGAGGGCAAGCCTCCGCCGAATTTCATGCTTTTGCCTCCCTCCCATATGGAAAGGCTTATCATTTCGTATGAATTTAACTTTTTGAAATGCCTCTCTCAAATCCCCCCTCCGCCCCCCTTTTTCAAAGGGGGGAACGGGGGGATATCTGGAGATGGGCGATCCAGAAAACGTAGAAAATGATCTGGACCTTTTCCATAAAGCGTTAAATTCTTCACACAAGGACTCAACCTGCCCAATTGGCCAAAAACCATATCCTATTGCTTCACCAACTCCACCCTCCGGTTCTTGGCTTTGCCCTCCTCCGTGGCATTGGAGGTAACCGGGGCCAGGTAACCCACCCCATGTGCCTTGAGACGATCGGGGGCAATCTTGTGCTTGGAAACCAGTTCCTTCATTACCGCCTCGGCTCTCGCCTGGGAAAGCTTCAGGTTATAATCCAATCCCCCCACACTGTCGGTATGCCCCACGATAAAAAGCTTTAGTTGGCCGTCCTCCTGAAGCAATTTGGCGATCTCTTTCAGCGCGTGTTCGGATTCGGGTTTTATCTCCGCCTTGTTGAAGTCAAAGTGGATTCCATAAAGGGCCACATGTCCGGCGGCGTGAATTCCCTCGGCCATAAACTTGGCATCGGCGACGATTTCCTGAGTCATGGCTTGCTTTTCGATAATGGTGAGTCTGCCGGCCAATCCTGCTAACCTCTGGTAAAATACTGCCCAGATTTCCTTTCCATCTTTCGTGATTTTCATGTAAGTACTATCCGGCCATTTTGGATCGTTCTCGAAACCCGTCCCCCCTATTTTCTGAATGGCATGCAGGTAATTTCGGGAAAGCTGAAGCCGGCTATACTTTTTCTCATACCCTTTCTTTAAGCCATACTCGACGACATATCTGCGCCCTTCTATGGTTACCTTTTTTTTCGTTTCCGGGTCTCTAAATTCTTCGGCATCAAATTCTTTTTCATCGCATCTCGCAATGTAAAATCCCTCCATTCTCGAAAACAAAGGGTGATCTTTACATCCCTTCCTGTCGTCCTGAGCAAAAACAGCGTTCGCTGAAAGGAGAATGCCCAAACTCATCCAGAAGACCATCTTTAACCCG
>JACAEW010000013.1 GCA_013388675.1 Syntrophaceae bacterium | reverse complement strand
TTTTACCCACTCGATTGGGAGAAGACCCAAAAGACATTTCGAAAACTCAGATTAAACCTGCAAGACGTAGCAGGATAGGGTCCTGAATTGAAAGAAGGGAGGTCCAATCCATGATCGGGATTACTTCCTACGGGGGCTATATCCCAGCCTTTCGATTGAGCCGGGAGGTCATGGCCAAGGCTTGGCTCAGGGGCTCGATGGGGGGCGAGAGGAGCGTGGCCAACAACGACGAAGACAGCGCCACCATGGCCGTCGAGGCGGCTCTCGACTGCCTTATAGGGAAGGATCGGGGCGAAGTGGCGGGAGTTTTTTTCGCTTCCACCACGGCGCCCTACCGGGAGAAGGAGATCTCGTCTCTGGTCGCGGCCGCCGCGGACCTGCCCGATGAGATCCGGACCGCGGACCTTGGTAACGGCCTTCGGGCGGGGGTTGCAGCCCTGCGGTCGGCCTTCGATGCGGTGGGAAACGGGTCGGCCAAGAACGTTTTGGTCGCGGCCGCCGATTGCCGCCTGGGGTATCCCCAGTCGGAGCACGAACAGTCTTTCGGCGATGGGGCCGCGGCGTTGATGGTGGGAAATTCCGGAGCGGTCGCCAGCCTGGAAGGGCATTACGCGGTTTCCAACGAAATGATGGACGTGTGGAGGAATGCGGGAGACGACTTCGTGCGCACCTGGGAGGGACGCTGGGTTTTGGGGGAGGGATACTCCGCCCTGACCGAAAAGGCAGTGAAAGGGTTGATGAAGAAGGCGGGGGTCCAGGCCAAGGGCATCACCTTTGCGGCGATTCCCGGGCCCGATGCCCGCACCCACCGGCGATTGGTCCAGGTTTTGGGATTCGATAAAGCGCAGGTCGTCGACCCCCTGCTGGCGCAGGTGGGAGACTGCGGGGCCGGCCATCCGCTGATGCTTCTCGTTTCCGCTCTGGAAGCGGCCAAGCCGGGGGACACGATCTTAATGGCTGCTTATGGAAACGGCGCCGAGGCTTTTCTCTTCAAGGTGACCGAGGAAATCCGGAACCTCGTTCCACGCCGGGGAATCAAAGGTTGGCTGAATTCCAAATTACCCCTGGCCACTTACGAAAAGTATCTCAGTTACCGGGGAATCCTGGAGACCCAGCCGGGGGATCCCTTCCGACTTTTACCCTCGGCCACGGCCTATTGGAGGGATGTGAACTCCATCCTCCGCTTTCACGGCAGCAAGTGCCGCAGTTGCGGTACCCTGGCCTATCCCATCCAGAGGGTCTGCTACACCTGCCGCACCAAGGACTCCTTCGATGAAGTCCGCCTCGCGGACAAGAAGGCCAAGCTCTTTACCTTCTCCTTGGATAATCTAGCCGGGCGCAGCGACGACCCGGTGGTGGTCCAGAGCGTGGTGGAGTCGGAGGTTGACAATGCCCGGGTCTACTGCATGATGACCGACTGCCAGCCCAAGGAAGTGCGGGTGGGAATGCCCGTGGAATTTACCTTTCGGAGAATTTACGAGGGGGCGGGGTTCCAGAACTACTTCTGGAAGTGCCGGCCGCTGAGATAAGGAGAAAAGGCCATGGAAAGCTTAAAGGATCGCGTTGCCATCATCGGCATGGGATGCACCCAGTTCGGAGAGCGGTGGGATGTGGGGTTAAACGACCTGGCCATCGAAGCGGCGTACGAGGCCTACCAGGATGCCGGAGTCGGCCCGGAAGACATCCAGGCCTGCTACATGGGAACCGTGACCGCGCCGATGATCGGGGTGGGCGGGACCGTGGTCGCAGATGCGCTGAAACTGAAGGGAATCCCCATCATTCGGAATGAAAACTGGTGCGCCACCGGCCATATCGCCCTCATCGAAGCGGTCATGGCGGTGGCCAGCGGCGCGTATGACGTGGTTTTGGCCCTGGGAGTGGAGAAACTGAAGGACACCGGGTTCCCGGGCCTCGGAACCGGGCGGGGAATGCACCCGGTTCATGAAGCGAGGAGGACTTCCCCGGGGTCCTTTGCCCTCATTGCCACCCGGTATTTCCACCAGTATGAAATCGACCCGGAAAAAGGCAAGGAGATGATCGGGAAGATTGCGGTGAAGAATCACGACAACGGGAGCCTCTGCCCCAAAGCGCATTTTCACAACCGGATCACCCTGGATGACGTCATGAAGGCGCCCATCATCGCTTGGCCCCTGGGCCTCTACGACTGCTGCGGGAACAGCGACGGGTCGGCGGCGGCGATCGTCACCCGGGCCGACCTGGCCAAAAATTTCCGGCCCGACCCGATCTACGTCAAGGGATTCGGGGTGGCCATGGACTCCATGTTGCCCCACTTCCGCCCCGGATTCAGCTGGACTAGTTTTGAATCCCTGGTCAAGTCCTCGCAAAAAGCCTACGAGATGGCCGGGATCCGGAACCCCCGGGAAGACCTGGACATCGCCGAGGTCCACGACTGCTTTACCATTACCGAACTGGCGATCTATGAGGATTTCGGTTTCAGCCCCCGGGGAAAGGCGAGGGAGGATATCGACTCGGGATTTTTCACCCTCAAGGGAGGCCTGCCGGTGAACGCCGACGGGGGGCTCAAATGCTTCGGACATCCCGTGGGAGCGTCCGGGATCCGCATGACCTACGAGGTTTACAAACAGCTCCAGGGGAGGGCGGAAAAGCCGGAACGGCAGATCAAGAACCCCCGCCGCGGCCTCTCCCATACCTTCGGCGGCCCGCCCCAGCTGAGCGCCGTGGCCATCTTCGGGAACGAGAAGGGGTGAGAAAAACTGGGTTCCGAGGGTTCGAGGGGTCAAGGGTTCTTTCTAAAAAACTTTTTACCGGTCCCCCACCCGAGACCCCGGCTGTGTCGCCAGAACCAAAATCCATGATATCGTAAAATGGTCCGGACCAATTTACGATAATGCGAAAACTGGTCCTTGACAAAGTCAATAAAATTCATTGATTTTGCGATTATGCCGGGTTTTCATCTTCCGAGATTAGCTCGCTCAGCCCCAGAGTCAAGGGCTGGATATACTCTCCATCATCAGAAAAAATAGTGGCAATGATGTTTTCCCTATTTTTAACCGAGCCACATAATTTATGTCCGTATTGAACAATCCTTAAAACGGCCCTCAACAGATATTGTATTGTTCCTCGAAAAATAGAGGGTTGACCCTATTGGCCGGCGAAAATATCGCTGATTGACTTCAGGGAAAACGGAGGTGCGCCGTGGGGAATCCGTTTGTGCATGTTGAACTGATGACGAAAGACCCGGTCAAGTCAAGGCAGTTTTACGCCCAGATGTTTGACTGGAAGCTGGAAGAAATTCCGGGCATGGACTACACGATCATCCAGGTCGGGGAAGGAACGGGAGGGGGGATGCTGAAGAGCCCGGACTCCAACATTCCGGATCATTGGCTTCCGTACATCCTTGTTGATGACGTCGTAAGCGCTACCCAAAAGGCCCGCTCCCTCGGGGCGGTCATTACCCAGGATGTGGCCGAGGTTCCGGGCTACGGATATTTCAGCGTGATTTTAGACCCGACCGGGGCGGCTTTTGCACTCTGGCAGGCGAAGGAAAGGAAATGAAGGCCGCCCCTGCCCCGGCCGCGACCGGCTTGGACGCGGGGAAATCCTTGACAGTGGGCTGATCGGCTCCTATAATGCCCCCAAAATCGCCGAAGGAAGCCTCAAAAGCGCGTGTCTTAAAGCGAAGGTGTAAAGGGGCAGATTTGGGCACCTGGATTCCCATTACGATTGGTTTCGCGGTTGAAGAAGCGACCCGTCTTTACGGGGACCGCGAATTTTTGGTGGTCGAGGATCACCGTATGACCTACCGGGAGCTATCCCGGCAGGTCCGGGATTTTTCCCGGGGGCTCCTGGCCGCGGGGGTTAGGCCCGGCGACCACGCGGCGGTATGGCTGCCCAACGGCATCGAATGGGTGGTGGCGGTATTCTCCCTGGCCAACATCGGGGCCGTCTTTGTTCCGATCAATACCCGGTTCAAGCACGAAGAGCTGGAATACATCCTGAGGCAGTCGGACTCCTCCGCCCTGATTCTCCAGGACCGCCTTCCAAAGGCGGATTTTCTGGATATGCTGGAAC
>JACAEW010000142.1 GCA_013388675.1 Syntrophaceae bacterium | reverse complement strand
GCGATGGAGTCGTTTTCTCACTTTTTACCGACTCGATTGGGAGAAGACCCATTTTAGATTTAGCCCGCGAAAGATCCCCGGACCCGGGAGATGAAAAGTTTCGCTCCGCAGTGCGGACGCGATGGCCGGGATTCTTTTCCCCGCGCTTTTCTCAGCGGACGACGGGCCTTTTCATCTCGAAAACATCCCCCGTCCGGCAATAGAAATCCCCGCCCATCCTTCCAATGGCCCTCAGCTTGGTGGACTGGATTTCGCCCTTCACCCAGTATTCATCTTTCACATGAATCCGCAGCACTTCCCCGAGAACAAATTCATTCTTCCGGGTCGATTCGCCGAAGCTTAGGATTTGGTGCAAGCGGCATTCCATATTCACGGGGGATTCGCCAACCCGGGGGGACTTTACAAGGTCGGCTTGGATGGGGGTCAGCCCGGCCACCTGGAATTCATCCACATCCTTCGGGTATTCCCCCGCCGTTTGGTTCATGGCTTCCGCCAAAGGCTCGGTGACCAGGTTCACCACAAAATCCTTTCCCCACTCGATGTTGACCAGGGTGTCCTTCTTGCTCCCGTCTCTTTTCCTGCCGATCCCCACGCCTACAATGATGGGGTTCATCGAAACGGGAATGAAGAAACTGTAGGGCGCCAAATTGTAAACCCCGTCCTCCCCGAGGGTGGAGATAAACGCAATGGGCCTGGGCAGGACCGCCCCGACCAAAACATCATGAGCGATTTTTCGCTCTAAGCCCGCCGGATCGATTTTCATGTCTATCCCTTCTCGACTCCCAGTTCCGGTTGGGACAAAGGAAAAATCCATTCCCCCTTAGAAACCCGCGGAAAGGGTCTTTACCGGGAAAAGGGACCGGCTTTCTCCAGTTCTTCAACCAGTAAGGGGAGGAGCTTGCGAAAATCGGCCACCGCTCCCAGGTCGGCGGACTGGAAGATGGCCGCCCGGGGGTCCTTGTTGATGGCCACAACCACTTTGGCGTCCTGTATCCCGACCACATGCTGGATGACTCCGGAGATGCCCACTCCGATATAAAGCTTGGGCCGGATGGTCTTTCCGCTCTGGCCGATCATCTGGCCTTCTCCGATCCAGCCTTCGTCCAAAGGCGGGCGCGTTCCTCCCACTGCGGCATGAAGAACCCGGGCCAGCCTTTCCACCCATTTCCAGTCTTCGCCGTTCCCGATCCCCGCTCCACCCGCCACCACGACCTCCGCTTCCTCGATGCCCTGGGCCGCCTTCTTTTCCCAGTGGACCTCGAGCACCTTTTGCTTCAGGTCTTCCGGATGAAGGTCAACGGTCACATCCTCCACTACGCCTTCATCCTCCCGGGGCTCCCCTCTCCGATAAACACCGGGGCGGATGCTGGCCATTTGCGGCCGATGCTTCGGGCAAAGGATGGTGGCCATGACCTTTCCGCCGAAAGCGGGAACGACCTGCAGGAGTTCCCCTTGCGGGTTGATAGCCAGATGGGTGCAATGGGCCGAAAGGCCGGTATTGACCCGGATGGCCACCCGGGCGGCCAGGTCTGAACCCAACGATGTGGCGGGAAGCAGAAATATTTCGGGTTTTCTCTCGGAGATCAGATCGCCGATGACCCGGGTGTAGGGAAGGGTCAGGTATTTTTCCAGGAATGGGTGGTCGGCACACAGCACCCGGTCCGCCCCATAGGAAAGCAGGTCTTGGGACAGTCCTTTAACCCCGTGCCCGGGCAGAAGGGCTGTAACTTCGGCACCCCCCTTTTTCTCGGAAAGCTGTTTCGCCGCATTCAAAAGCTCAAAAGAAACCTCGGCCACACAGCCCTCCTCCTGCTCAATGAAAACCCAGATTCCCTTCCAATCCTCCAAATCTTTCATCGCCAAATATCCATTAAAACCTGGTTTTTGAATCGGTTGCGGATTTCGAGATGCGAATTTCGGGTTTTCTACCCCATCGCTTGCCTGATCTTGCGGACGATCTCCCCGACCATCTCCTCCGGTTCCCCCCTGAGGATCTCCGCCTTCCGTTTCATCTCCGGCATGAAGACATCCCCCGTTTGGGTGGGCGAGCCCTGGAAGCCCACCTCATCCGGTTTGATTCCCAGGTCGGCGGCAGACCAGGAGACCAGGGGTTTGGTTTCCGCCTCCAGGACCCCCATAAGAGAGGTAAAACGGGGGGTGTTGATATCCCGGGTCACGGTGATCAGGGCTGGAAGGGTCGTCTCCACGATCCGGTAGCCCTGCTCGATCAGGGCGCGAGTCCGCAGGGTCCCTCCTTCCAGGCTCTCAATCGCCGCCACGCGGCTCACGTTGGGAACATTCAGATACTCGGCCAGTTGCGTTCCCACGTGCCCGGTGGACCCATCCAGGCTCCATTCGCCGCAAAGGACGAGGTCATAACTTCCCCATTTCCGAATCCCCCTGGCAAGAACAAGGGATGTCGCCCAAGTGTCCGAGCCGGCAAAAAGCCGATCGCTCAAAAGACGGGCTTCGTCCGCCACCATGGCCAGGGCTTCCACGAGGTTATCCCGGGCCGAAGGGGGCGCCATGGCCATGACCGCCACTTTTCCCCCGTATTTTTCCTTGAGCCGCAGCCCCTCTTCCAATGCCCGCTTGTCCAGAGGTCCCAGGACACTGGGGATCCCTTCCCGCCGCAAGGCCTTGGTCTTCGGGTCCAGCTCGATGCTGTCCCAGCGCTTGGGGTCCGGCGCCGGCTTGACGCACACGATAATATTCATAATATTTTATCCCGCGCCAAGACGCAAAGAACGCAGCGAAGTCAATTTTAATCCAAGAATTCTCCTTTTTCCCATATTTTTTCCCTTCGCGCTCTTTGCGCCTTTGCCTAAGGGAGGATTCCTATTTAAACGAAGTCAGGGCCTTGCGGGCCATGACGATCCTTTGGATCTCCGATGTCCCGGCCGAGGCGATGAGGATCTCCGCATCTCGATAATATCTTTGCACCGCATATTCCATCATGTATCCGTAGCCGCCGTGAATATCCACCGCCTTCTTGGCGCAACGAACGGCAGCCTCCGTGGCGTAGAACTTGGCCATGGCCATGTCCGTGTCGCAGCGCATCTTTTGATCCCGCATCCAGGCCGCCCGGTAGCATAGAAGGCGGCTGGCCTCCAGGTCCATATAGATGTCCGAGATCATCCATTGAATGCCCTGATGTTGGCTGATGGGCTTGCCCCCCAAGATTCTTTCGTTGGCGAATTTCACCGAGGCTTCCAGGCAGGCCTGGATGACTCCCAGGCCGCATCCCGCCATCCCGGCTCGCCCCACTTCGCTGATGCCGGCCATGGAGATTTTCAGGCCGTCCCCCTCGTTGCCCAAGAGATTCTGCCGGGGAACGATGCAGTTTTCCATGGCGAGTTCACCGGTGTTGCACCCATGGAGGCCGAATTTCTTTTCCTTCCGTCCGAGTTTGAACCCGGGGAACGACTTTTCCACCACGAAGGCGCTGAATCCCTTCGGTCCCTCGCCGGTCTTCGCCATGATGGTGAGGGTATCCGCCACATGCCCGTGGGTGATGAAGCATTTTCTCCCGTTCAATACATAGTGATCGCCTTCGAGCTTGGCCGTCGTCTGGATTCCCGTCGGGTCCGATCCTCCCGTCGCTTCCGTCACGGCGATGGTCGATAAACGCTCCCCTTTGGCCAGGGCGGGCAAATATTTTTTCTTCTGGTTTTCATCCCCGAAATCCGTGATCGGGGCAATCCCCAGGTGGAAGATCTGCATGGCCATTCCCACCGCCGCGGAAACCCGCGCCAGTTCCTCGATCATGATCATCCGGCTCAGGTTTCCCAGGTTTGTCCCGCCGTACTCTTTGGGAATCATGATTCCCATGTAGAGCTGCCGGCCCATCTCCCGGTAAAGGTCCCAGGGAACCTCATCCGTATCCTCCATGTGCTGAACTTTCGGGGCGATAGCCCCTTCGGCGAATTCCCGAAGGCTTTTCCGAAGCAGTTCCTGCTGGGGCGACAACTGAAAATCCATTGGTTCCTCCTTAAAAATGATTCGGGTATTTTTCTCCCTGCTCTGCTCTTGGAATGGAGTAAGGATTCTTATACCATTTTGCCCTGAGGCTGACAAGAACTCTTGAAAAAGAGGTGCGCGGGCAGGAATTCCCAGTTCCTTTTCCCCCTCCCGCTTTCCCGGGGGGGATGAATCCGCGAGGGCCTTTGGGCGGATTATTCGATCGGTTCCTCTTCAGGAAGGAGTCCCCTGCCCTTCGGCTGGTTTTTCTTTCTCCTGCGTCCGGCCTTTTTTCCGCGTGTAGGTCCGGTAGCCGAAGAAAGAGACGCAGGCCAATACGACAAGGATCAACCCTGCCCCGTAAAGGAACCGCAGGAGAAAGGGGACCGGTTGCTCCCAGAAGGCCACTTTAAAATGAATCGGGCCCAGGAGCAGCGGTCGGGAATGGGAAGGATCATGGCATTTGACGCAGGAAGGTGGGGGAGCCTTTTTCTGGGGATGTCCTGCGTTTTCCGGGTGACAGTTGGCGCAGCCTTGGGTATCGTAGCGGCCACCCAGGTCCGTTTTGGGATGACCCGTGATCCGGTAGGTGGCCAAAGCCATGAGGAAACCTCTCGGCGGCTTGGCCGCTTCATGACACTTCGCGCAGGCTTCCGGAAGGCGCGTAGCGTTTACCGGAGACTGCGGATCGGCAATCTTCCGGACATAATGAGCGGTGTGGCAATCCACGCATTGGGGAGCCCCTTCCATACCGCTTTCGAGCATCATTCCGTGGGAGGTCTGCTTGTAGGCCTCCGCGGAGTCCTGGTGGCAGTTCGTGCAACCGACTTGCGGAAATCCCTCCGCCGGATGAACATCGGGCTTGGCTTCCTGATGGCAAACCACGCATCCCATACCGGATGCCCCGTGGACAGATTTTTTGAAGGCCTCTTCATTCACGTACAGGGATAGCAGGGAGCCGTCTTTATTCCCTTTGCTCAGGCGGGGATTCTTGTGACATTGGAGGCATTCGGCGTCTTCCGTAGCTTGGGCAACCCAGGCCCCCCAAAAAAAGAATGCCAAAAAAGGAATAAGAGTTTGACCCAGCCTCCGCCGACCCCGCTTTTTCCTTTCGCCCATATCCCTTCCCTCTCTTGAAAGCCAGTGAAAGGCGAAACTTGATGGCCCCGTAAAAAGTAAAATTTCCCCTTCCCGGTTGGGAAGGAATGAAGGGAAGGGGGATGGATAAGCCATTGAATTCCCTCTCCACCACCCCCACCCTGGCCCTTCCCCCTCCAGGGGGAGGGATTTTGTTTGACTGTTTATGGGATCGTAAAACTTTATCCTTCTGTCTTTTTCTCCGCGCCCGCCGCCGAAGCCTGGAGGTCCATGGCCTGAACCACGAGTTCGCTCAAGTCCCAGGCGGTCATGGTCTCTTCCAGCCCTTTCTCCTTGATTCCGTCCCCGAGCATGGTCAGGCAGTAAGGACATGCGGTCCCCACCCAATTGGCTTTCGTCTGCAGGGCCTGTTCGGTCCGCAGTTGATTGATCCGGGTTCCGAGTTTTTCCTCCATCCACATCCGGCCGCCCCCGGCCCCGCAGCAGAAGCTCCGGATGTGGTTGCGCTCCATCTCCACCAATTTAAGCCCGGGAATGGCCCGGATGATACGCCGCGGCTCTTCATACACCTCATTGGCCCGGCCCAGGTAACACGAGTCATGATAGGTGATTACCTTTTCCAAAGGCTTTGTAAGCTTCAGCCGGCCGCTTCCCAGGGCGTCCGCCACGAAATGGGTATAGTGCATCACCTCATACTGGCCCCCGAACTGGGGGTATTCATTCTTAAGGGTGTTGAAGCAATGGGGGCAAATGGTCATGATTTTTTTGACCCCGTAACTCTTGAATACCTCGATGTTGGTTTGAACCAGGGTTTGGTAAAGGTATTCATTCCCGATGCGCCGGGCCGAATCCCCGCAGCAGCCCTCTTCGGTCCCCAGGATGGAGAATTTCACCCCCGAGGCCTTCAGGATCTTTACCAGGGAGGTGGCCACCTTCTTGTTGCGGTCGTCGAAGCTGCCCGCGCAGCCCACGAAGAAGAGGAGGTCGACCTCGCTGTCCTCGGCCATGGTCTTGACCTCCAGCCCCTTGGCCCAATCCGCCCGCAGTCCCGACCCCACTCCCCAGGGGTTGCTGTTGTTCTCCATGTTCCGGAAGACCAGTTGGACTTCCTGGGGAAAGTTGCTTTCCATGAGGACCAGGTATCTGCGCATCTCCACAAACTTGTCCACGCAGGGGATGAACACGGGACAGACCATGGCACAGGCCAGGCAGGTGGTGCAGGACCAGATCACATCCTCGGAAACCCCGTCCCCAATCAGTTTGGTTTGCCCTTCCCCGTAGGGATCGACTCCCTTTCTTTTCAGGGCCGCTTTTTCTTCCAGATGGACCCGGAGGGTATCCCAATTTTTTTTGGGCGCCAGGGGCTTCCCGCTGACCGCTCCCGGGCAATGATCCAGGCACCGGCCGCAGCGCGTGCAGGCATCCAGGTCAAAGAGCTGTTTGCGGGACAGTTCCTCGACCTTGGACGCGCCGAAGGTCTCGGCCGTCTCAAAATCCCGGATGGGCGGCAATTCTCCCTTGGGGGAAAGGGAGCGCATATACACATTGGCCGGCCCGGTTACGATGTGAAGCATGCGGGAATAGGGGATGAAGGCGATGAAAGCGAGGGCCAGAAAGAGATGGAGCCGCCAGAAAAGCCGGTGCAGGAGAATCTGGTTCGCGTCCGAGAGTCCGCTGAAAACCTGGGAAAATAACCATCCCACCGGGGACCAGGCCACCCAATCGGGCTGGGTCCGGGCAATGCGCAGGCCCTCCACGCAGAACCCGAGCCCGAAAATCCCCAACAGAAGAAGGAGAGCGACCGCGTTGCTCCAATGGGTGTCGTAGGTCAGGTTTTCGGGCTTCTGCGCGTACCGGCGGTAGGCGGCCATGATAAGGCCGACGATTCCCAGGGTTCCCACCAGGTCGAACAGCAGGGAAAGGGGATTTGCCAGCCCTCGGGGGAGGGAGAAAGTCGCCTGGGTAATGACCACTACTACGAAGGGAACCAAAAAACCATAGAAAATGAACAGATGCATCGACCCCGGGTACCCGTCCCGGAGCATCCGTTTGTGTCCCATCACATACGCCCACAGGGATTTCAGCCGCTCCTTGGGTTGATCGGTTCTCCTTTCGGGTTTGCCCAACATCCACAGGCGGTACCTTCGGTACAGGCCGTAGGCAAATACCCCGGCCACGATGAAGAGCAGCAGAAGGTCGAATGAGCTGAGCATACGGGTCCTCGATTCCCCACGCAGCCGGGTAGGCTGCCTGCTGAAAACCAGGGCTGGCGGGATCGCGTCCGCCTTTCTTCACTCGAAGAAAAGAGGGGAAAGAAAATTGATGATCCCGTAAAAAGTCTTCTCCGTCGTCACGCCGGCGTAAGCCGGGGTACAGAACTTATGGAAATGAATGAATTCCGGCTTTCGCCAGAATGACGAAATTCATCGGAATTTGACTTTTTACGAGGCCATCAAAATTCGCGGATTTAAGAAAAGGGGGCTCTCCCCGATCGAGAGCACCCCCCGGGGAATTAGCTTTCCGAAAGGAGTTTTTTGAACTCTTCGGTCAGCACCGGCACTGCTTTGAAAAGGTCCTCTACGATCCCGTAATCGGCTTTCTGGAAGATCGGGGCGTCGGGGTCCTTGTTGATGGCCACGATGACCTTCGAAGACCCCATCCCGGCCAGGTGCTGGATGGCGCCGGAGATGCCGCAGGCGATGTACAGGTTCGGGGTCACCACCTTTCCGGTCTGTCCCACCTGGTCGCCGTGTTCGCGCCAGCCCGAGTCCACTGCCGCGCGGGAGGCGCCCACGGTGGCCTTGATGACTTCCGCCAGTTCTTCCAGGATTTTGAAGTTTTCCGCCCCCTTCATCCCCCGCCCGCCGGACACGATAATCTCGGCTTCGGTGAGGTCCACCTTGGCCGCGGCGGATTTGACCACTTCCAGCACGGTTGTCCGCAGGCTGCCGGCATCGATCGGGACATCGACCTTGGCGATCGATCCTTTTTTCGACCCGTCGGGTTGCACCATCTCCAGAACGTTGGGCCGCACGGAGGCCATCTGCGGCCTGGCCGACGGGTAGGTCACCTCGATGTAAGCCTTCCCGGCGTAGACCGGGCGCTTAGCGACCATCGTCCCGTCATCCCCGATGGAAAGGCTGATGCAGTCCGTGGCCAGGCCGGTTTGAAGGCGCGCGGCCAGCCGGGGAGAAAGGTCTTTCCCGATGACCGTGGCCCCGCATAAAAAGATGGAGGGCTGATGCTCCTTCAGAAGATGAGTCAGGACCGAGGCATAAGCATCGGTCGTGTACTGGGCCAGGGCCGGGTTATCGACCCAAAAGACCTTGTCGGCGTATTCCGCCAGGCGCCCGGTCAGACCCTCCACCCCCGACCCCAAAAGAACGGCCACAACCTCTTCTCCCAGCTTCCCGGCCATTTTTCTTCCCTGGCTGAGAAGCTCGAAGGTGACCTTGCGAATGTTATTATCCTTGACTTCTGCAAATACCCAAATTCCTTTAGCCATGGGTGATCTCCTTTTTTTCGATCCCGATCAGAGGGAAAAATGATCTTCGCCTTGAGCCCGTCCTTCCGGGCAGGGTTTTAAATGACCTTGGCTTCCTCCCGGAGGAGTTTGACCAGCTTTTGAGCCGCTTCCAGCAACTCCCCGCTAACGATCTTTCCCGGCGGGCGGGAAGGAGGTGAGCTGTACTTCAGGATTTTGATCTTGGACCCTGCCGCCCCGGCCTGGTCCGCGGGAATTCCCAAAGCCGCCAGGTTCATGGCCTTGACCTCCTTTTTCTTGGCTTTCATGATACCCGGAAGGGAAGCATAGCGGGGCTCGTTCAATCCCTTCTGGCAGGTGAAAACGGCCGGCAAGTTCACCTCGATGATCTCCTTGCCCCCGTCCACCTCGCGCTCGACCTTGGCCTTTTTCTTATCCGCGCTGATCTCCAGCTTGGTGATCAGGGTAACATGAGGAAGATTCAGAAGCTCGGCCAGTGACGGCCCCACCTGGGCCATGTCATCGTCGACCGCCTGTTTGCCGCAAAGGATCAAATCGTAGGGCTCTTTTTTGATGGCTTCGGCCAAGGCTTTGGCCGTGGCAAACCCGTCTCCCCCCTCGAAGGCCGGGTCATTGAGGTGGACCGAGCGGTCGGAGCCCATAGCCAGCCCGGTGCGCAGGGCTTCCACCGCCCTGGCCGGGCCCAAGGAAACCAGGATGCTCGCGCCCCCGTGCTTTTCCTTGATTCGCAGGGACTCTTCGACGGCGAATTCGCAATAAGGATTCATGACGTACTTGATATCCTCGGTCACAATCCCGGACCCATCGGGTTTCACCTTGATGATGGCTTCGGTGTCCGGCACCTGTTTCATGCAGACAATGACATTCACCTTGAACCTCCTTTATTCGATCGATTTTTTGGGGACAGAGAAAAAAGCGGACGAAAACGAAGCCTGCCGGGCTTATCCGCGAACCCCGGCGGAAGCAAAATCGGAATCAGGGCGGCCAGGGGTAGTTCTCCCGGGCTTCTTCGCTCATCATTCCCCGGATGAACACGTCGCTGATCTGCAGGGCGGCGTCGTCGATGCTGTGTTTCTTCTGCGTCGAGAGCACCCAGTACCGCGCCATCTCGTCCAAGGCCCCGAAAAAGGCCCTTTTCATGATCCCCGGGGTGAGGTCCTTGCGGATGAGCCCCTTTTCCTGCCCTTCGATCACCACCGAGCGAATGATATTCAGGTACTCGATGAAGGGTTTATTGATGTACTCTTTCATGAACTTACTGCTCTGGCGGACCTCGACCCCCATCACTTCGCCGAGCTCCTGCTGCTTCGAAACGATGGACAGGTGGGTCATGGCAAACCGTCTGATTTTCTTAAGCGGGTCCGGGTCTTTTTCCAGCGCGGCCCGCATGTTCTTGACGATCTTCCCGAATTCTTCTTCGAAAAGAGAGATGAGAATGTCGTCCTTGTTTCTGAAGTAGAGGTAAATGGTCCCGTCGGCGACATTTGCCTCCTTGGCGATTTCGGAAACCCGGGAGTTGTAGAATCCCTTCTCCGAAAAAACTTTAATGGCCGCTTGAAGGATCTTGTGGCGTTTGTTTTCGTCTTTCATAAAGGTTCTTGGCAATCTGGCCCAGGAGTCAGGCCGTCGACTTCCGGAAGCTTATCGATCGATCCCCTTTTCTGGGCAGGATTAAAAGCTACTGAATGATGATTCATTCAACGGTTTTTAGCATAGCCCCCCGGGCCTGTCAAGTTTTTTTTTCTTTTTTCGAAAAAAGCCTATGAAAAGTAGGGAGTTAAAACAACCATTTGATTTTTAAAAGCATTTGGCACCGATACGGATACCGGCTACCCGGGGTGAGTGAAAAAAGATAGGACTTCCTGGCAAACCGAGGTAAATTGGATAGGTCGGAGCCCCCTTGTTCAAATAGTCATTTCCTTCACTGCTCAAGGGCCGATTTTCCCGTCTGGGGAGAGATGGGAACCGGATATTTTCCGCTGAAACAGGCCAGGCAAAAGCTGTCGCTGGACTGGGGCATGGCCTTCACCAT
>JACAEW010000226.1 GCA_013388675.1 Syntrophaceae bacterium | reverse complement strand
TGACTCCTTGTCAGGTGGATACGACGAGTCATCATGACATCGATGGCGATGGGGATCACTATTTCGCTACTTCGAATGATCCCGGGGAAATCCCTCTATCTGGGTACGCCTTTCTCGCAACTTCTGCCTCGGAACTCAGCGTAGCCCTGATGCAGGCCGTGGAAATGATCCGGGCGGCCACCTATTCTTTTTCCAACGCATCCGTCTCTTCCCAGAGAACCTTCGATGAGAGCTATATCTACGAAGCGTCTTTCGACCCGGTTGAAGACGATCCTTTCTGGAGAGGCCATCTCAAAAAATACCAGATCAATTCAGATGGAACGGTGGGGAATTTGGTATGGGATGCCGGGAGTGTCTTGACGTCTATGAATGCCTCTGCCCGGAATATTTTCACCTTAAAATCGGGCTCCCTCACGCCTTTTTCCACAGCGAGCCTTGCCAACGAAGACCTGGGAGTAACGACAGATACCCAAAGGCTTTCCGTTATTGGATTCATTCGGGGAGAATCGGCCTATAACATAGAGAACTGGAAGTTGGGGGATATTTTCCATTCCAATCCCGTAACCATTGGAACACCCTCCGCTTTTTTTGAGGACCTTAAGGATACCAATTATGCCTTTGCCGACTTCAGACAAACCCGGGAGCGAACTTCTGCCAACGGGTTAAGGATTATTGTCGTTGGGACGAATGCCGGACAGTTCCATTCCTTCAGGGCCGGGGATGGGAGCGAATTATGGAGCTTTATCCCTCCTAACTTTTTGCCCAAGCTGAAAAATATAACCCATTCCGTCCATCCCACGGGGCTTACCCATCAATATTTCGTCGACGGCATGGTGTCCGCTTATGATGTCTGGCTGGGAACCGGGAATGGGTCCTATAAATCGGAAGCGGACTGGAAGACTCTCGTGGTTTTTGGGGAAGGCCGGGGGGGGGGCTCAACTTTATGGAGTTCTTCTGCTTCTTGCGATTCGGGGTTCAATCCGACCTACTCGGACACTTATTCCAACTATTGTGGTTATTATGCCTTTGATTTTACAGATACAGCCAATCCTGTTTACCGATGGCGCATCCTGCCTACCTCCACTCAAGCCCCCTACCTGGGGGAACCTTGGAGTAAAGTGGTCATGGGCCGGGTAAAAATAAACGGGTACGAAAAATGGGTTGGCTTTTTGGGGGGAGGATATAACGCCTCGGACTGCGCGGGCGGGGGTGGATGCGATTCTAGGGGGAAAGGGTTTTTCGTAGTCGATTTAAGCGATGGAAGCATTCTATGGAGTTACACCCGGGGAGATGATTCTTCCATGAATTACAGCCTTCCCGCATCTCCGGCGGTCGTGGACACCGATAATGATGGGTTTATCGATACGGCCTATGTGGGCGACCTGGGGGGCAGCATGTGGAGGTTTAAATTCTGTGAGGTGGGGGACGGCGATACGTGCGATACCTCAAACTGGGTCGGAACCCGGTTATTCGAAGCGTCCTCGGGAGTGATCCGGCCCATCTTTACGATGGTCGCCGTGACCCGGGACACGATCGGCAACCTGTGGGTCGATTGGGGGACCGGGGATAAAACCGATCCTACCGCAGCCAATGCCCAGGAAAAATTCTATGCCGTAAAGGACAACAACCGCTCCAGTACCTTTAGCATCAATGACCTGGAGAATATTACTACGGGTACCTACACGGACTCCTCTACCAAGAATGGATGGTATATCAACTTCACCGGACAAGGAGAAAAGGTGCTCAGCGAGCCGGCCGTCTTCGGCGGGGTCGTTTATATCTCTACCTACACTCCCCCTTCGGGCGGAGACCCCTGCGCCCAGGCTGGAGGGGCCAAACTATATGGGATCAATTATATGACCGGGGCTGGAGTCATCCCCGTGCTGGATGGTGCGGGAAATCCTACGGGAGCGACCACCAGGAGCATGACTGTCGGGGTTGGCATACCATCGGCGGCTATTTTATCCCTGA
This sequence comes from Syntrophaceae bacterium, assembly GCA_013388675.1. GTDB lineage: Bacteria > Desulfobacterota > SM23-61 > SM23-61 > SM23-61 > SM23-61. The sequence continues at coordinate 9,879 of JACAEW010000226.1, read as the reverse complement.
AACCCATCGGGTCCTCCAGCTCGGGAGGCGGCAACTCCATCGCGGACCTCTATATGACCGTCAGTGGCGGTGCAGGGCAGAATGTGAGCACCACCCGAATCGATTTCGACCCCCCGTCCCTCGCCAATCGAACGAACTTGATTCACTGGAAGGACATGCGATTGGAGTAGGAATGGCAATCCGCGAAAGTGCCGGGGCTGGGCCTGCGGCGGGGCTGGGTCGCGAAGGGACCCAAGATGAATTTCCAAAAAAGGAGAGAAAAGTGAATCGTAAAAAATGGATGATAGCGATGGCTCTGGGTTTCACCTTATGCCTTACGGGTTTTTGGGCCTTGGACGAAGGCCTTGCCCAGGGTCCGGCCAAGGAGAGAAGCGATCTAAAAGGCAAAGCGGGGGTTTTTTCGAATCCGAGCCCAGGGCCACGCCAGGTCATACGGTTGGTGGGGGCCTCTTCCGGAAAATTAACCCTTCCTCCCCCTTGTTCGGTCGTCGCCATTAATGGCAAAAAGGTGACTCTAAAAGATTTTCTGGGTCAGGTGAAAACGGTCGAAGTAGAGGAAAGCAAAAATATTCAGGTGGGCGATACAGTCGTGGTGAAAAATGGGGTAATGAGAATAGGGATTTCTCCGATGTGAAATGCCGGCCTGCCAAAACGGCTCATCTTCAGCCCCCCGATGCCTTATTAGAAACCGGGATATTTTGCCCATGGAGTCCATTCCTCTCCATGGGTTCCACCGGCATTTGAAAGACCCTCTAACCGAACCGGCAAAGACAAGTAGGCTATTTCCCTCTTTTCTGCCTTCGGGAGATAGGAGAGGGATGAGGAGAGTAGGTCTAAGAGAATGGACGTACAAATAAACCAGGGTGAAAGAGTCTTTGAAGAGCGTTCCGCAGACGGGACGGCGGCTGCTTCCATCCTGCCGGAATTTGTGGATGACCTTCCTGAAACGGCCAGCGAAGAGAAATGGCAAAATATCTACGGGAAACTCAGTAGGCTGAATACGCAGCAGAAAATTCGCCTGGCCCAGCTGGCCAACCTGCCCGTGCGAATGATGCTCATCCAAAATCCCATCAAGGTCATCTCGCTGGCGGTATTGAAGAACCCGAAGCTGACGGAAAGCGAAGTATTTCGGTATGCCCAGCAAAAAAACCTGCTCGATGATGTGCTTGCGGCGATTGCCAAGGATCCCAAGTGGATCAGGAATTACCCCATTAAGCTGGCCCTAGTTTCCAATCCCAAAACCCCCCTGACCATTTCCGTGAATTTTCTGGCCCACCTCCATGATAACGATCTCAAGGATTTATGCAGGGACAAGAATCTTTCCTCCGTTTTGAGGCGGGCTGCCCAGCAGGTGCTGCTGAAACGAAAGAAATAGCTAAAAATCCCCACCCGATACAGATGATCGAAGGCTAAGGGCTTGGAATTTCCCCCTCTCCCTTAGCCGACTTGGCCTCTCTTTCGCTCATCACCACCTTCCCGTTCAGCTCCCCCCCTTCGGCGACCGATATCTTATTGGTCAATACATCTCCGATTACCTTTCCTTTGGGCATAATCTCAACGCCCTCTTCGGCCTTCAAATTTCCTTCCACCCTGCCGCGGACGACGATTTTGTGGGCGATAATGTCCCCCTTGACTTTCGCGCTTTCGGTTAAAACCACACTATCGGCCTTGATCTGCCCTTTGACCAGTCCATCGACCTGCAAGGTCCCTTTCACGCTGAGGTCGCCGGTGAACTCGGATTGTCCCCCGATGATGGATTCGACCTTGTCAACTTTTTGCGCCCCCCTGGAAAACATACCAATCCTCCCTTGAGTAAGTTTGCGGTTTTGGGCAGCGATCATTTTATCATCTTATTGCCTTTTCGGCTAAGGATTTCGGAAAGGGGTCTCTCAAAACTTTTTTCGAGCAGAATCTTTTCATAGGCAAAATTTGTAATCATAACATGCCCTTCTGTATCATCTTCTGGCCAATGAAGGCGAATGGCGCTGAGAAAACAGGTATGTCTTTGCCAGGGTGATGAAAAAAACCCTCTTTGGGTCAATATTCTGACCTATTTCTCCGATTCTTGGGAAGAGAGGGGATTTTTGGGGGGACTGATATTCAAAACCTAAATAAGGGCTTATGTCCGGTATTCTACCTTACATAGCCCCTTATTTAGGATCAGGGCATGTGATCCTCCACAATATGTTGTATTTTTAAGGTGGCGGAGGACCTATGCTCTAATCGTAATAAAATCAAATATTAAATTGTAGGTCGGCGGGGTTAACCCAGGGGCACGATTATTGCTTCAAACTTAACAGAATCCTTTTTACTTACCGGCAAAACGATTTTTGAGGACTTCCAGCCATCCATGATTCCCCGGGGTTCCATCCTGATTATCGACGACGAATTCGGGCCCAGGGAATCTCTGCGCATGATCTTTCAGCCCTTCTACGAGGTCTTTGCCGCCGAAAGCGGACGGAAAGCGCTTGATTTCCTTTCCCGGAATAGAGTCGACCTGGTTACCCTGGACTTAAATATGCCCGGTCTTTCCGGATTTGAGGTGCTGAGGGAAATAAAAGCCCTTCAGCCCGATGTGGAGGTTGTTATTGTTACCGCCTACGGGAGCCTGAGTAACGCCCAGGAAGCCGTCAGCCTGGGGGCCGGGGACTTTATTTCCAAGCCCTATAATGTTGCCGACATTATCACCACGGTGAGCAAATGCTTCGCCCGCCGGAGGAACAACCAGAAAATAAACCATTTGATGCATCAACTGAGGACCCTGCATTCCCGTATGGAGGAGGGGGACCGCAATTCTTTGAAGGGAGTCAAATAGCTCCCGGACCCATCCCCTCGGGGTAAGGGGTCAGCCGGCTCATCCCCTTTTTTCCGAGTGAGTCCCCTGGCGAAACAAACGGGGTCGCCCCCAAAAACCGTTCCATCTTGTCATCCTTCCGGCTTTTCGAATCGGCTCGGAAAAGGAGCAGGAATACGAACTTGGATGATCCAATTCCTCTAAATGCGGACAAGAATCAAAAGCCCCTTACCGAAGAACTGGCCAACCAAGCCGGCAAGATTGCCGCCCTCCTGGTTCGGGACGGTTTCCTGACCCCCAAGCAGGTCGAATATGCGACCCGCATAAGGGCCAGGCTTGAATCGCCCCGCACGTTTTTGGAAGTCCTGAAAGAACTGAAATATGTGACCGATGATCAAATCAACCAGGTCATCCGGACGAGTTATGAATCGATTAACCTGGAGAACCTGCTCCTCGAATTGGGGCTTCTCAGTGAGGAGAACCTTAAAACCGCCCTTCAAATCCAGGCCGAAGAAAAGCCCCCCAAAAGTCTAAGGGAAATTTTGGTCCAGAACAACTTCATCGGCGAGCAGAAACTGGTTCAGGTCTTGTCCCAGCGCCTTGGATTCCCCTTGATGGAGCTGGATAAATCGCAAATCGACCGACAGCTTTTTTCCAGGGGCCCCGTCGAGTTCTATGCCCAACACCATTTGCTGCCCGTGGGAACCAAGAATGGAGAGGTTTGGGTTGCCTTTGCCGACCCTTTGGGCCCTCAGGGCCATGAAGAAACCAGGAGACTTTTCGGAAAGAAGGTCTTCCCGGTTGTGGCGAGTTTACCCTCCATCAAGAGCATTCTCAAGCATTTCCAAGAGAAGCCTTCCCCCAGGCCGGCTGTGGAGGTCCATGAAACCTCTGCGGTCAGCATCGTGGATTCCATTATCATGGCGGCGGTGCAAGAGGGGGATGTGAGCGATATTCACATCGAGCCCATGTTGGATCGGCTTCGAGTCCGCTTCCGTCAGGATGGGATTCTGGTCCAATTCAAAGAGTACCCCACGAGCCTGATTCCGGCGATCACCGCCCGGCTGAAGGTCATGTGTAACGCGGACATTGCGGAAAAGCGCCGCCCCCAGGGAGGGCGCCTTTTCTACGAACAAAACGGCCAAAAGCTCGACATTCGCGCATCGTTTTACGTGACCGTTCATGGAGAGAAGATCGTCCTGCGTATTTTGAATCGGATGAGCTCGGTCCTCAATCTCGAAGAAGTCGGGATGCTGCCCCGAATGTTGAAAAGGTTCCGGGAAGATGTGTTGGATCGCCCCAGCGGAGTCATGATCACCACGGGGCCAACCGGATCGGGGAAAACGACGACCGTGTATAGCTGCATCAATTATATCAAGACCCCCTATACCAGCATCATCACGGCGGAGGACCCCGTAGAATACATCATCGACGGCATCGCCCAATGCTCCATCAACCCGACCATCAATCTCACCTATGAGGAGGCCCTCCGGCATATCGTTCGACAGGACCCGGACGTCATCGTGATCGGGGAAATCCGGGACAACTTTTCCGCCCAGATCGCCGTCCAGGCCGCTCTGACCGGCCATAAGGTGCTGACCACCTTTCATACGGAAGACAGCATCGGAGGAATCGTTCGTCTTTTGAACATGGACATTGAAGCCTTCCTGATTTCCTCCACCGTGGTTTCCGTGGTGGCCCAGCGGCTGGTTCGAAAAGTGTGCTCCAAATGCTCGGGCCCCTATCGAGTGAGGGCCGGGGAGCTTCTGGGCCTGGGACTGGAGGCCAAGGACATCGCGGGGGTCGAATTCCGAAAAGGGCAGGGATGCCCGCATTGCCGGTATACCGGTTATAAAGGTCGAATTGCCGTTTTTGAGTTGCTGATTCTGGACGAGAACGTGCGAAATGCCATACTGGATAGGAAAATGAGTCACGAAATCCGGGTGATCGCCATGGAGTCCAATGGATTGACCACCCTCCTGGAAGATGGAATTCTCAAAGCCGTTGCCGGGTTAACGACTCCGGAAGAACTCCTCCGATGTCTTCCCCGCCTTCTCAAGCCCCGGCCGTTGGAAAAACTTCAGCGCCTGCTGGGAGGGGTTCCATGAGCGAAGAAAGGGGCTTAATCGAATACCTGAATGAATACCTGAGCGGCGGCCAGGTCCAGCTCCCGGTTTCCAATATGGCCGGTTTGCGGCTGCGGCAGGAAATCAGCAGGGCTGATGCGAATCCGAAAGAAATCGAGCGGTTGATCATGACGGATCAAGCCCTTACCGCCCAGGTATTAAAGATCGCGAATTCAGCCTTTTACCGGGGCCTTCACAAGGTAACTTCGGTGAGAGAGGCCATCCTGCGTTTGGGGATGCTGGAGATATCGAACATCATAACCCTGGTTACTCAAAAACAAGCCTTCCGGTCCCAAGACCCCTTCATCGCGGAGCTCCTGGAAAAACTTTGGCAGCATTCGGTGGCCTGTGCCGTGGGGGCCCAATGGTTGGCCCAATCGTGCAATTTTCGGATGATTCTCAATGAAGCCTTCCTCGCCGGACTCCTTCACGATATCGGGAAGCTTTTCCTTCTCACGGTGATGGAAACGACCCAGCTGTCCGAAAAGTTCGATTTGCGGTTCAACCCTCAGGTGGTCCAACAAGCGCTGGCGGATTTGCACACCGAGTATGGATATTCCCTCCTCAAAAGCTGGAATTTTCCCGAAGTTTACTACCAGGTGGCCCATGAACATCATCGGGAAAATTACGATTTCAAAAATGATCTGCTGGTCATCGTCCGCATGGCCGATCAAACCTGCCGGAAAATGGGAATCGGGTCGGGGGTCGATCCCGGCATACTCTTAGGGGCCACTCCGGAAGCCACTCTGCTGGGGTTATCGGAAATAGCTATTGCCGAGCTGCAAATCAAGATGGAAGACTCGCTTTTCCTGGCCGATATGGAATAACAGGACTCATTTAGGCCCTCCTGAAAAGCTATACGATCCTCCTTCATCCCGCTGACCGCGGGGAATCCCTACCCCTTTCGCCCCGGCCCTGACGGCCGCCCATCGAGGGGGAGCGAAATTCTTTTCCTCTTTCAACCTTTATCTCTTGCCCCCGCTTTAAGGGCTCCAATTTCTGTTTGCTCCGGCCCATTCCATGGGAAAACGGCTTTCTTTGGTTTTCTCCAGTCCCTTGACACAGAGGGAAACAACCTATATCGTAGCCCTTGTTTGGTCTTCTTCCTTTATGCACCGGGGGGAGTAAAGATCGGGCGCGGGAGGGCCCGGGGGGACAGCGTGAAAAAGGGATCCATCCTCAGCAGCGTCGTCCTCATGGCTCTGGCGATCTATGGAATGATCGAGGCGTCCTCCATGGAAAGGACGATGCCCATGGGAATTGGAGTCGATTTCCTGCCCTTCTGGATCAGCGCCGTTATCGGCCTTCTGGCCGTCCTGCTGTTGATCCAGACCCTCCGGGGGAAATCGGAGGACGGAAGCCGGCCTCTTTTCCCCCGGCAGAGCACTCTTCGGGTGCTTTTTGTGCTCGTCATCCTATTGCTTTACATATCCCTCATGGAAATCGTTGGGTTCTTGGTCTCCACGCTTCTGTTTTTTCTGGCCACCCTCGGGTTTCTCCAAAGATCCCGAGCGCTCAATCTGGCCCTCTTCAGCGTTTTTTCGACGCTTTTGCTGTATGCTCTTTTCAAAGTCCTTTTGAAGTCCCCGCTTCCCCCGGGTTTCCTCAACCTGTAAGGGAGAAGAAAGTCCCATGCTGGAACACCTGATCGCCGGATTCGCCGCAGCCCTTTCTCCCGCCAACATCCTGTTCTGCCTGATCGGGGTCACCATCGGAACGGTTATCGGCGTTTTGCCCGGAATCGGGCCGGTGGCCGGAACCGCCATGCTGATCCCCTTTACCTTCGGCATGAACCCGGCCACGGCCATGATCATGCTGGCCGGGATCTATTACGGAACCATGTACGGCGGCTCCACGACCTCCATTCTCATGAATCTTCCGGGAGAGTCGGCCTCGGTGATCACCTGTCTTGACGGGTACCAGATGGCCCGGAAGGGGAGAGCCGGGGCGGCCCTGGGCATCTCGGCCATCGGCTCCTTTATCGCCGGAACGCTGAGCGTTGCAGGATTGATGTTCTTGGCCCCGCCGCTGGCCGGCTTCGCCCTGAAGTTCGGGCCGCCGGAGTATTTTGCTCTCATGGTCCTGGGCATGACCCTGGTCGTCGCCCTGGTGGGACAAGCCCTGATCAAAGGCCTGATCGCCGGGGCATTCGGGATCCTGCTCGGCACCGTGGGGGTGGACCCCACCTCGGGAATCGAGAGGTTTTCCTACGGAATTCCCACCCTTCTGGATGGGATCAGTTTCGTGAGCGTCTCCGTGGGCCTGTTTGCCATCGCCGAGGTCCTGGAAATGGCCGAGGAGCCCTCCAGGTCTCCCTCTTACATAGACAAAATCTCCAACCTACTGCCCAACAAACAGGATTGGAAGGATTCCGCCCCGCCCATACTGCGGGGCAGTTTGATCGGCTTCTTCGTCGGAGTCATGCCCGGGGCCGGTGCCACGATTGCCTCCATGATGTCTTATGCCGCCGAAAAGAAGCTCTCCAAACATCCGGAAAAATTCGGAACGGGGATGATCGAAGGAGTGGCGGCCCCGGAGAGCGCCAACAACTCGGCTGCCGGAGGGGCTCTGATCCCCCTCCTGACCCTGGGCGTCCCGGGATCGGGGACCACCGCGGTCATGCTGGGGGCCATGCTGATCCACGGTCTGAGGCCCGGCCCCCTGCTCTTCGATAAACACCCGGATTTCGTCTGGACGGTCATCGCCAGTATGTATATCGGCAACGCCCTGCTCCTGATCTTGAATCTTCCCCTGGTAGGAATTTGGGCCCGGTTGCTTAAAATCCCGCCGGTCAAGCTCATCCCCTTGATCCTGGCTTTTTCCGTGATCGGCGTGTTCACGGTCAACAACAACCTGGCTGAGGTCTGGATCATGCTGATATTCGGGATCCTTGGGTACTTCATGAAAAAATTGAAATTCCCGCCCGCGCCCGTGGTCCTGGCCCTGGTCCTGACTCCGCTCATGGAGAATGCCCTCCAGCAGTCCCTGCAGATGTCCCATCAGGATTTCTCCATTTTCTTTACCCGTCCCATATCGTTGGCTTTCCTGGTTTTGGCCCTGTTTTCCGTCTTCGGACCGTTGGGGCGGCAATTGTGGACCAAGGCCAGGTCGGCGAAGGCCTAAAAGCCTGGCCATCGAACGGCGCGGAGGCCGGGGGCTACTTGACAATCGTAAAAGAAGGGGATAAGGTAAGCCACCAAATCCGAGTAGGAGGGTCTGCGACAATGGAGAAGAGGATGATGGGAATCGGGCTCGCTGCGGCTGTCTTTTCTTCGGTTTTATTCCTTCCTTTGGAATGCCAGGCCCAGAAGTTTCTGACCAAACCCATCGAGTTCGTCGTCCATGCCGCAGCCGGCGGGGGCAGCGACATCATGGCCCGCATGATGCAAAGCATCATCGAAAAGGAAAAGCTGGTTCCCGTGGCCGTGGCAGTGGTAAATCGGCCGGGGGGATCGAGCGCCATCGCCAACGCCTATATCGCCGGAAAGAAGGGGGACCCCCACTTTTGGCTCACGGCCACCACAACCTTCATCCAGACCCCCCTTCAGGGAAAATCGAAATACAGCTACAAAGACTTTACCCCGCTCACGAACTTGGCCTACGACGATTTTCTGATCGTGGTCAAGGCGGATTCCCCCCACAAGACGATGAAGGACCTGATCGACGACGCCAAAAAGAGGCCCGGCCAGCTTAAGGTTGGCGGAACCCATGCCCCCGGGGTGGACGCCGTGATCGCCTTTTTGATCGAAAAGGAAACCGGCGCCAAATTCAACTACATTCCTTTCAAGAGTGGGGGTGAGGTGATGGTGGCCCTTTTGGGAGGCCACGTGGAGCTGGCCAGCGCCAACCCCGGCGAAGCCCTGGCCCAGATGGAGGCCAAAAAAGTGCGGGTCCTCGGAGCAACCACCGCCCAAAGGCTGGCCCTGGCTCCGGATATTCCCACCCTGAAAGAGCAGGGCATCAACGTGGTTTTCCAGCAGTTCCGCTCCATTGCCGCCCCGCCCGATATCCCGGCCGAGGCGATAAAATACTACGAGGACTTGTTCAAGCGCTTGTCGGAGTCGTCGGCATGGAAAGGAAAATATATTAAGGAAAATATGCTGACCGCGGATTACAAGACCAGCGCCGAAACCCGCAAGCTCTGGGAGGCGGAGACCGACCGGTATGCCAAAGTCATGAAGGAAATGGGCATTATCAAATAGGATTTTCGACCCTAACGAGGTCCGCAAGGAAAGCTTGTCTGAAAGGGGCGGTCGGAGAGGGCCGCCCTTTCCCCCTTTTGTCCCGGTATCATCCCCCCAAAAACGCCTCTATCCATTCGGTGGATAAAGCCTACCCTCGAGGCAAGTTAACTACCTTTCTTCCTTTGCTCCAGCTTATTTATCGTTGGAAAGGCAGTATCGTCGCGCCGTGACCGGGGGTTGCAATTTGCCTTTATGATATTGATGCAATCTTAAAAATGGGTAAGCGCATGATTTGGCGCGCCCGGCCCGGCTCGAACGGGCGACCTGCGGATTCGAAGTCAAGGCCCCTGAGCTTCCTAACCTCCTTAAAGCATTTAACTCTTTGAAATCATTGGTTATGAATTTTGCATTCTTTGGATGACAAGGGCTAATTTTAGGAAATTTTCCCCGAAATTCACACATAAATTCCCACACAGAAAGGTTCAAAATGACCTCCTAATAGGGGATACGGACTATTTTACGGATTTTTTTCAAAAAATTTTTTGGCTACAGACTTCCCAAAAGGGGAGGACCGCAAAATGGTATCTGGCTCAGGCGAACCAGCGTTCTACAGGGCTCGTTAGAAAATCCTCCAGAGATATCCCTTCCTGGCCGATCAAAAGCTGGCGCTTCGGCTTGTGACCTTTGGCAAAACCAGACATTCCGGAGAGCCGCTGCCTCGTTCGTCCGCTCTTTATTTCTAAGGCGATCAGGTCCTTTCCCCATCGGATGACGA
>JACAEW010000061.1 GCA_013388675.1 Syntrophaceae bacterium | reverse complement strand
TGGAGGTGCAGTTGATCACCCCGATAGCGATGGAGAAGGAGTTGCGGTTTGCGATTCGGGAGGGGGGCCGGACGGTGGGGGCGGGGGTCATCTCCGACATCCTGGAATAGGCGCCCCGAAACGCAATCCCAGAAAAAGCCCGGAAAAATAGAAGGGAGTTCATCGCCCCGGCGATGAACTCTTTTGCCGTTCGTTATCATCATAAAGAGGAGCGTCGTGAGAGAGATCGTTACCTTGGCTTGTTCCCAGTGCAAGAGGCGAAACTACACCACCACCAAGAACAAGCGTTCTACCCCTGACAAGCTGGAGTTCAAGAAATACTGCCGTTTCTGCCGGACCCATACTCCGCATAAAGAGACCAAGTAAGTCAGGGGAAGCACCGACGGAGCCCGAAACCTTCCCCCGGTTTATCGAAGGTCGATCCAACGATCAGCGGAAAAAACCGCCAGAGAGCAGGCCAGTAGCTCTAACGGCTAGAGCACCGGACTCCAAATCCGGGTGATGGGGGTTCGAATCCCTCCTGGCCTGCCACCATTGGGAGAATACGCAATCTCCGGAAAGAGGTCTATGGAGAGGATCAAGGCATTCATACGGACCGCCCAGCAGTTTTTCCGGGAGGTCCGGGTGGAATTGAAAAAGGTGACCTGGCCCACCCGGAAGGAAACGATCGCCTCCACTTCGGTAGTCCTGATTACCGTTTTCTTGGTGGCTTTTTACCTGGGAGTGGTGGATTTGGGCCTTTCGCGGCTGATCAAGATTTTCTTGGAATGAGGCAGGGACGAACGCTATGGCCCAGAAGTGGTACGTGGTGCATACCTATTCGGGATTCGAGAACAAGGTGAAATCCGTCCTGGAAGAGCGGATTCGGACCGCCAAGAAGGAGGATTTTTTTTCCGAGGTCCTGGTCCCGGCGGAGAAAGTGATCGAGATGATCAAAGGGAAGAAAAAATCCTCTTCCCGCAAATTCTTCCCCGGTTACATCCTGGTCAAGATGGAGCTGAACGAGGAGACGTACCACCTGGTAAAGGAAACCCCGAAGGTGACCGGTTTCGTGGGCGACCGGTCCAACCCCGCCCCCATCCCCGACGCGGAGGTGGAGGAGATCAAGAATCAGATGAGCGAAGGGTTGCTCCGGCCCAAACACCGCATGACCTTCGAAAAGGGGGACTCTGTCCAGGTGGTGGACGGCCCCTTCTCCAACTTTAACGGGCTGGTGGAGGCGGTCAACCCGGACAAAGGAAAGGTCCGGGTGCTGGTGAGCATCTTCGGGCGCTCCACGCCCGTGGAGCTCGACTTCGCCCAGGTCAAGAAGGGATAGAACAAGAGGACGAAAATGGCTAAGAAAGTCGTTGGCTTGGTGAAATTGCAGATTCCCGCCGGACAGGCCAATCCTTCCCCCCCGGTGGGGCCGGCTTTGGGGCAGCACGGGGTCAACATCATGGAATTCTGCAAAGCCTTCAATGCCCAGACCAAGAACATGGAAGGCATGATCATCCCCGTGGTGATTACCATCTATGCGGACCGTTCCTTTTCCTTCGTCACCAAGACCCCCCCGGCGGCGGTCCTTCTGAAGAAGGCGGCGGGAATCATCAAAGGCTCGGGCGAGCCCAACCGGACCAAGGTCGGGCAGGTCACCCGGGCCCAGGTCAGGGAGATCGCCCAGACCAAGCTGCCGGACCTGAATACCACGCGGCTGGAGTCGGCCGTTCGCACCGTGGAGGGAGCGGCCCGTTCCATGGGCATAGAAATCGTTGAGGGGTAGAGGATGAACACCCGAGGAAAAAAGTATCAAGAGGCCAGAAAGAAAGTCGACCGCACCAAGCGGTATGACCTGGAGGGGGGCATACAGCTCCTGAAGGAGACGGGCCGGGCCAAATTTGACGAGAGCGTGGACATGGCCATCCGGCTGGGAGTAAACCCCAAGCACTCCGACCAGATGGTCCGGGGCACGGTGGCCCTCCCCCACGGGGTGGGAAAAGCGGTGCGCGTCCTGGTCTTCGCCAAGGGCGAAAAGGAAAAAGAAGCCAGGGAAGCGGGGGCGGACTTCGTGGGAGCGGAAGACCTGGTTGAAAAGATCACCGGCGGCTGGACCGATTTCGACAAGGCCATCGCCACTCCGGACATGATGGGCACGGTGGGGAAACTGGGAAAAATCCTGGGGCCCCGGGGGTTGATGCCCAACCCGAAGGTGGGAACGGTCACCTTCGACGTGGGGCGGGCGGTCAAAGAGTTGAAGGCCGGGCGGGTGGAATTCAAGGTGGACAAAACCGGCATCGTCCACACCACCGTGGGAAAAATTTCCTTCCCCCCGGAGAAACTGAAAGAAAACGTGATGGCTCTCATGGAGGTGATCCTTCGGGCCAAACCCGCGTCCAGCAAAGGAACTTACATGAAGAGCGTCGCCATCTCCACGACCATGGGTCCGGGGATCAAGCTGGACCCCAATGATCTGCGGGTGGCGGCGAAAACCTGATTCGCAATCGGGCAAGGATTTCGTCGAAGACCGTAGGTACACAGAAAAACGGCGTTTAAAGGGATCGGGCCCGCCTACCGAGACGATGGGAACTTGAGGAAAGGATGATTCGGTGAAGGAACATCGGATTTCCGCATTCCGTTTCCCTCTCGGAGGCTGGTGAAGGAAGAAGGGAGGTCAAGGTTTGAAGCGCGAAGAAAAGAGGGAACGGATAGCCGATCTGCAGCGGCAGATGAGCCAGGCGAAAGTGGCCATCTTAACCCGCTTCTCGGGGCTGAACGTGGAAAAGATGACCCAGCTTCGCCGGGAGCTGAGCAAAGCGGCGGTGGAGTACCGGGTGATCAAGAACACCCTTTTCCGCCTCGCCGTCCGGGGAACGGACAAAGAAGGACTGACTTCCCACATCGAAGGTCCTTTGGGGGTCGCCTGGAGCCAGTCCGACCCGGTGGCCCCCGCCCGGGTGCTGGCCAAGTATTCGAAGGAATGGCCGGAGCTCAAGGTCCTGATGGCCGCATCGGACGGCAGAATCTGGGGGCCGGCCGAGATTCAAGCCTGGGTTTCGCTGCCCAGCCTGGAGGGGTTGAGGGCCAAGGTCCTGGGCCTGATCCAGGCCCCGGCGACCACCCTGGTTCGGCTGATGGGGACTCCGGCGACCCGGGTGGCCCGGGTGCTCCAAGGGCGGGGCCAGCAGAGCGAAGCGGCATAACGATGATCTTTCGGGATCAAAAAAATCATCCTCAAGGAGAGAAAAAATGGCTGATCTACAGAAACTGGTGGAAGAATTGAGCGGTTTAACCCTGCTGGAAGCGGCCGAATTAAGCAAGCTTCTGGAGCAAAAGTGGGGCGTCTCCGCGGCCGCGGTGGCCGTGGCCGCCGCTCCGGGGGCAGCGGCCGGGGGCGCAGCGGCGCCCGCGGCAGAGGAAAAGACCGAGTTCGACGCGATTCTCACCGGCGTGGGGGAGAAAAAGATTCAGGTCATCAAGGTGGTCCGCGAGTTGACCAGCCTCGGGTTGAAAGAGGCCAAGGACCTGGTGGAAGGGGCTCCGAAACCCTTGAAACAGGGAATCTCCCGGGAAGAGGCGGAAACGGTCAAGAAGAAGATGGAAGAAGTCGGGGCCACCGTGGAAATCAAATAGCGGCGTTCCCCCGGGTGGGGCGGACCCCGCCTTCGGGCAAAGAGGAGGATATAAAGAATGGCTTCTTGGGGAAGCGGCCAGCCGGTTGTTCGGTTGAATTTTTCCAAAATCGAAAAGATCATCGAAACCCCCAACCTGATCGACGTGCAGCGAAACTCCTACGAGAGTTTCCTGCAAAAGGACGTTCCCCCCGAGGAACGCCAGGATACGGGGCTGCAGGCCGTTTTCAAGAGCGTCTTTCCCATCCGGGATTTCAACGAAACGGCCTCCCTGGAGTTCGCCAGCTACTCCCTGGGGGAGCCCAAGTATGAAGTCGACGAGTGCCGCCAGCGGGGAATGACCTATGCCGCTCCGCTCAAGGTGATCGTGCGCCTGATCAATTACGAAGTGGACGAAGAGGAGCGGAAGGGCCGGCCCCGGGTGCGGGACATCAAAGAACAGGAGGTCTACTTCGGGGAAATCCCCCTCATGACCGATAAGGGGACCTTCATCGTGAACGGGACCGAAAGGGTGATCGTCAGCCAGCTCCACCGGTCCCCCGGCATCCTGTTCGAGCACGAGAAGGGACGGACCCATACGGGCAAACCCCTGTACTCCGCCCGGATCATCCCCCACCGGGGTTCCTGGCTGGACCTGGAGTTTGACACCAAGGGCCTCCTTTACGTGCGGATCGACCGGCGGCGGAAGTTCCCGGTGACCATTCTGCTGCGGGCCCTGGGGTACTCCGCCGAAGACCTTCTCAACTATTTCTACCGCACGGAAAAGGTATTTTTTAAGGACGACAAAATCTACAAGAACCTCGACTTCGACCTCCTGGTGAATAAACGGGCCACCGAGGACATCCGCCATCCCCAATCGGGCGAGGTGGTGGTCCGGAAAAACCGGAAGATCACCGCGGGGGCGCTCAAGAAACTGTCCGAGGCCAAGGTCAAAGCGCTCACCCTGGAAGCCGCGGAACTGACCGGGCGATACCTGGCCCGGGACGTGATCCATCCCCAAACCGGCGCCCTTTTGATGCCCTGCAACACGGAGCTGAACAAAGAGCGGGTGGAGGAACTGCACGCCCAGGGGGTGAAGGAGGTGGACCTCCTCTTCATCGATCATCTGAATGTTTCTTCTTCGCTGCGGGACACCCTGGCCGCCGACCGGGTCGAGGAAACGGAGTCCCGGGCCATCGAGGAGCACCGCCGCCACAATCCCCAGGACCCGACCCCCCGGTCCGTTTACAATGCCATGCTGGAGATTTACCGGCGGCTCCGTCCCAGCGAGCCCCCCACCCTGGATACGGCCAAGGTCTTTCTGGAAAACCTATTCTTCAACCCCGACCGGTACGACCTCTCCCGGGTGGGCCGGCTGAAGATCAACCACCGCCTCAAGCGAACCCCGGGCCCGGAGACGAGAGTCCTAACGCGGGAAGACATTCTGGAAGCGGTGAAATACCTGATCGAGCTGAAGGATGGAATGGGGGAAGTGGACGATATCGACCACCTGGGGAACCGGCGGGTGAGGGCGGTGGGCGAACTCCTGGAGAATCAGTACCGCATCGGGCTGGTGCGGATGGAAAGGGCCATCAAGGAGCGGATGAGCCTGCAGGACGCCGAGACCTTGATGCCCCATGACCTGATCAACCCCAAGCCGGTTTCCGCGGTGGTGAAGGAGTTCTTCGGGTCTTCCCAGCTCTCCCAATTCATGGACCAGACCAACCCCCTGTCGGAAATCACCCACAAGCGGCGTCTGTCCGCCCTGGGGCCCGGGGGCCTGACCCGGGAGCGGGCCGGCTTCGAGGTTCGCGACGTCCATCCCACCCATTACGGGCGGGTCTGCCCCATCGAGACCCCGGAGGGTCCCAACATCGGCCTCATTGCCTCCCTGAGCACCTATGCCAAGGTCGATGAATACGGCTTTATCGTGACTCCCTACCGCAAGGTCGTCAACGGCCAGGTAACCAAGGAGATCGAGTACCTGTCGGCCCTGCAGGAGGACGAGACCCGGGTCATCGCCCAGGCCAACGCCCCGGTGGATGCCAAGGGACGCTTCACCGCGGAGATGATCCAGGCGCGGATCGCCGGGGAGTCCACCCTGGTGCAGCCGGAGGAGATCAACTACATGGATGTCTCCCCCAATCAGCTGGTCAGCGTGGCCGCCTCGCTCATTCCCTTCCTGGAAAGCGACGACGCCAACCGGGCGCTCATGGGGTCCAACATGCAGCGCCAGGCGGTTCCCCTGCTGCGGGCCGAATCTCCCCTGATCGGGACGGGAATGGAAGGGACGGTAGCCCGCGATTCGGGGGTGGCGGTGGTGGCCAAGCGGGACGGGGTGGTGGAAAAGGTGGATTCCTCCCGGATCATCGTTCGGGCCACCGATTCGGGCGGCCGCAACGGTTCCCGCTCCGAGGTGGATATCTACAACCTGATTAAATACCAGCGGTCGAATCAGAATACCTGCATCAACCAGAAACCCGTCGTTTATGAAGGACAGCGGGTCAAGAGAGGCCAGATCATCGCCGACGGGCCGGCCACGAGCAACGGGGAGTTGGCCCTGGGACGGAACGTCCTGGTGGCTTTCATGCCCTGGGGGGGGTACAACTTCGAAGACTCGATCCTCATCAGCGAACGGGTGGTGAAGGACGACAGTTTCACCTCGGTGCATATCGAAGAGTTTGAAGTGGTGGCCCGGGACACCAAGCTGGGCAAGGAGGAAATCACCCAGGACATCCCCAACCTCGGCGATGAGTCCCTGAAAAACCTGGATGAGAGCGGCATCATCCGCATCGGGGCCGAGGTGAAGGCGGGGGATATCCTGGTGGGAAAGATCACCCCCAAAGGGGAGACCCAACCCTCTCCCGAGGAGAAACTCCTGCGGGCGATCTTCGGGGAAAAGGCCGGGGCGGTCAAGGATACCTCGCTCCGCGTGCCCCCGGGGGTCGAGGGGGTGGTGATCGGGACCAAGGTCTTCAGCCGCCGGGGGGTGGAAAAGGACAGCCGGGCCAAGGCCATTGAAGAGGAGGAGATCGCCCGAATTCTGAGGGACCAGGAGGACGAGGTCCAGATCGTCCAGCAGATCGCCGCCCAGAAGGTGAGAAAGCTGTACGTGAATGAGGTCACGACCCAGCGCGTTGCCGAGGAGCGGAGCGGAAAAACCCTCATCCCCAAGAACACCAAGCTTACCAAGGAGATGCTGGCCGAGGTCCCGGATTCCCGGATGCGGGACGTGAGCATCCAGAACCCGAAGAAAAAGGCCGAGGCGGAGAAGGTCTGGGAGGGGCTGGATGAGCGGGTCCAGCTCATCCGGGGGGCCTTCGAAAGGAAGATCGCCCGCCTGAAAAAGGCCGACGAGCTACCGCCGGGAGTGACCAAGATGGTGAAGGTGGATATCTCCATCAAACGCAAACTCTCGGTGGGGGACAAGATGGCCGGGCGGCACGGGAATAAAGGGGTCATTTCCCGGATTCTGCCGGAGGAAGACATGCCCTACTTGGCCGACGGGACCCCGGTGGATATCGTCCTCAACCCCCTGGGCGTCCCCTCCCGGATGAACGTGGGACAGATCCTGGAAACCCACCTGGGATGGGCAGCGCAGGGGCTGGGGGAGCAGATCGAGGAGATGATCCGCAAGGAGTTCAGCCCCAAAGCCATCCGGGAGAAGGTCCGGAAGGTTTACAGTTCGGAAAGTTTTTCCCGGGTGATCGAGGAGATGAGCGACGAGGAGCTGCTGGATTTCGCCAGGAGCCTTTCCCACGGCGTATTCATGGCCTCCCCGGCCTTTGACGGAGCCACGGAGAAGGAGATCAAACTGCTGCTGAAAGAAGCCGGCCGAACGGTCCAGGCCACCCTTTATGACGGGCGCACCGGAGAACCCTTCGACCAGAAGGTGACCGTGGGAGTCATCTACATGATGAAGCTTCACCATCTGGTGGATGACAAGATCCATGCCCGTTCGGTGGGACCCTACTCCCTGATCACCCAGCAGCCCCTGGGAGGAAAGGCCCAGTTCGGCGGGCAGCGGCTGGGCGAGATGGAGGTATGGGCGCTGGAAGCCTATGGAGCGGCCTACGGGCTGCAGGAGTTCCTGACCGTCAAATCCGACGACGTCCTCGGCCGGACGCGCATGTACGAGACCATCGTCAAGGGGGGGCATGCCCTGGATGCGGGGGTCCCCGAATCCTTCAACGTCCTGGTGAAGGAGCTGCAGAGCCTTTGCCTGGACATGGAGCTTCTGGAGAAAGAGGAAGCCTAAAGGAGGTTTGGCTTGGAAGACCTTTTCAGTTTTTTTGAAAAGCCCAAACACCCGTTGTCCTTCAACGCCGTGCGGATTTCCCTGGCTTCGCCCGAAAAAATCCGGGCCTGGTCCTACGGAGAAGTCAAGAAGCCGGAGACCATCAACTACCGGACCTTCAAACCGGAGCGGGACGGCCTTTTCTGCGCCAAGATCTTCGGCCCCACCAAAGACTACGAGTGCAACTGCGGCAAGTACAAACGGATGAAGCACCGCGGCGTGGTCTGCGAGAAGTGCGGCGTGGAGGTGATCCAGTCCAAAGTCCGCCGGGAACGGCTGGGGCATATCGAGCTGGCCACTCCGGTGGCCCATATTTGGTTCTTGAAGAGCCTGCCCAGCCGCATCGGCAGCCTTCTGGACATGACCCTTAGGGAGCTGGAGAAGGTCCTCTATTTCGAAGCCTACCTGGTGGTCGATCCCAAGAAGACCCCGCTGAAGGAGAAGGAGCTGCTCAACGACGAGCGGTACCGCAAGGCGCTGGAGGAGTTCGGGCCGGACTCCTTCGTGGCCGGCATGGGGGCCGAGGCCATCCGCGAACTGCTTCGCAAAGTGGACGTGCAGGGGCTCTCCGAACAGCTTCACCGGGAGATGAAGGAAGCCACCTCCGACGTGAAGAAGAAGAAGATCGCCAAGAGGCTGAAGGTGCTCGACTCCTTCAAGGATTCGGGAAACAAGCCCGATTGGATGATCCTGGAGGTCATCCCCGTCATTCCCCCCGACCTTCGGCCGCTGGTGCCCCTGGACGGCGGCCGCTTCGCCACCTCCGACCTGAACGATCTCTACCGCCGGGTCATCAACCGCAACAACCGCCTGAAGCGCCTCCAGGAGCTGAACGCCCCGGAGATCATCATCCGCAACGAGAAACGGATGCTCCAGGAGGCGGTGGACGCCCTCTTCGACAACGGCCGGGGGGGGCGGGCGATCCTGGGTTCCAACGGCAGGCCCCTGAAATCCCTGAGCGACATGCTGAAGGGCAAGCAGGGACGGTTCCGGCAGAACCTTCTGGGGAAACGGGTGGATTATTCCGGCCGCTCGGTGATCGTGGTGGGCCCGGATTTGCGCCTGCACCAATGCGGCCTGCCCAAAAAAATGGCCCTGGAGCTCTTCAAGCCCTTCATCTACAACCGGTTGGAGCAAAAAGGGTACGTGACCACCATCAAGAGCGCCAAAAAGATGGTGGAGCAGGAAAAGGACGAGGTCTGGGAGACGCTGAGCGAAATCGTCCGGGAGTACCCCATCCTGTTGAACCGCGCCCCCACCCTGCACCGCCTGGGCATCCAGGCCTTCGAGCCCATCCTCATCGAGGGAAAGGCCATCCAGCTCCATCCCCTCGTTTGCGCGGCCTTCAATGCCGATTTCGACGGCGACCAGATGGCCGTACACGTGCCCCTTTCTCGCAACGCTGTAAAAGAAGCAAAAGAAGTAATGCTCAGCATACATA
>JACAEW010000094.1 GCA_013388675.1 Syntrophaceae bacterium | reverse complement strand
TGAGGCGCTCGTTCTTTCGTACACGAGAACCGGGGAGGCAGAAGAATTGTCAAATATGGCACAATAGTCTACCAAAGACAGGTAGCGATGGAATAGATTGGCAAGTCCTCTTCCAAAACGGCGTTTCACCACGTCAGGCGGTATATGATGTCCGCCACGCCGCACTCGCTCGGCAATTCGTTTGAGCGCAAGTTGAACTGTGGGAAGCCAGAGGTAATAAAGACGAATGGCATATCCCGCACGGCGCATATCATAGATTAACCGAACATGGGCTGTCCCTGACAAGGTCGTTTCAAATCCAAAATCGGATCCGGTGGAAATATAGGCGCGGATTTGGCGAAGGAATAAACGGCCAGCTTCGATTGCCGCCGCCTCGATGTTTAGCGGAGAAAGCCCCCGAGCAATCAGATCGGCGTTGATAAAATTGTGACACCCAACAATATTCGGTAGGAACTCCAGGGCAAAAGTCGTCTTCCCGGCCCCATTTGGGCCGGATATGATGTATGCTGTGGGGTGTACCCTTTTTACCGCTCTATTTTCCATCCGCCGCCCCTGTCGATTTTCCCGCTAATCCCATGGAGCAGATAATGCGTGGCTCGCGGGACACAACCTCCTCGCTCTGGACCGTCAGGGCATCGGCATCTCGCAGGGCCAAAACTTTCTGGGCGATCGTCTCATTCGGGGCATGGGATCGGAACAGCCGGTTGAGGGAATCCTTTGCCGCTTCCCGCAAGGGGAAGCGGTAAATTTCCTCGATGGCCCGGTGCAGTTCCGGTTTATCAAAGGGGGTGCCCTTGACATCCTCGGCGTATTGCTTCAGCCGCTCGTAAGTACGGAATCGCGCGCCCGAGGGACGGCCAAGCTGACCGCCGACGGATTTTTCTTCCTTGATGACCTGTTCCACTCCCAGGCGCACCAAGGCATGATGGTTTTCCAGTCGTGGCAGGGCAGGGGTTTCGGCTGAACACCTGGCCGCTTCCAGGATGGCCTTCTGGGATTCGGTAACCAAGCGGCCCTCTTGATCCATCCAAACCAGCGCATCGTTGTCCTCCGCGGTGCGCATATAAACAATCACGCCCCCGGGATCGGCGGTCTTGTCCGGGGAGGGCTTGGTGGAACATACGACCGGGGGAAGTTCGGATATGATCTTTTCCAGTTTCGGGTCAGAAGTTATGGCGTTCTTCCAGATTTGGTAGGCGTAAGAAGCAAGGTCCACCTCCGTGTCCACATCGCCATCGAGAATCCCCGCCTTTTCCGTAAAGAGGTCGCGCACCGCTTGGTCATTGCGGTCATCCTCGAAGAAGGCCTCATCCGTGCCCACGACTTCGGCATTTTCCTGCAGGCGCTGGCGTACGCGGGCCCGCAGGTGGATGATTCGTTCAACGCCATCGGCGGGGAGGAACGAATAACAGAGGATCTTCTCCGCCCGTTGTCCTATCCGGTCCACCCGTCCCACTCGCTGAACAAGGCGGATGATGGCCCACGGAAGATCAAAATTTACCACGACCGCGCAGTCTTGAAGATTCTGGCCTTCGCTAAGGACATCCGTGGCGACAAGGACGCGAAGCTCATCTTCCGGCCTTATACGGTCGCGCTTTTCGTTGCTCTCGGGGCTGAATCGCCAGGCGATGGCGGTTGGGTCGGAGGAATCGCCCGTCACGCCGGCTAGGTTGTTGACGCCCCTCGCCTTCAGGTGCGCTTCCAGGTAATGGACCGTATCGGCAAACTGGGAAAAGACGATGATTTTCTCTTGAGGATGTTTCTTGAGTAATAAATCGGCCAGTGCGGCCAATTTGGCATCCCGAACAGGGTCCCAATCCCCGCACTTTTCGAGGACTTTGATTAATGCTTTGGCATCGGCTTGAAGGTTTTCCGCCAATGCCTTGTCGAAAAGGTCCGGGCGAAGCCAGGCGAACCGTTTTTTTTCCTGGGTGGCATATTGCCGGTAAACATCGGCGGCACGCCTCTTGAAGTCTTCCGGCTTGCGGAGAGCGGAAATTTCTTCCGCAGTGCAAACTTCCTCTTCATCATCTTCAAACAAGCCCCCCATGGCTTCGGCATCCTCATCACAGATGCGGGTATCGAGAAGCCCGCTATCTTGCGTTCCTATGGGCAAGGGTTTCCCGTATTCTATGGCATGGAGGTAGATGTAATTTCGCAGGATGTGCCGCTCCACCGACTGGACAAAAGCCTGTCCGCAGGATTCCAGTCTTTTGAAAAGGTTCGTGCGGCAGAACCCCATGAGACGCTTGCCGGCGCGGGAGAGGTTTTGCAGCGCCCTGGCCTCGTCCCGAGTCGGCGGCGAATCCGGCGATGGGGCGACATAGTTGCCCAACCCGTAACGCGGAAGATGAAGCGCATTGATCGCGCCCACCACGTCGGGGGAATAGAGCTGAGCATATTGATCCTCGGTGCTTTTCTCATTGATGGTGAACTTGGAAGTTTTAGGAACCCGTACGGGGAAATAATAGGGCCGCCCATCTTCGAGGGTAAGGAACTTTCTGCCGTTGGCTGGGTCGGTCTGGGCGTAGTTCTCCATGATAAAGCTGCGCGTGCGCCGGACCAGATACAGTCGCATGAGCTCCCGCCAGTCATCGGCATAGTCACTCTTTTCAAATGCGGAGAGAGAACGCGGCGAGCATTGATGACGGCGAATAAACTCCGTATCCCCAAGATCTTTGAGAAGCCTCTCCGGGCGGATGGGCAGTTCCTGGTCCTCCGGAAGAAAAAGCCTCAGTTGATTGGAGAGGTCCAGATAGGTCTTGTTGTAGGGGGTAGCGGACAGCAAAACGCACTTGCTGTCGTTCTTTTTGATGTAGTCTCGAATGACGCTGTAACGTCTTCCCTCGCGGTTGCGCAGGTTATGGCTCTCGTCGATCACGACGAGCCGGTAGCGGCGCATTTCGGGCAAATCCCGGATTACGCGACTTAAGGAAATCACTTTGCCCCGCAAATGGTACCGTTCCCGGTAGTCGTTCCACATGGAAACAAGATTCTTCGGACAAATGATAAGAGTTTCGAGGTCGTAATCATCCTCAAAGATGCGGGCGAGCGCGGTCGCCATGAGTGTTTTGCCGAGACCGACCACGTCTCCTATGAGCACCCCGTTTCGTTTGTTTAGGTGATGGGCCGCGATTTTGACGGCCGCCTCCTGGAAAGCGAAAAGCCTGTTCCTCAACTCGGGTGGGAGCTGAAAGTCGGAGATGCCCTCGCGAGCTTCACGGGAAAGATGGTAGGCCATTTTGACATAGATATGAAAAGGCGGAATCAGCTCTTCCCGCGCCCAGCTTTCCTCCACCACCTTGACCAGGTCGGCGGAAATGTCGAGGCACCAGCGGTCGTTCCATCGACCTTCAAACCATTTCGCCAGCTTATTACAGGCGTCATGGTCGAGTACGTCTATGTTCAATTCCCCCTGGTGGGAAAGTCCGGCAAGCGTTAAGTTACTGCTACCCAGATAGCCTACGGTGGGATTGATGGGGTCGGGCCGGAAGAGCAGATAGAGCTTTGCATGTAAGGGGTGGCGCAGGAATAACTTGATGACCACCTTTTTTGATTTGATCTGGGCAGCCAACCGCCGGAGGCCTGACTCATCCTCGTTGGTAGGGGCGCCTATGGTCAATTGTTCTCTGAATTTCTCAACCAGGTCCTTCATCAGCCTAAGGGCCAAGGCCTGGTCAATTTGCTCGCCGTTCTGCATCAGCCCGAGAAGAGCCTGTACCTCTTCCTCCGGGACTCTTTGCATTCCGACAAGCAACCGGCAGCATTGCCCCGGCCCCCCGGACCATTTTTCGATATAGGAATCAAGGGCTTTCCAGCCGCGCAGGTTGAAATAACCCACACAGAAGTCGGCGCGATCGGATAAGGAAAGGGTTTCTCGGAGGACGGGGAGGAGTTTATCCTCGATGTTATCGAAAATCCGCGGCATTTAGCATTCCCTCCCCTTTAATCGATGGATTGAAACCTTAGGAAAGATCAAGCCAGAGAATCAAGGGATTAGCCTTTCTAACTTATCGTATTCAATCCTTTTTACGATTACTTCGGTAGATACATCAAAAATGGGAGCCAGCTCCTGGGCGATTTTTTCTTTCGCATAATCCAGATATTGATCCCTGCCTATGTTTCGAGATTTGGAAATCTTTATGAGGTTCTTGATATCTGGCAGGTTTTTCTCCATCAGCCTCTTCAATTCGGCAGGGGGGACCAAAATCAATCCTCCGAAAGCATACCCTTGGAACTCAAGAGCGCTATAATATTGCGGGTCTACGAGGTCTGCGAAAGTTTTCCATGATTTGACCGAAGATATGCGGATTTCCTTAAAGATTCTTTTATGGAGAACGATATGTCCTATCTCGTGGGCAAGGGTGAAACGATACCGAGCTGGCCTTTCGGAAAGAATAAATTGATCCACATAGATGGCTTTTAGATCGCTCGAGGTGAAACCTTCTATTTCAAAATCCTTTTGCAGATTTGGTATCGGGACAATATCAACCCCAAGCTTAAATTCCACGATCTCTTCAACTGGGACTGGCAGCGCTTTTGAAGAGTGATACGTTAAGAGAAATTCCTCCGCCCTTTGGCTGATTTGTTGGTAGGAAAGGTATTGGATGTCGAGTTTAACCATTACGATTTCCGGATGACCTCAGCAAGCTTATCAAGCTTATTTTTTGAAACCTTTTGCCCTCGGATCGTTCGAAAAACAAGGGGGAGTTTCTTGACGAGTTCGTCATCTTCCATGAGATCGGCCGGGATTTTTCCGGAGTGGGCAGCGGCCAGGTCAAAATATTCATACCAATCGTCGCTTCCCTTCTCAATCTCCAAATAAGAGGCATATTGTTCAAGCTTTTCCCGGGATTGGGGAGGGGAAATCAAGCCTCTTTCCAGCCTGCTGAGGTTTCCCGGATCAATATTGTTTTCCATACAGAACCGGCGAAGCGAAAGCCCCCTTTTCTCCCGCATTTTCTTAAGAAACCGCCCAAAAGTCATCCTTTGAGCCATATCATCACCCCCTCCTTTAATGGCGTTGTAAAAATAATACAACAGGCAAGAAATATTTGCAATCCTTAATTTGGGGAACTCCGGCCGAAGGAGAGAAATTGACAAGGAGGCCTCCTTGGGAGAATATGAAGCGAAAAAGGAAACGCGATAAGGGGATAATCTTTGCAGGAAGAGCTAAACAAGTACCCGATGACTGAGGCGGTGCGAGAGGCTTACCAGGCGGGGGAGGACGACGAGACGCTGGAGCCGCGGGTCCTGGTGGACCCCGGGGGAAAGCCGATCGGCCGATTCCGGGATGGGGATTATGTGATTTTCTATAATCTGCGGGGGGAGCGGGAGGTGGAGCTTTGCCGGAGCCTTCTGGAGCCGGACTTCCCTTATTTCCCGGTGAAAAAGGACCTCCGCCTGAACCTGGTCACCATGATCCCCTACCATCAAGAACTCACCGCCAGGGTGGCCTTCTCCCCGGAAGAAGAAATCCGTGACACCTTGAGTGAAACCCTGAGCCGGCGCGGCTTGAAGCAGGTGAAGATCTCCGAATCGGAGAAAGCCGTTCATGTGGGCTTCTTTCTCAATGGCAAAATCCGCGAGCCCTTTCCGGGGGAGGAGCGAATTGCCGTGCCTACCCCCAAAGATGTTCCCCAATTCGACCAAAAGCCGGAGATGAATGCCTCGGGCGTGGCCGATGCGGTCATCCAGTCCCTTCAAGACCCCAGGGTGCATTTCTGGTTCGCCAACTTCGCCAACATTGACGTGGTCGGGCATATCGAAAACGAAGAGGCCATCCGGAAGGCGGTGGAGGCCGTGGACACCAACCTGGGCCGATGCCTGGAGGCGGCCCGGCGGGCGGGGGTGATAACCGTGGTCACAGCCGATCACGGGACCGCGGAGAGATGGCTTTATCCGGATGGGACCATAGATACGGGCCACACCGCGAGCCCGGTGCCTTTCATCTTGGTGCCTCCCCGGCCCGAAGAAACCTCCCTTTGGAAGCTGAGAGGCGGCGGGGAATTGACCGATGTGGCTCCCACGGTTCTCGACCTCCTGGATATGCCCAAACCGCCGGTTATGACCGGCAGGAGCCTCCTTTTGGAAAAACCCATTAAGGAGAGTTTCGGGAGGCACCGGGTTCTGGTCCTTCTCTTGGACGGGTGGGGATACCGGGCGGAAACTTATGGGAACCTCATCGCCGGGGCGCATACGCCGGTGATGGATGAGCTTCAAAAAAGATTTCCCTTCACCACCCTGGAGGCTTCCGGGGAAGCCGTGGGCCTTCCCAAGGGAACGGTGGGAAATTCCGAGGCAGGCCACCTTCATATCGGCGCCGGGCGCAGAATCTTTTCCGACCGGCTGATCATCGACCGGGCCATTCGGGAGGGGAGGTTTTTTCATAACGACGCTTTCCTCTGGGCCATGAGAGGGGCCAAGAGAGAAGGGAAAAGCCTTCATCTCATGGGAATCGTCTCTTTCTTCAGCTCCCACGGCTCCATGGATCACCTCATGGCCCTTTTCAAGCTGGCCAAGCAGGGGACGGTTGAAAACCTTTACCACCATGCTATGCTGGGCCGAAGGGGCGAACGGAAGCAGAGCGGAGCAAGGTACCTGGCGACGATTGAAAAAGAGCTGCAGGATCTCCAGCGAGGAAAGATCGTCTCGGTCATCGGCCGCTACTGGTCCCTGGACCGGGAGGAGAACTGGGACCGGGTCCAGAAGACTTATCGGATGTTGGTGTATGGAGAGGGAAAAAAAGTGCGGGATTCAGGTTGACAGAGCAAGAAAGTCACGATAAGTTAGCGGGGAACCGAGGAATAAATCCTTCTTGACCGATCGACGGTCGAGCCCATCAAAACTGAGGAGGGAAAAATGAACAAAAAAGGCATGGTTGCTCTCGTTTTGGCCGCTGTTTTTGCCGCAAGCCTCTTTGGGGTGCCGGAGACGCCGGCCCAGGAGAAAATCCGCTGGAAGCTCCAGGCTCCGTTTCCCGCGGGAATGATCATTTTTTATGGGGCGAAGGAATTTCCCAAAAAGGTGGAGGAGATGAGCGGAGGCCGGCTGGAAATCAAGCCCTTTCCAGGCGGGGCGGTGGTTCCGGCGCTGAAGGAATTCGACGCGGTCAACAAAGGAACGTTGGACGCCCATTTCTCCGCCACCCACTACCATACCAGCTTGGTGGGTCTGGCGGGGGATCTCTTCAACTTGTATCCGGGCGGCCCCAGCCCCATCGAATTTGCCGTCTGGGTGTATGAGGCGGGCGGATTGCAGCTCTGGCAGGAGATGTATGACCGCCGCAACTATAACGTCGTGGCCCTGGGACCGATGGGATACTCCTCGGCGGAGATGTTCGGTTGGTTCAAAAAACCCATTCAGACCCTGGATGATTTCAAGGGGATGAAGTTTCGGACTGCCGGGATCTGGGGGGAGATCCTCAGCGGTCTTGGAGCGGCCGTCGTCCAGATCCCTGGAGGGGAGATCTTCGAGAGTATGAAGCGAGGGGTCCTGGACGCCTTTGAATACAGCACGCCGGGAATCGATTATAGCGCCGGCTTCCACCAACTGGGCGCCTACATGGTGGGCCCCGGCATCCACGCTCCCATGTCCGGCTTCGAGCTCCTGGTCAATAAAAATTCCTGGGAAAAGCTATCCCCGGAACTCAAGGCCATCGTCCGCAACGCGGCCGAGGCAACCTCGATCCGGATGCTTTGCTACATAGATTACCAGGACGTGGTTGCCATGGACAAACTGAAGGAGTACGGCACCAAGCTTCACCGGCTGCCGGAGGCGGTCCAGAAGGAAGTGGTGAAGAAGGCCAATGAACTCTACGACCGCAAGGCCAAGGAAGACCCTTTCTTCGCCAAGGTTCTCGCCCACCAGCGGGATTTTCTTAAAAAGTACCGGGCCTACAAGAACTTCACCCAGCCCAATCCCGACTTGATGACGGCCTGGTAAATCATAGAAGGTCCATTGTTCGGACCCCGGGGGTCTTATCTTGGATAAGGCCTCCGGGGAGCCATTCATCACGGGAAACGCCCCCGGAGAGGGCTGCGACCATGATCCAAGCCATGCTTCAGCGGATCGATCGATTGAGCGAGTGGGCCGCCAAGGGGATCACCCTGGCCGTTTTTGCCATGGTGGTCACCATTGCCTATGACGTCATCCTGCGCTACGTTTTTCGCGCCCCCACGGTATGGCAATATGACACCAGCTATATGCTGGGCGGTTCGGTGATCATCCTGGGCTCCGCCTACGTTCACCTGAAACGACGCCACGTCCGGGTGGACTTGATCTACAATCGTTTCCCACCCCGGGTCCGGCTGATCCTGGACGTAGTATTCACCCTGCTCTTCTTTTTTCCTCTTCTCACCGGCCTCATCATCGTTTCCGCCGGATACGCGATACATTCCTATCAGGTGAAGGAATTTTCCGAGGTGGGATTCTGGCGGCCTTTGATGTGGCCCTTCCGGTCGGTGATTCCCGTGGGGCTCGCGCTCCTCTGGCTGCAGGGCTTGGCCAATTTCATCCGCGATATGCAAAGGCTAGTCAAAGGGACAGAACTATGATTCCCATCAGCCCGGAAACAGCTACGGTTCTCATGTTCGGCGGGGTCATTTTGGGCATCCTCCTGGGATATCCCCTGGCCTTCAGCCTGAGCGGGGTCTCCATGATCATCGGGCTCCTCTTCGGGGGCACGGGCGTGTTCGATATGTTCTACCTCCGGCTTTATGGGATCATCACCGAATACGTCTTTCTGGCCTTCCCGCTCTTCGTCTTTATGGGGATCATGGTGGAGCGGTCCGGGGTGACCGAGAAGCTATTCGGGTCCCTGTACCTTTTGCTTGGCGGGCTAAGGGGGGGGCTGGCCATCGCCACCCTGCTTCTAGGAGTGATCGTCGCCGCCTCGGTGGGGGTCGTTGGCGCCTCCGTGGTCATGCTGGGGCTGATCGCTCTTCCGGCGATGGTGGGCCGGAAGTACAACAAGTCCATGGCCTCGGGAACGATCTGCGCCGGCGGAACGCTGGGCATTCTCATCCCCCCGAGCGTCATGCTGGTGGTTTACGGGCCTACGGCCAACATTTCTGTGGGTGAGCTTTTCATGGGGGCTTTCATTCCCGGGTTTCTTCTCGCCGGTCTTTATATGTCCTACATCGCCATCCGCTGCGCCCTGATTCCCGAGGACGGACCGGCCATGCCCCGGGAGGAAAGGATGGTTCCCCTGGAAAGGAAGATGACCCTCCTTTGCACTTCGCTGTTGCCGCCGGTGGTCCTGATCCTGGCGGTCCTGGGGACCATCTTCTTCGGAGTCGCCGCTCCCACGGAGGCGGCCGCCATGGGGGCATTGGGCGCGATGCTTTTGGCTCTGGGGTACGGGAAGCTGAACCCGGGAAATGTCTGGGAGACGACCTTTCAGACCATGCATACCACCAGCATGGCCCTCTTTATCGCCGTAGGGGCGAACATGTTCACGGGGATGTTTCTCAGCCTGGGATGCGGCGACGTGCTGACCAATATGATCACCGGTTTTCCCCTGGAGAAATGGGGGATCTTTGCCATCATCATGTTGATCCTCCTGATCCTGGGCATGTTCATCGACTGGATCGGAATCGTCCTGGTGATGGTCCCTCTCATTACCCCCATCGGGGATTCGTTGGGATTTGATCGTCTCTGGTTTGCCATGATGGTGGTGGTGAATCTCCAGATGTCTTTCCTCTCCCCGCCCTTCGCCTACGCCATTTTCTTCCTCCGGGGAATCATCCCGGATGAGATGGGTATCGACACCAACACCATCATCCGGGGCGTGCTTCCTTTTATCGCGCTCATTGCGCTGGGGCTCATCCTGATGATTATCTTTCCGGACATCATCCTGTGGCTCCCCAACACCATGATGAAGCGGTAACGGCAGAATCCCCGGGAGACTCCGATCGGCCTCCCGAAGATGAGCCGGAACCACCGAGCGACCCTTATGCCCTTCGCGTGATCGCCCCTACCACCTCCCATATTTATTGAAGACTTCCTCCATGGTCTTTCCCGCCCGCAGCTCTTCTTTCATGCTCCTTTCCGCCCGGTAACATTCCTCCGCGGCCTGTAAGACTTCTTCGATCAACGGCTGGGGCACCACAACGACTCCGTCAATGTCCCCCAGGATGAGGTCTCCCGGCCGGATTTCGACGCCATGGATCATCACCGGATGTCCGTAATGGATGGGCCTCCAGCGGCCCACCGAGGAGACCGGCCAGAAAAAAGTATGGAAAACCTGGAACCCGGCCTGGACGATCAAATCCGTATCCCGCACCCCCCCATCCACCACCACCCCTCGGCAGCCCTGATTCCGGGCCGTCAGGCTCATGAATTCCCCCCAGTGGGCGCAGGTCTTGTCTTTCCCCGGGTTCAGCGCGATCATGGAATCGGAGGGGACGGCGGCGAGGAATTTCAGGATGGCGGGGCGGCAATCGTAGGTCAGGTCGTCCGTGGCTTCTCCCAGGGCCGGGAAGGCAAAACCGGCCGCCCGCTTCTGGGGCAAAATGGGCCGAAGCTCCCTTCCCAGGACCTGATTCCGGAATCCCTTTTCGTCCAAAATATCGGCCACGGCGCCGGTGTAGAGTTTTTCATACCGTTCGCAGATGGAACGTCGGTCAAAATTCTCTTTACCCATAATAGTGCCTCCTTTGATTACAAGAAATTCCAATAAAGGGATAACATCGATTTTCGCCGATGGCAAATCTTTTTATGGTCCGGGTTCAAAGGGGCGCTGAATTTCTTTGGGGCCTCCAGAGGTCTTGGGGAGGGAAAAAATCCAGTTTACATTTTCAGAATAAGAGGATTAAAATAAGCTGCTTGAAAGCAGGAGGTGAAACCATGGGAAAGCTCCAGACTCCCCTTTCCATCCGGTGAGGGCTTCGGAGAAGCCCGCAGGGGCCTAGGTTAGGTCTCAGGCAGATCAGAAGGGAAGGAATGAAGGAGCACCCCGGGCTTTCTCCGGTTTCCCTATCTTGAAATTCATTCCTCCGGATTTCCCCCCTTCTGAATCTCTCAAAAATGGAGAACCGCTGGGCTCCTTTTTAAAAGGATATTCTTGAAAAACAAGGGTTTCCTGGGGAAAGGGGCGATATTGATGGTCTCGTAAAAAGTCAAAAAAGTTCCCCCTCCCTCGACGGGAGAGGGCAAGGGTGAGGGTGAAAGAAGAAGAGTTTCAAAAAGTTTCTATTCCCCTCCCCTTCATCCCCTCCCGCCAGGGGAGGGGAAATTTTCATTCTTACGAGATCATCAATATCTTTTGACGTCTGTTTTCGTCCCGCTTGATAGGCGCCATAGTATTCCTGGAAGGCAGAAAAAAATGATCTATTTTGACAATGCCGCCACTACGTTTCCCAAACCGGAAAGCGTGATCCAGGCGATCATACGCTTTTCCCGGGAGGTGGGCGCCAACCCGGGCCGTTCGGGTCACCGTCTGTCGGTGGAGGCCAGCCGGGTCCTTTATGAAGCGAGGGAGAAAGTGGCTCAGCTCCTGGGGGCAAACGATTCCTCCCGGGTGACCTTCGGACTCAACGCCACCGAGGGGATCAATCTGGGGCTGAAGGGACTGCTCCGCCCCGGGGACCATGTGATTACTTCTTCCATGGAACACAACTCCGTCATGCGGCCCCTTCGGGCCTTGGAAAAAGAAGGAGTGGAAGTGACCGTCGTGGCATGCTCCTCCGACGGGATTCTGGACCCTCACGATGTTCGCCGGGAAATCAAAGAAAACACCAAAATGGTCGTCCTGAATCACGCCTCGAACGTGGTGGGAACCCTGCTTCCCGTTTCCGAGGTTGGGGAAATCTGCCGCCAGAAAGAAATCCTCTTTCTCGTGGATGCCGCCCAGACGGCGGGGGCGATACCGATCGACATGGAAAGGGATAAAATTGACCTTTTGGCTTTCACAGGCCATAAGGCCCTGTTCGGTCCCCAGGGGACCGGGGGGCTGGTCATTGGCGAGAGGGTGGATGAGAAGGGGCTGACGCCGGTCAAAAGGGGCGGAACGGGCAGCCGGTCGGAGATGGAAGAACAACCGGACTTCCTGCCGGACCTTTGCGAAAGCGGGACGCCCAACACGGTGGGACTGGCAGGCCTCTCGGCGGGATTGGATTTTGTACTCCGGGAAGGGGTTGAAAAGGTCCGCAGGCATGAAATGGAACTGACCGAAGAACTCATCCGGGGACTCTTGGAGACTCCCGGAATTACCATTTATGGCCCCAAGGATCCCCGCAGGCAGGTTTCCACGGTTTCCTTCACCCTCCGCGGCATTTCTCCTTCGGAAGCCAGTTTACGGCTGGATGAGGAATTCGGGATTCTTTGCCGGGTGGGACTGCATTGCGCGCCGGCCGCCCATCGGACCATCGGCACCTTTCCCCAGGGAACCATCCGGTGGAGCCTGAGCTACCTGAACACCCGGGAAGAGGTTTACGAAGCCCTGAAAGCTCTGCATCGAATGACCCGGGGAGGAACCTGAACATGGCCCAGGGAGTTCTCCTTTTCCCCTCCGTTCATTTTGTCATTCAGGCGGAAAAATTGATCAAGAGCCGGGGATTTCCCATTAAAGTCATCCCGGTACCCAGGGAATTGAGCTCGGATTGCGGAGTCTGCCTGCGGATTAACTGGGAGGAAAGGGAAAAGATCACGACCCTTTTGAATCAGGCCGGAGTGAAGATCGAGGGAATGCACCTGCTGGGGGGCGAGCCGAAATAGCGCTCAGCGGGAAATTCATGGCACCCATTGCCAAGGGGGATTTTTTAAACCCGCGGGGAAACGATGCGTCAGCCCCTGCAAGATTTCCGCACGCGGGAGTTATCGAGGGGGAATTTGAGTCGGGGTTTTTGTCCCCCTGCTGCAGAAAGGGGTGAACCCTGGTAGAATAAATAAGGAGGAAGAGCAAGGGAGTGTTTCGAAAAGTCAAAGGGGGGCAAGGGATATTCCATGAATGGCGGGGATAGGGAAAAAGTTCGCCTGACGACCATGGTCAAGGCGGCGGGGTGAGCGGCCAAGCTAAGTCCGGAGGACTTAGAGAAAGCTTTGACGCCCCTGCCCCTGGAGAAGCACCCCAAGCTTCTGGTCGGGACTGAAACCTCCGACGATGCGGGAGTGTACCAGCTCTCTGAAGACCTGGCTTTGGTTCAAACCGTCGATTTCATCACCCCCATCGTGGACGATCCCTACCTCTTCGGGCAGATCGCCGCGGCCAACTCGCTGAGCGATGTCTATGCCATGGGGGGAAAGCCGCTGACGGCCATGAACCTCATGGCCTTTCCTGGGTGCTCTCTCAGCCCTTCAGTTCTCACCGAAATCCTCCGGGGGGGCCTGGACAAAATCCACGAAGCCGGAGCGGTGCTGGTGGGGGGCCATACCGTGGAGGATCAGGAGTTGAAATACGGGCTATCGGTTACCGGCATCGTCCATCCGCTCAAGGTGGCCACCAACAAGGGTGCACGGGAGGGAGATGTCCTCATCCTGACCAAAGCGATTGGGACCGGCATCCTCTCCACTGCGGGAAAGGCCGGGCTGGCCGATGATTCAACTCTGCAACCCGCCCATGCCTCCATGGCCGCCTTGAATCGAGGGGCCGCCGAGGCCATGGCGGATTTTCAGGTCCATGCCTGCACGGATATCACCGGTTTCGGCCTGCTGGGGCATGGTTCGGAGATGGCAATGGGATGCGGGTTGTCCCTCCGCTTGTATTACTCCCGGATTCCCCTTCTTCCCGGAAGCACGGACTTTGCCGCCCAGGGCATGGTCCCCGGAGGGGCCTACCGGAATCAGTCCCATTTTGGGGGCAAGGTCCGCTTTTCTCCGGGGGTTCCCGAGCTGGATCGAATCATTCTGTACGACCCCCAAACCTCCGGGGGCCTGCTGATCGCCTTGCCCCCGTCCGAAGGGCGGGAGCTTCTCAATAGGCTCAAGGATAAGGGCATTTTAGGGGCCTCGATCATCGGCGGAGTGATTTCGAGAGGAGAGTACCTGATATCCGTCGAGCCTTGACGGTTTTCGCAAAAAGGGAGAGATCCGATCCTTCCTTAACCCACCCGGCATTCTCCAACGGGCCGGTTCATTTTTTTCCCGCAGGGGCGACCGGGCCGATCGCCCCTGCGTGCTTGATCCTGCCGATTCTCCCAGGCCATCCGTACGGGATCGATCTTTCCTTCCGCCAGTTTCCCCCAACGGCGGATGGGAAGGTCTTTCCATTGAACCCGCATCTCTGCTAAAATCCTATTTGCCGTTTTTCCGATCTTCAAAGAGGGGAGAAAAATCCCGCCTGGCAAGCTGCCGCGGCATTCTTTCGAAAACCAAAGGAGCCATCGATGTTAACTCTAAAAGACAGGCTGGCCTATCTGACCTACCGGGAGGCCTGCAAGCTTCTCGGCCATGAAGGCGAGAGTCTCATCCGAAAGGGCGGAAGGTATGACTTGGATATCTCGGAGCAGGTCAAATGGGAAGATCATTCCATACGGGTTGATATGGGGGAAGCGGTCGTCACCGTGTCCCTGGACCCCCAAAGCCGCAAAGGGCTCCGAATCTCCTGCAGTCAATGTCCGCAGGTCTGCGAGCATGCGGGAGCGACATTTTCCCTGATTCTTGAAGAAAAATTGTCCCTGGGGCTTTCGGCTCCTCCGGCGGAAAAGCAGCCTCTCGAAATGTTGACGGATGAAGAGCTTGTCCAACAGGCCATCGAGGAGAGGGCGGAGCGAGCCAGGACCGAGAAGATGAAATATGAATCCCTGGACCCCAGAAAACTATGGTCCGATTATATCGTCACCAATCACCAGTCCGGAAAAACCTACCGGGTGGCACTGCGAGGCTGGGAAAGAGGGGATTCCTATTGTTCTTGCCCGGATTTCCGGAAGAATACGCTGGGAACCTGCAAGCATATTCTATTCGTCCGGGAAGGGGTCAAGAAAAAATTCAGCTTGAAAGTGAGGAACACTCCTTACCTTCCCGAAAAAGTCTCCGTGCACGTCCTATATGGGGAAGAGATGGAATTGCGCCTTTTGGTTCCCCCGAATCTGGACCCACCGATCTTAAAAGCCCTCCGCCCTTTTATCGGCCGGCCGATTTCCGACCTGCGGGGTCTAATGGAAAAAATCAAAGAGGTTGAACGCCTCGGGCAGGAGGTGACGGTCTACCCCGATGCGGAAGAGCTCATCCGCCGCGGCCTATATCGGGAAAGGGTCCGGGGCCTGGTTGACGAAATCCGTAAAGACCCGAAAAATCATCCCCTCCGGAAGACTCTTCTCAAGGGCGAATTGCTTCCTTATCAGCTCGACGGCATCGCCTTTGCCGTGGGGGCCGGAAGGGCGGTCCTGGCGGACGATATGGGGCTTGGAAAAACGATTCAGGGGATCGGAGCGGCGGAGATGCTTTCCCGGGAGGCGGGAATTGCCAAGGTCCTGGTCATCTGTCCGGCCTCCGTCAAGTTTAACTGGCGCCAGGAGATCCTGCGTTTTTCCGGCAGGTCCTGCCAGATGATTCTCGGAAGGGCGGCAGAAAGGGCGGCCCAGTACGAAAATTCCAGCTTCTTCACCCTTTGCAATTACGAGCAGGTTCTCCGCGATCTTTTGACCATCGAAAGGGTGCCTTGGGACCTCATCATTCTCGATGAGGGGCAGAGGATCAAAAACTGGGAGGCCAAGACCAGTCGGGTGCTCAAAGCGCTGAAATCCCCTTTTGCCCTGGTCCTGACCGGGACTCCCCTGGAAAACCGCCTGGATGAGCTTTACTCGGTGGTCGAATTTATCGACGACCGGAGGCTGGGCCCGGCCTTTCGTTTCTTCCACCGGCACAGGATTACCGATGCAAAAGGGAGAGTCCAGGGTTATAAAAACCTGGACGAACTACGGGCGAAATTAAGGCCCGTTCTCCTCCGCCGGACCCGGAAAGGAGTGATGGCGGAATTGCCATCGAGGACGACGGAGATCAGAAGAATCCCTCCCACGGGCGAGCAGTTGGAACTCCACGACGGCCAGATGCGGATCATCCAGATCATTTTGGCCAAGAGGTACATAACCGAAATGGACCTTCTCCGGCTGCAAAAAGCCTTGCTGCTGTGCCGGATGGCCGCCGACAGCACCTTCTTGGTCGATAAAGTGGCGCCGGGCTATTCCAGCAAGCTCCCCGAACTGGAGACCCTGATCGATCAATTGACGGCCGAAGAAGACCGCAAGATCGTCCTTTTCTCCGAATGGACGACCATGCTCAACCTGATCGAACCCCTACTGGGCCGCCGCCGGTTGCAATACGTTCGGCTGGACGGCTCGGTCCCGCAGAAGAAGAGGCCGGAATTGATCTCCCGATTTCAGAGAGATAGGAACTGCAACTTATTTCTCTCGACCAATGCAGGGGCCACCGGCCTCAACCTCCAGGCGGCCAACACGGTGATCAACATCGACCTGCCGTGGAACCCGGCGGTCCTGGAGCAGAGGATTTCCCGCGTCCATCGCATGGGCCAGAAGAGGCCGGTGCAGGCCTTTCTCCTGGTGACCCAGGACACCCTGGAGGAAAGACTGCTCACCACCCTTTCGCTAAAAAATGACCTGGCCCTGGCGGCCCTGGACCCGGACGCCTCGGTCAAGACAGTCAGCCTTGCGGGCGGGATCGAGGAATTGAAAAGGCGCCTGGAGGTCCTTCTGGGGGCCAAGCCGGAGGCGCCGCCGGATGAAAGCAAAAAGGCGGAGGTGGAAAGTGAGGCCGCCCTACTTGGTCGAAAAGAAAAGATGGCCGAGGCGGGAGGCCGGCTTCTGGAGGCCGCCTTTGCCTTTGTGGGTGAGATCCTTCCGCCTTTGCCGGAAAGCGAAAGGACCCTGCAAATCGCCGCAGCCATCAAGCAAAACCTCGCCCAATGCCTGGAGAGAGATCAACAAGGACGGCTGCGCATGGCCTTTACCCTTCCCGATGAATCGATGATCGACCATCTGGCCAAGTCGCTTACCCAGATTCTGGGTCCGTCGATGGGAATGAGATGATTGATTTTCGGGAGCATGCCGGGAAAAAGTTAAGGGTCTTCTCCCAATCGAGTGGGTAAAAAGGGAGAAAACGACTCCCTCGCACAGGCCCAGGGGGGGCATCCCGCCCGGGGCGGGACAGCCTCGGCGGGAAAAATCCGGGGTTCCGGAGCGCTGGCCCGGC
Organism: Syntrophaceae bacterium; assembly: GCA_013388675.1. Taxonomy (GTDB): domain Bacteria; phylum Desulfobacterota; class SM23-61; order SM23-61; family SM23-61; genus SM23-61. The sequence continues at coordinate 49 of JACAEW010000094.1, read as the reverse complement.
TTCCCCAAGGCACCGGTCCCCGAACCCTTCGCCTAAAACGAAATCCCAG
>JACAEW010000164.1 GCA_013388675.1 Syntrophaceae bacterium | reverse complement strand
CTTTTTACCCACTCGATTGGGAGAAGACCCAGAAAAAATAGGTTTGTAGGGACCATTCATGGAGTGCCCCTGCGGGGCGACAAGATCGCCCGGGTCGAATCCGGCGGGGAAGGAGCTTTCATGCTTGCCAGAGATATACGAAGATTGATCGTGAAAGGAAAAGTCTACGACCTGGGGCAGCCCTATTTCCCCGGCATGCCCCATCATCCCAACCATCCCCCCTTCGCTTTCACCCTGACCAAGAAGCACGGAGACCTGATGTACCCCGGCGAAGTGAGCGCCGCCAATTGCCTCTTCACTACCGGCGGGCACACGGGTACTCACCTGGATTCGCTGGGGCACATTTCGCAGAAGGGAAAAGTCCATGGGAATCTCAAGGCCGACCGGGTGCAGAGTTATGGCGGCGGGTTGAAGGGAGTGGGGATCGATGCCACGCCCCCCGTCGTCCGCCGCGGAATTCTCCTGGACGTGGCAGCGGCCCTGGGCAAGAGGGCCCTCCCCAGCGCCTTCCCCATCGGACGCCGGGAGCTGGAAAGCGCCGCCAAAGGAGAGCGGGTGTCCTTGAAATCCGGCGACGTGGTCCTCGTGCGGACGGGCTGGGCTCGGTACTGGAAAGACCCGGTAAAGTTCGTGGCCAACGCGAAAGGAGCTCCGGGGGTCGTCCCGGATGGGGCGGAGTGGCTGGTAAAACACAGGATCGCTTTCACCGGGTCGGACACCACGGCCTACGAGAAAACGCCGGCCCACGACCTGCCGGTTCATGTGTGCCTTTTGACCCGCAACGGGATTCAACTCATGGAAATGCTGAACCTGGAAGAACTGGGCAGAGACCGGGTGTACGAATTCCTTTTTGTGGCCCTGCCGCTGAAGATCGTCGGCGGCACGGCCTCGCCCATTCGTCCGATAGCGATTACTTGAATTGATTCCCCAAACCCTCCCCGAAGGTGTGAAAAAATTGATTGGTTTCTTTTTCACGTCATTCCAGCGAAAGCCGGAATCCATTGTTTTCAATCCCGCCCTTGGCGGGACTGGACCGCGGCTTTCGCCGGGGTGACGACTAAAATTGAAATTTTTCACACCTTGGGGGAGGGATGGGAGGGGATGCATTCTTTTGGTTGCGGCTCTGCCGGGCTGTGTCCCCGTGGTGAAGAATGAATTTAAACGTTCCTTTCATGCTCCTTCGGAATGTGCATGAAAACCCCGATAAGCTTGCGGTGGTCTTCGGGGAGAAGCGCTACACCTACCGGACCTTTAATGACCGGGTAAACCGACTGGCCAACGCCCTCCTGAAAGAAGGGGTGCAGAAGGGAGACAAGGTCGCCTACCTCCTGAATAATTGCAGCGAATTCGCGGAGATCTCCTTTGCCCTGAGCAAGATCGGAGCCCTCTCTGTCCCGCTGAACTTTCGCCTGAAAGGCGAAGAGATCGGCTATATCCTTGAACATTCGGACTCGTCTTTTCTTTTTTTCGGCGCTGAGTTCAAGGAGATTGTCGCCGGGATGGTTCCCCGGCTGTCCCTGGTAAGAAAGACTGTCCAGGTAGGGGGGTCCGGAGAGTACGAAGGGCTGCTCAGGGCGGCTAAGCCCGGGGAACCGCCGGTCCTGGTGTCGGAAGAAGACGAGCATTCCATCATGTACACCTCCGGCACCACGGGTTTCCCCAAGGGGGCGGTGCACACCCACAAGAGTCGGCTCTGGAACAGCCTGAACCTGCTGGTCGATACGGAGCTTCGGGGAAGTGATGTGTTCGCCATTACCTCGCCCATGTTCCACATCGCCGCCGGGCATACCATGCTCTTTTCCCCGATCTTCATCGGGGCGACCGTGGTCATTCTTCCGGGGTTTTCCTTGCCCGAATTTTTTCAGTTGATCGAGCGGGAGAAAATCAGCGCTTTCTTCGCCGTCCCCACCATGTTCGTGCGCATGGTGGAACACCCGAATTTAAAAGACTTTGACCTTAGCTCGGTCCGCCTTCTTTTCACCGGGGGAGCGGTTGCCTCCGTCGAATTGAAAGAAAAGATCATGAAAGCCTTCCCCCGGGCCAGTTTGGACGACCTGATGGGTTTGACCGAGGGGGGCCCGCTGACCACATTCCTGCCGCACCGGGAGGCCCTTCGCAAACCCGGGTCCGTGGGCCGGGCCCATTTCAGCCAGATGGTCCGGGTGGTAAACGATCGGGGGGAAGACGTGTGCGGAGAAGAAGTGGGGGAGATTATCGTGAAAGGCCCGGCGGTCATGAAAGAATACTACAAGAACCCCGAGGCCACAGCCAAAGCGTTCAAGGATGGGTGGCTGTATACGGGAGACCTGGCCCGGGTGGACGAGGAAGGTTTCCAGTACCTGTCGGTGCGGCGCACCGACCTGATCGTGACCGGAGGAGAGAACGTTTACCCTGCCGAGGTGGAAAGGGTCCTGCTGCAGCATCCCAAGATCAAGGAGGCGGCGGTGATCGGAGTACAGGACCCGGAGTGGGGACAGAGGGTCCTGGCGGTCGTCGTTCCTCAGGAAGGGGAAGATGCGGAGGAGGGGGAGATCCTCGCTTTCTGTAAAGAAAAGCTGGCCGGCTACAAACGCCCCCGGCGAGTGGTGTTGGTCCAGGATCTTCCCAAGAATCAACTCGGGAAGGTCCTCTACAAAGAACTCCGCAGTCGGTTTTCAACCGACTGACAAGCAACCGGCTTAGAAGGGCGCCTTCATGAAGAAAAAATATTTCTTTGCGGCACTGATCCTGACGCTGATCGCGCCCGGATTCCTCTCCGCGGCAGACCCGGAAACTCCCTTCCTGCGGAAGAACGCGCTCGCCGTCAAACTCGGCTATCACTTCTATCCGACGAGCGACTTTACCGATTATTGGAAGGTTAGCAAACAGGACTTCGACGGCTTTGCCGGCGAGATTGCCTACGAAAGGGAGCTGGTAAGATATCTGGGGTTGGAGCTCGGCCTGGGATACTATCGGTCTAACAAACAGTATTCTTATACCAATCTTGTTTCCTCGGGGGATCAGGCCAGCCTGGACGCCACCATCACGAATACCTACCTGTCCCTTACCCTCAAACCTCATTTTCCTCTTTCCCGCTGGTTCCAGGTCTATTTCGGGGCCGGAGGAGATGGGTATTATACCTACACGGATTTCAAAGGAAGGTACACCCAGGGCGGGTCGAGCACTTCCCTGGACAACAGCGATAACAAACTGGCCTTCGGGTTTCATGGATTGGCCGGGGCCGAAGTGCTCCTCTATGAGGGGCCCTGGGAAAAGGGAGTCTATGATATGCCCCTGAGCCTTTTTCTGGAGTACAAATACACCTACGTTCCGATCCAAAATTTTGATGAGACAATGATCAATTGCATCAACTCCTTCACCGGGTCTTCGGTAAGCAGTCATGATTTCAACGCCGGCGGGCATTTTCTTTTTACCGGTCTGAGATGGAAGTTTTAGGCTCTTGAGTCATCGGAAGATGATTCAAAACGGGAACCGGGCCCGATCGGCGTTCCCAAGCTTTTCGGAGGGAAAACCCCGAATGAAAATTGCCCTTTCTGCGGGTCCGAAAGCCGCTGAGACCTACTTGAGAATGGCGCGCGATCATGGGTTTCACTGGATCGACATCAGCGGCTCATCCCCGGACAATTTCCCCGAGACCTTTGATCCGGGGCGGATGAAAAATCTGCGGCTCAAGCTGGAAGAGTATGGCCTGGGCTGCGGGATCCACACCGCTTCCTGCGTCAACCCAGCGGACCTTTTTTCTACCATCCGCAAGGGGGTGGTGGAGCATTTCAAGGAGTTCATCGACCTGGCCCGGGGGATCGGCGCCCGCTACCTGATCATCCACTGCGGGGTCTATTTCCGGGAATTTCGGAAGCGCGTGGAAGACTGCCTGGTCCAGACCCTGAAGGAGGCAGCCGGCTACGCAGAGCGATGGGGCCTCCCCCTGCTGATCGAGAACATGAACCGCATCCCCCAGACCCCGGCGGGGAAGCCCTGGGAACTGTCTTTTGAGCAGCCGGAGATTTCTTACTTGGGGATAACAGTGGAAGAACTGGCGAAGGTCTTTTCCAGGGTGAATTCCTCCGCCCTGGGGTTTTCCCTCAACGTGGCCCATGCCAATTTATTGGGAGGCGGCTTCATGCCTTTCCTGAGGGCCTTCGGGGACAGACTGGGAAACATCCAGATCAGCGACAACAATGGGATCACCGACGAACACCTGCCGATTGGGGAAGGAACAGTGGATTTTACTGGTCTGATCCGCGAGCTGAAGCTTATGGATTATGGGGGAACCCTCAGTCTCTCCGTGGCCAAAGACCGTTTGCTGGAATGCAAGGAGCGCCTCGAAGAGATTTTGGCGTCCCCCGGCTAAAGGGGCAGCATGAACTTTTAAGACTCCCTTGCCCCATCGCGGGGGTTTTTTCGCCCCCTCCCGCTGACGTTCAGCCCCGCACCTGGAACTTGGTTTCAAGTTTCTTCATCTTCTCCACGATCCCGCCGTATTCGAGTTCGCTGTAGGGGAGCATGGCCGCGCCGGAAAAACCCTGGGCCCGTATATCGGTGGCCTTCTGGGAGACTTTGTTCCGCACGTAATCCCAATAGGGGTGATCGAAGGCGTCGGCGGGTTCGGTTAGTTTTCCCTTGTGAACGCAGAAGGCCTGGCAGCTGACGACGGGGGGGCCATCGAAATAAGAAATTCCGGAATTGCTGCGCACGGGCATCAGAGGACCGGTGTGACTTCCTCTCATGAAGCCGGCCACGTAATGACCGATGTTGAAGGGCGCCAGAACCTCCCCGGTGGCCGGGAAGGCTCCCTGCACCCGCACCAGCAGGACGGGGTCATCCTTCCCCGTGTATTTCCCGGCGATATTGTGAAGACGGGTGGTGCTCACGGAAGCGACGATCTCCCCGCTGGTCCGGGAATAGATGGCTTCGACCACGAAACGCTGATTATCCCGGAGCAGGGCGGCGATATCATAGATATCCTCGGGGGCGTTCAGTTCAATCACCCGGTCCCCTTCCGTGTAAGAGACGTCCATGATCACAAACCGGAACCCTTTGCTCATGGCCGGGCTGAGGATCAGCCCGGAATTGTACATGGGGTCGACAAAGGCCAGGTAAAGGGGGAGGTTGTAGGCCCCGGGATCGGTCTTGTCCGCGGCGAAAAGGAGAAAGGGCTCATTCGGCCTTTCTTCGAAATCCATCTCGGCCACGGCCGGGCCCAGTCCTTTCACGTTTCCCGAAAAGGAATCTTTCAGCAGGTCCTGGCCCGCCCCGTATAGCCCCTGTTCTTTGGCCGCCCGGGTGCCCGCCACAAAAGCATCCCAGGCGAGCTGATGGATCTTTTCATCCCCTTTGCCGCGGGGATGAGCCATCAGGATGGCGATATCATCCCCCGTGTAGCTGATGTAGAAATCAGTGACCAGGCCTTTTCCGCTGCTCCCCACAAAGTTCTTCACTTCTTCCAGGAGCCGATTGCTGGGGCGAATATGTCCCCCGATGCTTCCCACGTCGGCCTTGATAACGCTCAGCGTCGTCTTCATGATTACCTCCTTGGGATAAAATCAAGATGGGCAAAGGATGGATTCAGGCCATTCCAGGTCCGGAATCGAAAAAAGACGAAGGGATTCCTCCGCGGGCTCGACGGGCGACGCGGAGAATTTATGGGGAACCTTCTGGTTGCTCCTCCTCATGGCTTTCTCCAGAAGGATGGGTTCTTTCGGGTAAGTTCGATTTTCGCTTGAAGGAAATCCGTCATCTGTATTTTAGGGCAGACGGAAATAATGTCAATGGGAAATTTTGGGCCAAGCGCAGATGAAGTCATCAAGAATCGGCTTGACAATTTTTGCCGTTTTATTGAATATGAAGCAGATCAATTCTAAAAGGGTGGGGTCATCCTTTGAATCGACCCACGCGGAGGCCAGGATGAAGAAAGAGGAACTGCTGAAGATGAAGCAGGATCATGTGCCCAAGGGGGTCAGCCAGGCTCTGCCGGCGGTGATTGCCGAAGCCAAGGGAGCCATGGTTCGCGACGTAGAGGGAAAGGAATTCATCGACTTCTCGGGCGGGATCGGGGTGCTGAACGTGGGACATAGCCCGGACGAAGTGGTCAAAGCGATTCGGGACCAGGCGGGGAAATACCTCCATAGCTGCTTCATGGTCCAGATATATGAGCCCTACATCGCGCTGGCCAAGGAGATGAACGAACTGGTTTCCAGGAAAACTCCCATGAAAACCATGTTCGTCAACAGCGGGGCCGAGGCAGTGGAGAATGGGGTCAAAATCGCCCGGTATTATACCAAGAAGCCGGGGATTATCTGCTTTGAGAATGCCTTCCACGGCCGGACGGCCATGACCATGAGTCTCACCAGCAAGGTGAAATACTACAAGTTCGGGTACGGGCCCTTCATGCCCGAGGTGTACCGGATTCCCTACGCTTACTGTTACCGTTGTTCCTACGGCTTGAAGTATCCTTCCTGTAACATCTACTGCGCCGATTTCATCCAGGAAAAATTCTTCGACCTTTACGCGGCGGCGGAATCCATCGGGGCGATCGTCGTGGAGCCGGTCCAGGGAGAAGGGGGCTTCATCGTTCCTCCCAAGGAATACCTGGGAAAGCTGCAGAAGATCTGCAGGGACAACGGGATCGTTCTCGTCATCGATGAGGTTCAAACCGGGTTCGCCCGGACGGGAAAGATGTTCGCCTACGAGTATTCCATCGACGAACCGGACATCTTGGTCACCGCCAAGTCCCTGGCAGCGGGTCTCCCCCTGGGCGGGATCACGGGAAAGGCGGAGATCATGGATTCGGTGGAAGCTGGGGGAATCGGCGGCACCTTCAGTGGCAACCCCGTCTCTTGTGCGGCGGGCCTGGCGGTTATGAAGATGCTGAAAGAAAAGAAGCTGACGGTGCGGGCCCAGGAGATCGGCACAAAGGTCATGGCCAGATTCCGCTCTTTCCAGGAAAAATACTCTTTCATCGGGGACGTGCGGGGCTTGGGCGCCATGAACGGAATGGAGATCGTGGCCGACAGAAAGAATCCCAAGCCCAACCCGGACCTGACCAAGGCCATCGTCAAACGGTGCTATGAAAAGGGCCTCATCCTCCTTACCGCCGGAGGATTCAGCAACGTGATCCGCCACCTGGTTCCTCTCGTGATTACAGATGAACAATTGGATAAGGGACTCCGGATCCTCGAAGAGGTCATGGCGGAGAAGGTAGAATAAATAAGGAAAATCCATGCCGAGTCCGGAAGAAGGCAAGAGAACAGGAATGGATTGGATCGAGGCCAACAGCGCCCAGCTGATTGACCTATCGAAGAAAATATGGAAATACGCCGAATTGGGGCTCGAAGAACATCGGTCCTTTCGGGTTCTGGCGGATTTTCTTTCCGCGGGGGGATTTACCCTGGAAGAAGGTGTCGCGGGATTTCCCACCGCCTTCGTGGCGGTCTGGGGCCAGGGAAGGCCGGTCCTCGGGATCAACTGCGAATATGACGCTCTGCCCGGCCTTTCGCAGGAGCCGACTGCTCAGAAACGGCCCAGGATCCCCGGGGCCCCCGGGCATGGTTGCGGGCACAACCTGCTGGGAACGGGCGCGGCGGGGGCTGCCGTTGCTCTGAAACAAGCGATGGAGAAGCATCACCTCTCCGGGACGATCAAGGTTTTCGGGACGCCCGCGGAGGAGATCTGCGCGGGCAAATCTTTCATGGCCCGGGCGGGAGTCTTTACCGGGATGGATGCCATTATCGACTGGCACCCCTTTTTCATGAATCAAGTCCTGTTTGACACCTGCAACGCCTACTTCAACCTGAAGTATCATTTCAAGGGCAGAACTTCCCACGGGAACTCCCCCTGGGAAGGAAAAAGCGCCCTGGATTCGGCCGTCCTCATGGGGCATGCCATCGAGTTATTGCGGGAACACATTCCTCCGGGAGAGCCCACCGCGGCGAACACCATCAACTACACCTTTTCGGATGTGGGCCCGGAATACCCCAATGTCGTTCCGGACCGGGCCACGCTCTGGTGCATCGGGCGAATCCAGAGCGTACAGCAGATGGAGCCGATCCTGGCCCAAATCCGCCGTTGCGCCGAAGGAGCGGCCATGGCGACGGGGACGGAGGTTACCGAGGAATTCGTGACGGTTACTCACGAGAAGATTCCCAACTCGGTTTTGTCCAAAATTCTGCACAAGAATCTAGTCGAGCTTGGGGTTCCATCCTATACACCGGAAGAAGAGGCCTTTGCCCGTGATTTGCAGAAGAGCTGCAATGCTCCGGAGGTCGGAATGGACCGCCTTGTCCAACCCTTCGGCCCGGGATCGACCTATGTCTCCGACAACTCCGAGTATAGCTGGTTTGCCCCCTTCGCCATGGTCTGGGTGGCCACGGCCCCCCCGGGGATGGGGTGGCACAACTGGCAGGTGAATGCCGCCTCCCATTCTTCGCTCGGCTGGAAGGGAATGCTCCTGGCGGCCAAGGTCCTGATGTCCTCGGCCGTAGATTTGCTGATCGACGGGACAATTATCCCGCAGGCCAAAGCCGAGCTGACCCGGCGCCTCGCCGGGAGGGAATACAAAGTCCTCCTTCCCCCGGATACCCCACCCCCGCTGGACATCAACCGTAAAACAATGGATAGATATCGCCACCTTCTCGAGGAGAAAAGGACAGAGCATTAATGTCCGCAGAATCCTACCATACCACCCGGCCTTGATCGAAGGAGGCGGTGAAGGCCTTTTCCGGGTCTTCGGTTTCCTGGACGTTGGGCAGGCGGGTACCGTTCAGGCTTCCATATCCCTTAGGGACGAAGAGCACGAAATCCAGCGGGGACGTGCCCTTTTCCGTATCTTCCTGATATTTCCGGATCGCCTCCGGGTTGGGCGTTGGACCGCGGCCAGTGTATTTGCCGCCGCTGGTTTTTCTGTCGGCATATTGGAAAGCGAACCCGTAAAGAGAAACCATATTGGCCCTTTTGGGGAACTCCGAACCATAAATGGAAGTGGCGCCCAGGGCATACTCGGCAAATTGAAGGGTGGGCCACTTACCCTTCCCCCAGGTGAGTCCGGGGAAGAAGGGGTCTTTCGTTTCTTCCTGGGTCTTCGACATGTCCAGGGCCACCCAGCAGGCCCGGACCAGCATCCAATCTTTGGCAAAATCGTGACCCTGGGGATTCCATCGCGGGGAGCTGAACTTCAGGGCCTGAGAAATGGTGCGGAAGGAACTCTGCAGGAGGCCGGCGGGGTGTTTCCCCCGGGCCTGCCATGCGTTGGCAAACACCCGCATCATGGGATGCCAGAAATCGTTTTTTCCCATCTCGTCGTAATCGATCATCCCATCCCCGTTTTCATCGAAAGCTTTGAGGAAACGATCGTAATAGGAAGAGCCGGTCAATCGGTCGTTGGCCCTAGCATACTGCAGGACCGTCTCCTGCAAATCCCACAGGATTTTCGTTCCGCAATAGTACAGATTTTTCGTAAAAAGCTCGACAAACCGATCTCCCTCGATTCTTCCGAAATGGCCCAGCAGGGAAGCGAGAGGGGCCCGGGTCCCAAGGTCCAAGCCCAGCACATGGTAATCCCGCCGGCCGATTCCCCTTTCCTGGGAGCACCGAAAAAGGCCGCTCCTGGGGATGGGTGAGTCATAGCCATCCCGAGTAACGAGGTTGGGTCCTTCCACTGTGGGAAGGGGCACCCTCTGGAGGAAATCCGTTTTTAGGCCTTTTTCTTTCTGCGCCTTGCGGGCTTCTTCCATGGGCACCATTTTGAAGAGATAGCGGGCGCAGAACAAGTCCAGGGCCACCGGGTCGAGAGCTGCAAAGGCGTACCCCTCGGGAACCTTCACGCTCACCGGGTACCCGTCATGGCGGATGTTGATCGGCTCGATGGCATCCACCACGTGGACCCAGAAAACCCCCTGGTTCTGGACCGCCTTGACGATATCCACCATGGTGCCGTTCAATCCGGCGGTCTTCGCGGTCCGGTATTTCCCCCCTTCCTCCCGCAGGGGCAGGCCGGTTTCATCGTCCGCCTCGGCGAACCAGACCGCGTGGGGAATTTCCGATTTCAGGGTGGGCGTGGGCTTGAAGGGATAGCTGTACTTCCAGCGGGTGCTCTGGGGGTTTTCCCGGGAAGCGACTTCCATGGGATAAAGGCCGATGCCCAGGTTCTTGATGGCGTTTGTCAGGAGCGATTGGGTATGGACCTTAAGGCGGGGAACATTCACCAGGACGCATCCCGGATAATCCCGGAAATCCTCCGGGTCCCGGGGGTCTCCCCCCACGATGGCCTTGTGCAGGGTGATCTCCTGGAAATTGGCCCCGTCGGGGACGGGCACGTCTTTCCATTTGGAAGGAACGTCGAAGAGCCGGTTCAAGTCATAGATCATAAGCTGCCGGGACGCCCGGCCCGGGGGTATGTAGGTTCCGGAAAGGCTCTCCTGGTAGCCGCTCATGGGGTCGTCGGAGTGGTCCGCAGGATGAACTTCGGCCATGTATTTCCTGGCAAAATAAAACCCCCAACCCCCATAGATGTTTTTGTAACGGCCTTCGAATAAAGCCTCGGTGGGAAAGGGCTGCCCCGCGTTGAAGTTCAGGCTGACCATTCGGCTGACGGTGGAGATCCCCGTGCCCGCTTCGCCCACGGCCATGGAATGATAAGAAATATCCAACTTATCGTGGAACCAGCGCATCAGAGCGGCCATGAAGGCCCACGGGGTACAGGCCGGGTTTCCCATTCCTTCCCCGTGAGTAACCGGGTCGATGCAGAGCGGGCTGACGATATTGGGCTTAAAGAGGACCTTTTTTCCTTCCTGAACCTGGTCTTGGACTTTTTCCGGGAACCTGGTTGCTTCGGCCAAGGGACCCAGGGCTTGATCCAGGGCAGCGTAAGTGTAATCGATCTTCTCCCTGATCTGGTTCCAGGCAGCGGGGTCGGATTCGTTGATGTGCTTCTGCAAAAGCATCGAAATCGGAGAGTAGGAACTTTCCGGGTCCAGGCGTACCGCTCCGATGGGGGCCCCGCCAGAGTCGATGGCTAATTTTCCCAGGCTTGAATCTACCAAGGTGGACATCTTCTTCTCCCTTTCGCGTTTTTCTAAATCACCCCGGGGCCAACCTGACGAACGCTGCGGGTGGTGCCTGCCTGAATTTTTACCGCTTTTCATAAAAAGAAACAAGGCCATTTCATCTCATCTTGCAATCGGGGCTGAAATCCCCTAATGTTTGATTAGCATCACGCAGGGAGGAGAATCCCCGGCCGTGCAAGAGGGAGATCGATTCTCAAGGCATGATAATCCGCCCGAATAATACATCGTCTGGTCCACCAATAAAGAGATCGACCTGGACGATCCCTGGCAAAGGAAATGGTATATCGGGGAAGTCCTGTCCAATGGCAAGGCGGAAGATATTGCCGAGCTGGATTGGGAAGAAGTAAGAAGAATGCTGCCGGAACTGAATTTGCCCAAAAGGGTTCGCAGGTTATGGGAGGACTATTTCCAACATGCTAGAGGGTAAAGGAACCCTCACTCCCATTCAGGGGAATCTCCTTTACGAGATCGGAAAGATCCGGGAAGCTTCCTTTTTTTTTCTTAGCGGCGGAACTGCCTTGGCTGAATTTTACCTGGGGCATCGTCGATCTTATGACTTGGATTTTTTTACTGCTGAAGAGAATCTGCTGATCCCTTTTGTGAGGCGGGTTGAAAAGGGATTGCCCAAAGCGCAATTTAAGGTTCATGTCATTCGCTTACTGGAAGCTTTCGCCGAAGTTGAGGCCCAAAAAGAGGGGGAAGCGATACGCCTTCATTTTGCCTGTGATTCTCCTTTCCGCTTCGAAGAGCCGCAACCTTCGGGGCTGTAGGGGCACGATGCATCGTGCCCCTACAAGCTGGATCAGGTTAGATTCCGTAGGATATCCCCCAGCTCAAGAATGGTCGCAATGGTGTAATCGACCACTCCGTCGATCCCATCCATCCCAGGTCCTACCAGGACGGTTGTCATCCCCAGGTCTTTGGCCGGTTTCAGGTTGGCGGGCATGTCTTCGATCATCATGCAATTCCGCCCGTCCAGGCGGAGATGGTCGAGGACCTGGCGGTAGGGCTCGGGGTTGGGCTTGGGGATGAAGCGGGTGAAGATGATATCGAAGACCTGGGGAAAGTAGGCCTCCACGCCCAGGCAGCGGAGAACCCTTTGGGCATGGGGCTTGTGGCCGCTGGTAAAGATGCCTTTTTCCAGGCTTATGGATTTTAAGAGGACTTCCAGGGCAGGGTTGGGGGAAAGCCTCTTTTCCACCCCCACGTCATGAACATACTCCAGAAAGTCGTCGGGATTCAGGTTGTGGTGAATCATGAGGCCCCGCATGGTGGAGCCGTACTTGCGAAGGTACTCCTGACGCAGGGCCCGGGCCAACTCTTTCTCGAAGCCCATGCGAACTTCCATATAGCTCCGGATTCTTTCTATGACCAGGTCGAAGATGCCCAGGGATTTGGGGTAAAGGGTGTTGTCCAGGTCGAAGAGGATAAAATTCAGCATGGCTATTTTTTCATCACCCCTTCGATGACTTCCAAGGCCAGGTCGATTTCGGCGAAGGAGACATCCAGGTGGGTGACGCAGCGGATGCGGGTCTTGGCCGTGGGGTGGACCCGGACCCCTTTTTCCCGGAGGCCTGCGGCGACTTCGTGGGCGGTTCGTTCGGAGGGGGAGACGTCGAAAAAGAGAATATTGGTTTCCACTTCCTCGGGACGGATGATGACGTTTTTGATGACGGCCAGACCCTGGGCCAACCTCTTCGCCTTCCGGTGGTCTTCTTCCATGCGCTCGATATGGTGGTCCAGGGCATAGATGCCCGCAGCGGCCAGAAATCCGGCCTGGCGCATCCCCCCTCCCACCATTTTGCGGAAGCGATGGACCCGTTTGATGAAGTCCCTGGAACCGAAGACCAGGGAACCCACGGGGCAGCCCAGGCCTTTGGACAGGCACGCGGCGACGGAATCGAAGGGAGCGGCGTATTCCTTGGGGGAAATCCCGGTGGCCACGCAGGCGTTCCAGAACCTCGCCCCGTCCATGTGCATGCGCAATCCTCTTTTCGAAGCCACCTCGCGGATCCGGTGGATGTTCTTCAGAGGAAAAACGGTTCCCCCACCCCGGTTGTGGGTATTCTCGATGACCACCAACCGGCTTACGGGAAAATGCACGTCCTCCACCCGGATGGCCGCTTCCACCTGCTCGGCATCGAAGACCCCGCGGTTTCCGGGAATGGGGAAGAACTGGACCCCGGACAGGACCGCGCTGGCCCCTCCCTCGAAATTCATGGCGTGGCCCCCGGCCTCGATGATCACGTCGTCCCCGGGCTGGGTTTGGGCTTTGATGGAAAGCTGGTTGGCCATGGTGCCCGAGGCGACAAAGAGGGCTGCCTCCTTGCCCAGAAGAGCGGCGGCTTTTTCCTGCAGGGCGTTGACCGTCGGGTCTTCCCCAAAGACGTCGTCCCCTATCGGGGCTGTAAACATGGCTTGGCGCATCTCCGGGGTGGGCCGGGTTACGGTATCGCTGCGAAGGTCGATGAATGAATTCATGGGCTTCTCCTCAAGATTATTTTATAACACAGCGCGGCGGAGCCGCAACCAAAGAAAAAAGGGAGACGGCTCTACCCCTTTTGGCCAAGGATGAATCGCTCCTGGCAGGGGCGATCGCGCCATAGGCGTGATGGTTGCCCATCTTGCGGGCGGCCCAGCGGGCCGCGGGGATGGATGGGAGGATGGAAATAAAAAGGAAAAAGAAAAAGATTTGACAGATTGAGAAAATTTCTTATAGAATCGGAAAGTGGGTGGCCTTTGAAGCTTAACCCCGGCGATGCACGGGGTTCGAAGCGCAAGGCACTCCGTTGCGTTGATCCCTTCGTTCCGATGGCAGCCTTTCGGGGAATCGAAGCGCGGCAGGGGAAGCAGCCTCGCGACTCCCTGAAGCGAATTCAAACCGGAAACCTTTGGAGTTCCTGACCCCCCTTTTCCTAAAATGGGAGAATCCACGAAGATTCTCGAATGAAGGTTGACCATGTACGAACTCTCCCACAAAATCGACCGGCAGAAGCTTTTCACCGGCGTCATTCTGCTCTGCATCGGCGGATTGCTGATGATCCTGGGGCAGGAGATCTCCTCTCCGTTTTATAAGACGGCTTGGATGGGCCTCATGGCCGTGGGGCTTTTCTACTATCTCTGGGGAAGGTTCTTCTCCCGGGAAGATGTCTGAATGAACTCCCGCACCCGGGGCAGGAGGTAGAGGTTTTCCAGGTCATAGCGGGAAAGCTCGCGGGCCAGAATGCGAGCGCATCGAGCGGGGGGCTGCCTTCGGTCGATCAGAATCAAATGTCGGTCCGGAAGCTTGCAGCCGCCGCTGTGAATGGTGACCTCATCGTCCGCCAGGTTCTCGTAGCGCACCTCGATTCCCAGTCGGGCCGCGAGGCCTTCCAGATTCTGGAGAAGGAGAGAGTCGGAAAACTCGGGGTCCATCGGATGCTGCCTGTTTGCCTGGAACGGGGACCGGATTCCGGAGAACCAGGGGTTGAAAATAAGCGCCGCTCGAAACGCAGCACCTCGCCTATTTCCATTATAACGAATTTTCGAATCGGGTTCAAAGGATCCTTTCTTGCTGACCGCTGAAAGCCGAAGGCGGAATGCTGAGCCATGAAAGCCTACCTGGACATCGAAACCTCCTTCCGCGGAGAGATCACGATTATCGGAGTATTTTGCCCCCCGGACCGGGTCCGGCAGCTCATCGGGGAGGAAGTGAACTGGACCAACCTCTGGAATGCCCTGGAGGGGGTCACGGAGATCCTGACTTACAACGGAGCCCGGTTTGATCTGCCGGTCATCAAACGGCACACCAAGCTGGACCTCAACAAATATTTTGCCTGCCGGGACTTGATGTATGATTGCTGGAAAAGGAAGCTCTACGGGGGGTTGAAGAAGGTGGAGGAGCAGCTGGGGATCGAGCGGGGGTCGAAGGGGATTGATGGAATGGAGGCCATGCGTCTATGGGAACGGTATTGTCTCTACGGTGACGGAGAGGCCTTGCAGGCTTTACTGGCCTACAACCGGGATGACATCCAGAATCTTTTTTATTTGGAAGCCTCTTTGGCAGCGATTCCGTTACCCCCCTAAATGGATTGGCCAACCGGAAGAGGCGAAAGCACAAAAAGCAACTTCGACTTTGGGAGAGCCGGGCCTTTGGCTAGGCAATTCTTCCTCATTCCAGCCTCTTTCTCTTCGGGGAAAGGGCCAGGTGAGGGAATCAAAAGAGAGGAGGGAAAGCGATGCAAAGATTGAACCGGGGCATCATTCTGGCAACCTTTTTTTTCTTCCTATTTTCTTCGCCCGGGGTCATGTCCTCCGGCATGGCTGACGCTCAAACGATCAAAATCGGGGTGATCGGTCCGATGAATTTCGTCCAGGGAAAGGGGCACTGGAATGGGGCCACCCTGGCGGCCGAGGAGATCAATGCTCAAGGAGGCATCCCCGTCGGCAACCAAAGAATGAAAATTGAGCTTTTCAAGGCCGACTCCAACGAGTTTATCAACCTGACCGATGCCACCAATGCCATGGAGCGCCTGATGACTCAATCCAAGGTGGATTTTGTCGTCGGCGGGTTTCGGAGCGAGGCGGTCCTGGCCATGCAAGACATCGCGATGGACTATAAAAAGCTTTTTATCGGTTGCGGGGCGGCCCATCCCGAAATCTGCGAGCGCGTGGGCAAGGACTACAACCGGTATAAATACTGGTTCCGGCAAACGCCCACGAATTCCCGGTACCTGGTCCAGGTATGTTTGATCAACCTGGGAACGGTGGGGGCAATCCTGAAAAAGGAACTGGGCATCCAGACCCCCAACGTAGCCATCGTGGCCGAAAAAGCCATGTGGATCGACCCCATGATCCAGGCGATCGAGGCAAATGTCCCCAAAATGGGCATGAAGCTGGTCGGCGTTTGGCGGCCCTCGGACAAAGCCACCGACGTGACCGCCGAGCTCACCGCCGTGCAGCGGGCGGATGCCCAGATCATCTTCACCATTTTTTCCGCCTCGGTGGGGATCACCTTTGCCAGGCAGGCGGGGGAACTCAAAATTCCGGCCGCCTTCGTAGGCATCAATGTTGAGTCCCAGAAGGATGGCTTCTGGGATGCCACCCAGCAGAAGGGGAACTACGCCGTGACCTTGAATACGTTTGTCCGCGGGGTCTATTACAATGACCTGACCGAGGGGTTTATCGACAAATACGTCAAGAGATTTGGCGAGACTCCTGAATACACGGCGGCAACCTATGATGCCATAAAATTTACCCTGGGGAAGGCCATCGAAGAGGCCGGGACGATGGATGCGGAAAAGTTGATTCCCGTGATGGAAAAGGCCGAACGGGTTGTCACCGCTGCGGCCAAAGGAAAGTTCGATAAAAACCATGACGTTGTCTTCGGCCCGGGCTATGCGACGGGGATCACTATCCAATGGCAGGATGGAAAAATGAAGGGTTGGTGGCCGAACGGTTGGGAAGGCGTAACCTATAAAGGCATGGTCCCTTATAAGCTGCCACCCTGGATGGTCCAAAAATACAAGAAATAACCGATTTTGGAATTGTTTGGCCTAAGGGGGAAAGAGTTTCCAATAGGTGAGGAATCCTAGAAATCCCCCTTGATCCCCCTTTTTCAAAGGGGGAATTTCGCTTTTATTTCTCTGAATCAATCAAAAAAGCTCTCCTCCCTTTGAAAAAAGGGAGGACAGGAGGGATTTTGGGGAAAGCTTTTTTAAATCGCTAAACATTCACCCGATTATTCAAAGGGTTTGTCCAGGATGTTTACCGGAAAAGGTTGCGCTGCCAAGCCCAATGGGTATGCAGGGGTACGATGCATCGTGCCCCTACGAGGGCTGCCGCAAGATTGGTTTTCCTACCCGCACGTCGATCCGAGTTTCGAAAGAGCTGGTCGGAAAGCTCCCACCCCTCGGCACTCCCAAAAGGACGGGTGGACAGGAATTTAACCCTGAGGCGATATGATTCTCGATATCATCATCAGCAGCTTGATCAACGGGAGCGTCTATGCCCTTCTGGCCATCGGTTTTTCCCTGATCTTCGGCGTGGCCCGGATCGTAAACATCGCTCACACCGCCTTCTACATGCTGGCGGCATATTTTATTTATTCCGGGACGAAAAAATTGGGCCTCCATCCGGCTTTGTGCATGCTGGCGGCGATTGTCCCGGTGACTTTGATCGGGATCCTCTGCTACAGATTGTTTATCGATCCCATCCGCGAGCATGAAGCGGCGGTGCTCATTGCCACCATCGCCCTGGCCATGGCCATGCAGGAAATCATGCTTCTCCTTTTCACCGGAGATTTCCTGGGCGTGCCCTCCCTGGTGGAGGGATACCGCATGGTTTTCGGGGTGAAAATAGCCTATCAACAAATGTTGACCATTGTCGTGGCGCTCTTGGTATTGGCCTGGGTTTGGGGTTTGTTGTTAAAAACCCGGCTGGGGTTGGCCATCCGCTCAACGGCCCAGGACCGCGAAGTGGCCAACCTGATGGGGATGAATGAAAGCCGGGTGGCCCTGATCACCATGGGCGTATCCGTCGGCTTAGCCTCCTTCACGGGAGCGGTGATCGCCCCCCTGGCCATCGTGAATCCCTTTATGTGGATGCACCCCCTGATCATGATGATGGCGGTCGTGGTCCTGGGCGGGATGGGCAGCATCAAGGGGAGTTTTATCGGGGCCTATATCCTGGGATTCGCCGAGGCCCTGGTGGTCTTCTTGATCCCCATGGGAGCCTACCTCAAGGGTTCGGTGGCCCTTTCCATCATGATCCTGGTGCTGTTGATGAGGCCGGAAGGCCTTTTTGGCATTGCTTTCGAGGAAGAGAGATAGAAATGGAGATCCTGGGTTTCTACCTGAGAAAGCTCTATACCGTCTTCAAGGGGGAAATCCTCATCCTGCCCAGCCGGGTGGTGGTTCTTCTTTTCTTTTTCTTCCTGCTTTGCCTGCCCCTAGTCACCCAGGACCCTTATTTGCTGCGCATCCTGATATTGGCGAGCATTTTCGCCATTTTCGCGGCCAGTTGGGACCTCCTTTCCGGTTTTACCGGCCAGATGAATTTCGGGCACGCCCTCTTCTTTGGCGTGGCCGCTTACACCGCCGCCCTCCTGAATCTGCAGGCCCGCGTGCCCCCCTGGGGGAGTATTCCCCTGGGCGCGCTGGCTGCGGTTTTTACCGGCCTGATTGTCGGGATCCCCTGCCTGAGGCTCCGCGGCACTTACCTGGCCCTGACCACGTTGGCCTTCCCCATCATCCTCCTGGGTATCGTTTACGCCGTCCCCGGAATCACCGGGGGTGAGTTGGGAATTTCCGGGCTGGCGCGCCTTTCCGGCTCCCGGATCACGGATTATTACATTACCGTCGGGCTCATGCTGGGCCTGTGCACCCTCATGTGGAAAATCACCCAATCGAATACGGGACTCATCTTCCACGCCATCCGGGAAGATGAACTCGCCGCGAGGACGGCGGGCATCAACACCACCCGTTATAAGCTCCTGGCCTTTTGCCTCAGCGGTTTTTTTGCCGGGATCTCCGGGGGGCTCTATGCTCATTTTATGCGGATTGCCGGTCCCGCCAACCTGGAAGTCACCATGTCCTTCACCGTTGTCATCTGGGCCATATTCGGCGGGGTGGTCACCATCTACGGACCCGTGGGGGCGGTTTTCATCCTTTTCCCCCTGCTGGAGCTTTTCCACTTTTGGCCCAAGCTGCGCATGCTCATGTTCGCCCTGGTCATCCTGTTCATCCTCCTCTATATGCCGGACGGCCTTTTGCCGTGGATTCGCGACAAGATCGAAACGGAGTGTCCCCGGTGCAAGGTCCGAAACGTGGCCACCCGCAAGGCCTGCCGCGCTTGCACGGCGCAGCTGGATTAGAAAGGGAAAGATATGAATCCCAAGGAGTTCTACCTGTCCAAGCCCTGGCTGAAATATTACCCCAAGGGTGTTCCCCGCGAGGTGGAGGTTCCCGAGATATCGGTCCCCGAGCTATTCGAACAGCGGGCGGATAAATACGCGGGAAAGACCGCTCTTATTTTTTACGGCAATAAAATTACCTACAAGGAAATCAAAGACCTGATCAACCGGTTCGCCGCAGCTTTGGCCGACCTGGGAGTGATGAAAGGGCAAACGGTGGCCCTGTACCTCCTGAATTGCCCGCAGTACGTGATCTCCTACTTTGCGGCGCTTAAATTGGGGGCCAAGGTCACTCCCATCAGCCCGGTTTATACCAGCAAGGAAGTGAAGCATCAGCTGGAGGACAGTGAGGCCGCCACGATCGTCTGCCAGGATATTCTCTATGACAACGTGGAAAAGGCCGGTGTTTCCCTCAAGAATGTGATTCTGACCAATATATCCGAGTACCTCCCTCTCTTGAAAAAGCATCTGGCTAAAGGTGCCCTGGGAAAAGTTTACGGGGAAATGCACGCGCCCACCCCGAAGTATATGCAAGAGGCCGGCCTCCATCAGTTCCAGGTCCTGATCAAAAAATATCCCCCCCGGCCCCCGGAAATCGCGATTCGGCCTCGCGAAGATATCGCCGCCCTGCCCTATACCGGGGGAACCACCGGATTGCCGAAAGCGGCCATCCTGACCCATCATAATATCGTCTCCCTTCAGGCCCAGACCGTTGCCTTCTGGCCCATATTCGAAGAGGGAAAAGAGGTGGCCATCGCCTTTCTGCCTTTTTTCCACATCTATGGGCAAGTTGTGGTTATGCTCAACGGATTGGTTCAGGGCTCGACCATCGTGCTTTTCACCACTCCGGACGTGGACGATATCCTCTCGGCCATGGAGCGGTACCAGGCCTCGGGTTTCTACGGGGTCCCAACGCTGTTCGAATACCTCAAGGATTATGAAAAAACGGACCGGGTCAATTGGAAGCGGCTGAAATTGATCGCCTGCGGGGCGGACACCCTTCACGAATCTACCATCAAAGGCTGGGAGAGGCGGACGGGGAGCAAGATTCTGGAAGGATACGGCATGACCGAGACCACCGCCGTGAGTCACAGCACTCCCTATGACCGACCGAAACCCGGTTCCTTCGGTGTGCCCATTCCGGGGATAACGGCTGCGGTGGTGGATGTGGAGGGCACGGAATTCATGCCGGTGGGGGAAGTGGGGGAATTGATCCTCAACGGTCCCAACATCATGCAAGGGTATTGGAAAAGGCCGGCGGAGACAAGGGAGGCGATTATCGAGATTGACGGCAAGAAGTGGCTCCGGACCGGGGACTTGGTCCGGATGGACGAGGAGGGGTATTTTCACTTTTTTGACCGCAAGCGGGACCTGATTAAATATAAAGGATATTCGGTCTTTGCCCGCCACGTGGAAGAGGTGCTCTACAAACATCCCCAGATCAAGGCCGCGGGGGTGGTCGGGGTCCGGGACCCGGCGGTGGGCCAGCAGATCAAGGCCTACGTCGTTTTGCAGAGCGATGCCCGGGGCAAGGTGTCAGAGGAAGAAATCATGGAATTCTGCCGGCAGAATCTGGCTCATTACAAGGTCCCCAAGATCATCGAGTTCCGGGGAGAGCTTCCCAAGACCGATGTGGGTAAGGTCTCCCGCCGGGAGCTGAGGGAAGAGGCCGAGGAAATTTGATATGACCCAACCCTTCTTGGAGGTGGACGGCCTCATCAAGGACTTCGGGGGGCTGCGGGCCATCAATCATGTGAGCTTCTCCATGACCCGGAACGAAATGGTCGGCCTCATCGGCCCGAATGGCGCCGGGAAAAGCACCCTGGTCCGGCTGATCAGCGGGATTTTGAAACCCAGCGCGGGCCGCATCCGCTTTAAGGGCCAAAATATCGTCGGGCTGAAGACCTGGGATATTATCAACCTGGGCATCGCCTGCACCTTCCAGAACATGAGGCCGTTCCGCCGCCTGCCCATTATTGCCAATGTGATGGTCTCGTGCCTGAGTCCCCGGGCCATGAAAAGGGGGGAATGGGTCAAGCGAGTGGAGGCCAAGGCGATGGATGCGCTGGAGTTTGCCGGCATCTCCGACCTGTACCTGGAAAAGGCCTCCACCCTCTCCCAAGGGGACCTGAAGCGCCTGGAAGTGGCCCGGGCCGTGGCTACGGAGCCGGAGTTGCTCCTCCTGGACGAACCCTTCGGCGGACTGAGCCCGGCCGAGACCGATCTCATGGGCAAATCCATCCATCGGCTTCACCGGGGCGGACGTTTCGGCCGTTTGCACAGCGAAGGACCGGCCATGATCATCATCGAACATAAACTCCAGCAGTTAATGAAGATGGTGGACCGAATTATCGTGCTCAACTATGGCGAAGTGATCGCCGACGGCCGCCCGTCCGAGGTGGTGAACAATAAAGAGGTGATCCAGTCCTACCTGGGCGAAGGAGGAATCCAGCCTTGATGCTGGAAGTAAGCCATCTCAAGGTTTGCTACGACCGGGCCATGATCCTCAACGACCTGAGCCTGGGCGTTGAGCGAGGGGAGTTGGTGAGCCTGGTAGGACCCAACGGGGCCGGCAAATCCACGCTACTCAGGGCTGTTACCGGCCTGGTTGCCTGGGAAAGGGAGATCACCCGTAGGTCAACCGGGGGAGACGTGATCCTCGAAGGGACGGTGACCTTTGACGGCCAAAGAATCGATCAGGTCCCGGCCCATGAGATCGTTAAAAGGGGCTTGATTCATTGCCCCGAGAGGAGAAGACCGTTTCGGGAAATGACCGTCATCGACAATCTATATGCCGGGGCCTATCTCCTGATGGACAAAAAAGAAACCCGGGACCATCTGGAGAAGGTCTATCAATTGTTCCCCATCCTGCGAAAGCGGTCCACCCAGGTCTCCGGGACCCTCTCCGGCGGGGAACAGCAGATGCTCGCCCTGGGCAGGGCACTGATGTCCCGGCCCAAACTGATGTGCATCGATGAGCCCTCCACCGGGTTGGCCCCCATTCTGCGAAGAGATGTGTTCGAAAAGATCGTTGAAATCCGGAATCTCGGAATCACCCTTCTTCTCGTTGAGCAAGAAGTCAGCACGGTCTTTAAAATATCCTCGCGCAACTACGTCCTTTCTTCGGGAAAAATCATCGCCGAAGGCACGGGCGAAAAATTGCTTCAGGACGAGGTCCTCCGAAAAACCTACCTCGGCCTCTGACGGGCCGCTACCCCAGAATTTTTCCCCCTCCCCAAAAAATCCTTGCAATTTTTCCCCCGAATTGGATAGAATCACCTCGCTTGCTGGGGTAGTCCATAGAATGAATAATGATTCCTTACCCGGCATGGCAGGAACCAAAGAGGAATTTGAAGGAGTCCCGCCTTTGGCGGGATGGCCGCCCGCAAGACGGGCAACCGCTGGGGGTTGCCCGTACCTTTGGATGATATTTGGAGATCAAATTGACTTCCAAACGACGAGGTGGGATGCGTGGATATTAAGAGATCCTATTACGAAGACATTGAACTCTTCAAGAGTAAAACCGTTTTGATCTGGTCCGTCATCCTCTTTGCCGTCCTCCTCATCTTACCCTGGTTCATAGCCAAGACCCACTTTCTGGGCATCTCCGTTTACCTTCTGAACCTCATCATCATCCACTGCATCGTGGCCATCGGTCTGAATATCCTCGTGGGCTACACCGGCCAGATCTCCCTGGGCCATGCCGGCTTCTTTGCCATCGGGGCTTTTACTACGGTCATGTTCGTGAGCAAGATGGGCCTTCCCTTGTTCGTCGCTCTCCCCCTCGGCGCCTTCATTTCCGCCGGGGCCGGTTTCATCCTGGGTCTTCCCTCGCTGCGCCTGGAGGGCCCTTACCTGGCGATCGCCACCATGGGATTCGGCATGGCCGTGACTACGATCATCAAGCACATGGAATTCTTCGGGGGACGGATGGGATTGCAGGCCCCCAAGCTTTATTTCTTCGGAACCCCCATGAAGGACATTCATTTCTATTACGTGATATGTGCGGTCGGAGTGGTCTTGACCATCGCGGCGATCAAGCTCTTCAAGACCAAGGTGGGACGGGCCTTCATAGCCATCCGGGACAGCGACGTGGCGGCGGAAACCATGGGGGTGAACCTCAATTATTATAAAACCCTTTCCTTTGCGGTGAGCGCTTTCTATACGGGCGTCGCGGGTGGACTCTACGCCTTCATCCTGGGATTCATCAACCCGGAAGGATTCCATATCATCATGTCCATCACATTCCTTGCCATGGTGGTGATCGGCGGGGTCGGGTCCATCTTGGGCTCCATCGCCGGCGCCATCCTCATGACCTACCTGGACGTCAAGCTGCAGGCCATCCAGGACATCCCGGGAATCGGCGCTCTTCTGGTGAGTTTTACGGAACAGTACATGAGCATGGGCGGGATCTCCAACGTGGCCATCATCGTTTACGGGCTGATCATGGTTCTAATCATCCTCTTCGAGCCCCTGGGGATTTTCGGGCTCTGGATCCGGACCAAGAAATATTGGAAAACTTATCCATTCTAATGATACGCAGATGAACGCAGATTTTCAGGATAATAGAGACGGCGTCATTAGTTGAAGACCTGGTTGTAGGGGCGATTCATGAATCGCCCCTACGGTCATGCGGCAATTTCAAAGGCCCTTTAATCCCCTCCCACCAGGGGAGGGGAGATATTACTTTTTACGAGATCATCAAGTATAAAAAAGGGAATATTTTTATGCGTATATCTGCGTAAATCTGCGTCCCATTAAAAAGGAGGCGGAATGCTTGGTCAACTTATTGTCAGCGGCCTGGCCGTGGGTTTCTGCTATGCCCTCTTGGCTTTGGCCATGGTCATTATCTATAAGACCTCGGATGTCTTGAACTTCGCCCAGGGGGAGATGGCCATGATCAGCTCCTTCATCGCCTTCGTCCTCCTGGACAGCTATCAAATGTCTTTTCCCATCGCCCTGGCTTTGACGCTCCTCTTTGCCGCGGCCCTGGGAGCCCTTCTGGAGTTCGCCTTCCTCCGCCCGGCTAAGAATCCCACGGTGATCGGGATGATCATCATCACCCTGGGCTTCGAAATGATCCTCATGGGAATCGCCGGGTGGAAGTGGGGACCGGACCAGCGCAATCTGCCTTTTCCCATTCCCAGCTTCGAGACGTACGATTTCGGCGGCCTGGTGGTCAGCAAAATCAACTTCTGGACCATCATCGTCTGCCTGATTCTGATCGCC
This sequence comes from Syntrophaceae bacterium, assembly GCA_013388675.1. Taxonomy (GTDB): domain Bacteria; phylum Desulfobacterota; class SM23-61; order SM23-61; family SM23-61; genus SM23-61. The sequence goes on along the minus strand of JACAEW010000164.1, from coordinate 5,721 downwards.
CTTCTTTTCGTCTTCTTCCAGTATTCGAAATTGGGAACGGCCATGCGGGCCACCCAGCAGAACCGGCTGGTCGCCCGGCTCATGGGGATCCGGACCAAAAGAATCTTCTCCTTTACCTGGGCTTTGAGCTCCTTCATCGGGGCGGTGGCAGGAATGTTTATCGCCGCCCTCACCGTTCTGGACCCGCCCATGATGATGGACCCCTTGATGAAAGCCTTCGCTTCCGCCGTTCTGGGGGGCATGACCAGTCTGCCGGGAGCGGCTTTAGGGGGGACCATTCTAGGGGTGGTGGAGAACCTCTTCGGGGGATATATCTCCCTACCGTTCAAATCCGTCGTGGCCTTTGCGGTCATTGTCCTGATGCTCTGCGTGCGGCCCAGCGGGCTCCTGGGGAAACATTTTGTGAAGAAGGTCTAATTTCAAAAAGGGGGTGAAGGGGGAAAGGAGAAGGGGAAAATCCTATACGGTGAAGTTTTAGTCCACCCAAAATCCAAAAAAGGAGGAGGAAAGAATGAAGACAAGAGTTACGATCTTTTTCGGTCTTTTGCTCATGGCAGTTTTAACCTTTTCCGGTGAAGCGCCTGCCCAGGCGGTGCGAGGGGTGACGGATACGGAGATTCTGGTCGGGCAGACCGGGCCCCAGACCGGGCCGGCCGCTCTCTGGGGCGCCGTCGCCCGTGGGTCGGGGCTGTATTTCAAGGGGATCAATGATGAAGGGGGGATTCATGGCCGTAAGATCAAGTACTTCCTCCGCGACGACTCCTACCAGCCGGCTAAAACCAAGGCCATCGGGAAGGAATTCGTCGAGCAAATAGGGATTTTTGCCACGGTGGGCTGTGTGGGAGTCGGGCCGGGGATGAGCGTTCGGGATTACTACACGGAGAACAAGGTGATCATGGTTTCCATGGGCTGCAGCGGGGTGACCAAATGGATCAAGCCTTTCCAAAAGTACATCTTTCCCATATATCCCTTGTACATCGACGAGGCCTTCGCCTTGACCCGGTATTTCCACGAGACCATGAAATTGACGAAAATCGCCATGTTCTACCAGAATGACGATTATGGAAAACAGGGCCTGGAGGGCGTGGAGGCCTATGTGAAAGCCAAAGGCTTGCAGCTGGTAGCAACAGTCTCAGCCGAGGTAACGGATCGGGATTTGAGTTCTCACGCTTTGAAATTGAAAAGTTCCGGAGCCCAGGCGGTCATCATGTGGGCGATGCCTACCCATGGGGCTTTGTTGCTGGGAGAGTGCGCCAAGCTTGGTTACAAACCAAAATGGGGAACAAGCAGTACCCTTTCCGACGGGGTCGCGATGATGCAAATCAGCAAGGGTCTCTGGGCTGGAATGATCAGCTCTAATTTTGGAGAGCTCCCGGATTCGAATCATCCCTTGATGGTCAAGTATCGTTCCTGGCATCAAAAATATGAGCCCAGGGAGCGGTGGTCCACCTTTTATATCGCGGGGATTACCTTTGCCGAGCCTTTCGTGGAAGGATTGAGGCGGGCGGGAAGAAATTTAACCCCCGAAACCATGGTGAAGGCCCTGGAAAGCATGAAAGACTGGCAGGGAATTGGCCCGCCCATTACCTTTACCCCGACTGACCACCAGGGCGGCAAGCATGTATTCTTCATGGAGGTTCAGCCGGACGGAAATGCCAAGAAACTGACGGACTGGATGCGAATCACCTACTGACCCAAAATCCCCCCTGCCCCCTTTTATAAAGGAGGTTGGGGGGGATTTCAGAGATCCGTTGCCCAAGGCAGATTTGCCTGCCAAGATTTAAAGCGTCTGAATTTCAGTGCTATATTTGGGGGAAGCGGGAAAAAGGGTATGGCCATTTTAAAGGTTGATGACCTATCGATCAGCTTCGGCGGATTGAAAGCCTTGAGCGGGGTGACCTTCTCGGTGGAGAAGGGCGAGATCTACTCGATCATCGGTCCCAACGGGGCGGGAAAAACTACGGTATTTAACTGCATCAGCGGAATCTACAAACCTACCGGGGGAAAGATCTTCTTCAAGGACCTGGATATTACCCCCTTCAAGCCCCATCAAGTCGCCCAAGTGGGGATTGCCCGTACCTTCCAGAACATCGAACTCTTTTCCCACATGACCACCATGGACAACCTTATGCTGGGAAGGCACACCAAACTGAAAACCGGCATCTGGTCGGGGGCCACCTTCCTGACCCCCAATTCCAGGGCTGCCCGGGAGGAGATCAAGAACCGGGAGAAAGTGGAAGACATCATCGATTTCTTGGAACTGCAAGCCTCCCGGGACCAGATGGTGATGAATCTTCCTTATGGAAAGCAAAAGCTGGTGGAGCTGGCCCGCGCCCTGGCCCTGGAGCCGGAGGTCCTCCTCCTGGACGAGCCCTCGGCAGGAATGAATCTGGAGGAAAAGGAGGACCTCATTTTTTCGATCCGGGATATCCGGGATGATTTCGGGACCACCGTTCTTCTGGTGGAACACGACATGAACCTGGTCATGGGGATTTCCGACCGAGTCCTGGCTTTAAATTACGGCCAGGTAATCGCCGTAGGATCCCCGGCGGATGTCCAGAAGCACCCGGAAGTGCTCAAGGCATATTTGGGAGAGGGGTAGAACCGTGGCTAGCATCCTTCAGGTAAAAAACATCGAGACACTCTACTATGACATCATCAAGGCCCTTCGCGGGATCTCCCTGGATATTCAGGAGGGGACCATATCGGTCGTTCTGGGAGGAAATGGGGCGGGGAAGACGACGACCCTGAAGACCATCATGGGGCTTCTGGAAGACCAGCCCGACAAAGGGACTATCGAGTTCATGGGGCGGCGCATCGACGGGATGGACGCCGAGGACATCGTGAATCTCGGCATCGCCATGGTGCCGGAAGGAAGAGAGGTTTTCCCCGAATTGACGGTGATGGAAAACCTGAAAATGGGTGCTTACACCCGAAGAGATGGGAAGGGGGTTCAGGAAGACCTGGACCGGGTGATCCGGTATTTCCCCATCCTGAAAGAAAGAGCCTCCCAGCAGGCCGGTTACCTAAGCGGCGGGGAGCAGCAGATGTTAGCTATCGGGCGGGCGCTCATGACCCGGCCCAAGCTTCTCATGCTTGACGAGCCCTCTCTGGGCCTGTCCCCCATCCTGGTTCGGGAGATCTTCGAGATCATCAAGACCATTAACAAGGAAGGAACCACCATCCTCCTGGTGGAGCAGAACGCCCGGATGGCCCTATCCGTGGCCCATTTCGGGTACGTCCTGGAGACCGGGCGGATCGTTCTGGCCAACACTCCCCAGAATCTCATGGAAGACGAAGACGTGAAGGAATTCTACCTGGGAATCAAATCAGAGGTTTCGGGCAAAGGCTACCAGCGCTGGCGGCGGAAGAAGCGGTGGCGTTGAGCCCGGAGCATTTTTTCCCCCTCCCCATCCAATCAAGCATGATCAATCGATGAAAACCGAGAGAACCTTCCTCTGGTTGCGGTTGCTCTTTTTCCTCTTTTTCATCCTTCCATCGGTCGATGGCCTGGGGGATTCCCTGGATCGCTGGCAGGCGAGGGCCCCTTTTTTTGAGGGCGCTCCGGTTAAAATTCTTTACGGGAACGGTATTTTCATAGCCCCGGGGGAATCCGGCGCGATTTACACTTCCACGGATGGAGAAGAATGGAAGGAACGAAGCCCGGGAACCGGTCAGGCCCTTTGGGACGCAGCCTATGGCTCGGGAGCATTCGTGGCCGTGGGAAAAGGGGGGACGATCCTAACCTCGCCCGACGGGGAAAAATGGACCCGGAGCGATTCCGGGGCACATCTTGACCTCCACGGGGTAGCTTACGGTGCAGAAATTTTTGTGGCCGTAGGAAATAGCGGGCTGATCCTGACTTCCCCCGATGGCCTGACCTGGAGCGCAAAGGATTCGGGAACCCATCAGGGCCTCAAGCAAATCGCCTTTGGAGATGGTACCTTTGTGGCGGTGGGAGAAAAGGGAACCATCTTAACCTCGGCCGATGGGGAGGCCTGGACCGAACGAAAATCCAGTACCGGGGGAGACCTGAAAGGAATCGCTTTCGGGAGGAAGACCTTTGTCGCCGTGGGGGAAACGATCCTAACCTCATCCAATGGAGCGGCCTGGACGGATAAGGGTGCTAGGACGAATCACCGTTTCTTCGGAATCGCTTACGGAAGCGGGGTCTTCGCGGCGGTTGCGGACAACGGAATCATTTTCACATCCTCCGACGGTTCGGAATGGACCCCAAGGGATTCGGGGACGCACCTGACCTTATATGGCATCGCCCACGGGAAGGAAAAATTCCTGGCCTCGGGAGAAAAGGGGATCCTTCTGCAAACGCAACCCGTTCCTTCCCCCCGAATCTCGGTTTCCTCCACTTCCCTTGATTTTGGTTCGGTTTCCCTTGGGGAATCATCATCCACCAACCTGACCGTTCGAAACACCGGGACCGCCAACCTGATCATCCGGCAGATTACCTTTAGCGGAGCCAACACTCTGGATTTTGGCTCCCGGAACGACACCTGTGGGGGGGCAACGCTTGCCCCGTCCCAGAATTGCACGGTCCAGATCGTTTTCTCGCCCCGCTCCACGGGATCGAAAAACGCGACCCTTTCCATCGCTTCCAATGATCCGGATACCCCCACCCAGACCGTTTCCCTGAGCGGAACCGGCACGGACGGCGCTGTTATTGTCAGCTCCGGTTCCACGGGAAGCTTCTGCTTCATTTCCACCTCGGTGCAAGGCACCGGGCTTGAAGGCTATCTCGATATTCTCCGAAAATTTCGGGATGTTGTCTTATTAAGGAGTCATTTCGGGGGAACGCTGGTTGATTCCTATTACAGACATTCCCCGGACTTGGCCCGGGCCATTGAACGCCACGATTTCTTTAAGAAAGCCGTGGCATTGGGAATTGTGTATCCCCTGGCGGGCTTCGCCTATGTCACCCTCCATACTTCCCCTGCAGAAAAAGCGTTCTTGGTCCTTCTGATGGCCGGGGTTATGCTTGGAGGATGGCGCTTGATGGGAAAATCAACATGGCCGAAAAGCTTCAAGGTCCGCAGCCTAATCAGCCAATGGCTCAGGCGTGGGCACATTATAAACCAAGTAAACCAAGGGGACGTTGCTTATTTTCTTAATATGTGATAGGTAGGATTATGCCGAGACAAGCGCGAATCGATCTCCCCGGGCAGCTGTATCACGTGATTGCCAGAGGAATTGAACGAAGAAAGATTTTCCGGGATGAGACTGACTATGAGAGTTTCCTGACCCGATTGGAGGAGTGTCTCAAAAAAACGGGGGCCAGGTGTTTGGCCTACAGCCTGCTTGGGAATCACTTTCACCTGTTGATTTTGCGGGAAGAAAGGCCATTGGCCGAGCTGATGAGACGGCTGATGACGGGTTATGCCGTACGTTTCAATCTACGGCATAGGCGGTCCGGGCACCTGTTTCAGAATCGATACAAAGCCATATTGTGTGAATTCGACGCCTATCTTCTTGAATTGGCGGCCTACATCCATTTGAATCCGCTTCGGGCGGGGATTGTGGAGGACTTATTCAGCTTGCGGAAGTATCGGTGGTGCGGACATGGGGCGATCATGGGGGAATGGGAGGCTCCTTTCTTGTCCCAGGAGGATATTCTGGCGCAATTCGGGAAACATCTCAGGACAGCCCGGCGAAGATACGAGCGTTTTATCCGTGAGCGGGTGGGGAAATACAAGAGGGGGGAGTTAT
>JACAEW010000202.1 GCA_013388675.1 Syntrophaceae bacterium | reverse complement strand
GGCGAAGGGTTCGGGGACCGGTGCCTTGGGGAAGCCGGGCCAGGGCTCCGGACCCCCGGATTTTTCCCGCCGAGGCTGTCCCGCCCCGGGCGGGATGCCCCCCTGGGCCTGGGCGATGGAGTCGTTTTCTCCCTTCTTAACCACTCGATTGGGAGAAGACCCTTATAAAATTTAGATATGTAAAAGACCGTCGGACTTATTGCGCCATGCGTTGGACCCTTAAAGCCTTCTCGTTTAGTGATGCCCTCCCACCTCCGACCGGCTCTCCATCATCTTTTTGAGCATTTCCAGGTAAGGGACCTTTTCCTTGGGCGGGGTTTTTGAGGTAACGGTGACCGGGCGACGGTAAACCTCCAGGATGCCTTTCTCGAACCGGATGATGTTTTCCTTCAGCCAGTTGTCGTTGTCGGTGTAGGGGAAATCCTCCCGGAAATGGACCCCCCGGCTCTCGTTCCGGTGCAGGGCGCCGATGGTGGCGCATTTTAGGAGATGCAGGATGTTTTCCAGCTCGATGGCATCCAGCCATTCTTTATTGTAGGCGCGGGCCTTGGAAGCGGTGGCCAGGTGGGGAAGGTCGTCCTGGATGGTTTGGTCGAGGAAATAGAGAAAAGAGGATAGTTCCTTCTGAGTGCGGATGGGACTCAGGTTCTGGTGAGCCATTTCCTGCACTTTCCGCCGGATGGGGGCGGGCTTCTGCCCGTCTTTCAAGCGCAAAGGTTGTTCCGCCTTTTCCCGGAGGGCTTGCAGGGGTTGGGCGGGGAGCTCGGAGGTCCCAGCATTTTTTGCGTACTCCCCGGCGTTCCGGCCGGCATCCGCGCCGTGAACGAGCATCTCGGTAATGGCCGAACACACCCGATTGGACCCGAAAGGCCCCAGCGTGCATTCTCCGGCTGCATAAAGGCCTTCGACCGAGGTTTCGAACCTTTCATTGACGACAATCCCTCCGTCGAAATACTCCACCACCGGCCCCACTTCAAGAAGCTTCCCCTCTTTCATTAGGCGGGGCATCGCCGACAGGTCCAGGGCCTTGTATTTCCAGTTGGGAAATCGGCCCAGCGCGATTTTTTCAAAAGTATCGAAGGGAGTAGAGCCGAGCCCGAAAAAGACCCCCCCGTGGGGAGACCCCTTTCCGTCCCGGATTTCCCTCGTGGAAGCAAAGGAAACAAATCCTTTGTTCCACTCCATATAGGTGCCCCATTTGACCACGAAGGGATCGTATTTGTTTAGAAAGACTTCCCCGGCGCTGTTGGTCAGCTCGGCGTCGAATCGGAGGCTCAGGATGTATGTGGCCAGAGACCCCCGCCAGAGAGGGGGCCAGAGGAGGATATTGCAACAGAAAGTGATAAATTCCATGTTGCCGATTTCGGCCCCCGCCCGGTTGGCCATGGCGATTCCCTCGCCCGACAGGTCCCGCATGCCGGTGTTCGGCCAGAAGGCCTTATGCCATCCTCCCGTAGCCATCACCGCAGCTTTGGCGCGGAAACGGATAAAATCGCCGGTGGAAACATCCAAACCCAGGGCGCCCAATACTTTCCCCCCCTGAGTGACTAGGTCGAGGACCATTACATCTTCCAGGAAATCGACACCGCAGTTTTTCGCCCGGCGGTACAAGGCATCGATCAGCCCAAGGCCGGAGGTAAAAATGGCCCGCTGCTCCGAACTGTCCGCCTTCATCCCCCAGTCGAGAAGCTCCTTCAGTCTTGCCGGGGCCTGACGGATGTAATGTTCCACGAGCTTCTGATTGTTCAAGTAGAAACCCTGGGTGACGATGTCGTTGAAAAACTTCTCTTTGCTGTCCCTCGGCTCCCCCGGAAACCCCATTTGGCTTAGGCTCAAACCGTCCAGGGTAAAATCCGCTCCGGCCATGGGGGTCGCCCCGCAGCGGGCCAGGGGCCCCTTGCTGACGAGAAGAGCGCGGACTCCGGCCTCTCGTGCGCCTATGGCGGCCCGAAAACCCGCTCCGCCCCCTCCCACAACCAAGACATCCGTTTCGATGGTTCGTTCAGACATGGCCCTCTCCTAAACCGCATAGAGCAAAGCGCAGAGCGCATGGCAGGGCATCTGCAAAAATCCCCCCGTTCCCCCCTTTTAAAAAAAGGGGGGCGGAGGGGGGGGATTTAAGAAGACCATTTCAAAAGGCTAATTTCATACCAAGGGAAAGGATTTACCCTTCAAAACTATTCTTTATTCGCTTTGCTTTTTTTCGGCCTTACAGCCAACTCGCAGTAGGGGTCCCCGTCCAGGACGTTCTTCACATGGACGCACTGGAGTTCCGGGTTGTAGGCTTCATATTTGGCCTGATCCACGAAACAGTAGATCCGGCCCAGTTCCGGGACTCCCAGCTCCTGCCAGACTTTGGCCAGGTGGCAAGTATGAATCCGGGAGCGGATCTCTCCGTCCACTTCCACCTTTTCCCTGTCCGCCCAACCCAGGTCGGGCAGGTCGTCCTGAAAGTTGTCGCGGGTCAGGGGGAGGCTCCTGGCCAGGGTCCGTTCCTTGACCCGCTTTCCCACTTCCTTTCCGTAGAGTTTGATCGCCTTTTTGGCCAAGGTCTTTCCCTTTTTCTCGCCCAGTTCGTCGATCAGGGTCTTGGCAAAGGCCCAATGGATCAGGGCCGCCCGGGTGATCATGGATTTGACCTGCTGGAAAGCCTCTTCTTTGGTGAGCATTTGTTTTTTGTCGGCCATAAATCCTCCATGCAGAAAAGGTTAGATGCAAGAGGTGAGGGGGCATGGGTTCAAAACTTCGATTCCCTTGCCCCGCACCGTTCCCTCTTCAGGTTTTTTGGACTACAAGGTCTCTAATCACTTTTTCTTTCGAGGCGGGCTCCAGAGTTACATCCCCCTGGAGGACCGTCTGGCAGAAGAGGCCGGGCTTTCCATCGATCATCCCCGTGCATCGGCCGCAGATGCCCAGGTCGCAAGCGGCATGATCGTAATAGGCAAGGGTGCCGTCCAGATTCTGGTAAATATAATCCAGAGCGGTCATCGCACTCATTCCCGGTTCCAGGGGGACCTGATAGGTTTGATAATGCGGCTCCTGGTCCGCGGAAGGATTGAACCGAAAAACCCTCACTCGAATCCTTTTCTCAACCATTGATTTTCCCCCCAAATGAAATCATCGCCGAAGAAAAAACTATCGGAGCGAGGGTTCCCTACCGCTCCCCAAGGCAAACTTAGCAAGGAGCGCCCATGGATTCTTTCTATTTATACCGGGAAGGCGGGGAGAGTCAAACAGAATCTTCCCATTAGGAGCCTACCCGGGGGACAATAAAAAACATTGAAAAAGGCCTTCTTGACGGCGATAATCACTCTCGGGATAAAATTCGCTCAGGGGTAGCGGATTTTTTGAATAACTTAAAAAATCGTAACAGTTCAGAGTTTTGAAACGGCCTTGCCAGAAATCCCTCCCGGCCTCCCTTTGCCAAAGGGAGGAGAAGTTATTTGCGGGAATTGAATGAATCTTGAGGCCTTTTCCCCCTTTGAAAAAGGGGGATTGAGGGGGATTTAAATGTCTTTCAAAGGGCTAAATTGATACAAAAAATCAAGTTATGAAAAAATCATCTCTTTATTTCCCGGAGGAGGTTTTAAATGAACAAGGAAGAGCGGATTTTGGCCGTGATCCAGGGGAAACCGGGGGACCGGGTTCCGGTCAGTTTCTGGTGGCACTACCCGGAGATCGATGAGAATCCCAAGCTCCTGGCGGAAGCGATTGTCCGGGATCACCGGGAGTATGATTCGGACTTCATCAAGATGATGCCCAGCGGCATGTATGGGGTAGAGGATTGGGGCTGCAAGGTGGGAGACCCGGACCCGGAAATGGGATTCAAGAGACTCCTGTCCGGGCCTATCCGCAGCCCGGAGGACTGGGGCAAAATCTCCAGACGAAATCCGCGGGAAGGTGCCCGGGGGCGGGAGCTGCGCTGCCTCCGGGAGGTCCGCCAGGCGGTCGGACCGGCTACCCCCGTTCTTCAAACTGTCTTTTCTCCGTTGACTTCCGCGGCCAAAATGGCGGGGCGGGATTTGCTCCTGTCCCATATGAGAGAAAATCTTCCCGCTCTCCGATCGGCCCTGGAAACCATTTCGGCCAAGGAAGAGGACTACATCGCCGCCTGTTTCGAGGAGGGCGCTTCGGGGATTTTTTTTGCGACCCAGTTTGCGGGAGACCAATTGCTGACTCGGGCGGAGCATGAAAAATGGTGCCAACCCTACGAAAAGCGGCTCCTGGAGAAGGTCCGCAGGCGATCCTCCTTTTCCATCATGCACCTCCATGGCCAGAAAATCTTTTTCGATCGGTATAAGGATTACCCGGTGGCGGCCATGAGCTGGGAGGATGCTTCCCTTTCCCTGACCGATGGACGGGAGGCTTTCCCCGGCGTCGTGGTGGGGGGGCTGGAGCGGGCCGGATGGGTTTGCTCCGGTTCGGTATCCGAGGTGAGAGAAAAGACTCTCCGAATCCTGTCGTCCATGGGGAAGTCCCGCTTCATCATCGCCCCCGGCTGCGTCATGTCCCTGCGTATCCCCCGCGAGAACCTGAGGGCGATCCGGGACTTGGTTTCCGGAATCGAAAAGCGAGAAAATTAGACCGCCGTGGGCATGAGTCGTTTCGGCAGAAAAAGGATGACCTCTGGAAAGACCACGCAAAAGGTTACGACCACAAGGAACATGCCAATCAGCAGCAGCATGGCTTTGAAAGATTTCATGATTGACAGGTCGGCCAGGCCCGCGGCGATGAAAAGGCACATTCCATAAGGAGGAGTGATCAGGCCGATGGCGGTGACCATGACGGTGATGACCCCCAGATGGACCGGGTTGATCTGGACGATATCGCCCAGTCCCTGCAGGACGGGCAGGAAGACGATGATAATGACGATGGGGCTGAGGAAGGTTCCCAGGATCAGCAGCATGAAAATGATGACCGCATACATCCCGTAGTACCCCAGGGATAAATTTTCGACGAAGCCGACGATGAGCTGGGGACCGTTCAAATAGGCGATCAGCCATCCGAAGGCTCCCGAAGTGGCCACGCAGATCAACGGGAGCGAATAAAAAAGGGCCGTTTCGCCCAGCAATCGGGGAAGGCGTTTCAAATTTACCTCGGATTCCCGGTAGATGAACATCGTGATGATTAGACCGTAAACCAGGGCGACCACCGAAGCTTCGGTCGGAGTGAAGACTCCTCCTACGATACCCCCGATGATCAGGATGGGCATCCCGAGAGGAGGGAGCGATTCCCAAATGGATCGGGCGGCCTCTCCCAAAGAGGCCCTCGGATAGGAGGGATAATTCCGGCGAGCGGCCAAAATCGCCACAACCAGCATCTGGCTCAACCCAACCAGGATTCCCGGGATCACCCCCCCCAAAAACAGGGCTCCGATGGAAACCTCGCCGAAGGCTCCGTAAAGGACCATGGGAATGCTGGGCGGAATGATGACCCCGATCGTCGATGATGCGGCGGTGATCGCTACGGTAAAGGGTTTGTCGAAACCGCTCTTCAGCATTGCCGGAATCAGAACTCCCCCCACGCCGGCCGTATCCGCGGCCGCCGATCCCGAAAGGCCCGCAAAGATCATGCTGACCAGGACGTTGACATGTCCCAGCCCCCCCCGGATGTGTCCCACCAGGCACCTAGACAGCCGGGTCAACCGGTCGGTGACTCCGCCTAAATTCATCAGGTTCCCGGCGATCAGGAAGAACGGCACGGCCAGGAGGACGAAGCTGTTGATTCCGTGGAAGGTCTGATTGATCAAGGTGGTAATCGGCAGACCCATGAGGAGGCAGATGATCAGGGAGGAAATCCCCAGAGCGAAGGCGATGGGAACCCCCAGGATCACCAGGAGAAAAAAGCTTCCGATTAAAATTATCAGTTCCATTCAGTCTTTGACTTCCCTTTGGGGGGTCCCGCGGAAATCCTGTAAGATTTTTTCAAGAATGAAAAGCGCCGAGGTGATTCCCATGAAGGGGATGCAGCTTACGAAGAAAGTAATGCGGATCATGCTGGGCTGGGAAAAACGCTTCCATTCGGACACGGAGAAAATGGTCCCGTACCAAGCGAAGACCAGGGCCAGCGTCAGGATCCCGGCATAGCCCATGGTTTTGATGAAGGGATGACTCCGGGGAAGGACATCGATGGTATAGTGCAGTCCGCGGCGGACGGCGATGGAGGACCCCAGCATGATCGTCCAGACAAAGCAGAAAATCGCCGCTTCCAGGGTCCACAGAACTTCCCAGTGGAAGATAAAACGGGCCAAGACCTGGAGGAAAACCACGCCGATCAGTACAATCACCAAAATCTGGGAAAGCCAAACCTCCAGGCGCTCGACCCCATTCATTGCCTTCGTAAACCGGCTCATTTTTCCAATCCCCAACGGTGCTTGAAACCCGGAGCCCGGGAAAGCGGAAGGAGCAAGAATTCCCCCCCGTTCCCGGGCAACGCCCTTCTAGAAGGAAGCGGCTGATTTTCGGATGGATTCCAGCAGGTCGGTCAGTTTGGCCTTGGCTGCCTCTTCGTTTTGCACCGGCCCGGAGCGGGTGATGAATTCCGCTTTGTCCACCTCGGTGATTTGCACTCCTCTTTTTCCTAGGTCGGCCAAAATCGATTCGGTTAATTTCACCCCGTCATCCGTGCAGATGACCGCCGCTTCGGCCACGGTTTGCCGGACGAGGGTCTGGTAATTGGCCGGCATCTTCTGGTAGGTTTTTTCGCTCAGGAGAAAGATGGACACCATGAATTCATGCTCGGTTTTCGCATGGTGCTTGACCACTTCATAGAGCTTGGATGATCGATAACCGGGGACCGTGCTTTCGCAAGCGTCCACGACCCCGGTTTGCAACGCGGTATAAAGCTCGGTCCAGGGGAGGGAAACGGGAAGGGTGCCGAATTCCTTCCAGACCCTGGCGGAAACCGGTCCCCCGGGAACGCGCATCTTCATTCCTTTAATGTCGGCTATGTTTCGAACGGGTTTCAGGCGGTTGCTCATATTCCTCAAGCCCCCCCCGGCAAGAGCGAGATACTCAAAGCCGACCTTACGCCCTTCGGTGATTTCCCGGAAGCGCTTATCCACAAGACTGCCGGCCTTGATGGATTCCTCGAAATGCTTCTGATCCTTGAAAAGGAAGCTGAGGTTGAAAAAGCTGAGTTCGGGAACGTAAGTGGCCACGTTGCCGGAGCCGCCCACGTACAGGTCCACCGTGCCATCACGCAAACTGGTGAGGGTCACCTCGTCGCTCCCCAACCTTCCACCGTCGTAAAGGGTGACGGTGATTTTCCCGCCGCTTTTTTCTTTCAAGGCCTTCTGGATATACTGCCCCGAAGAAATCCAGGGATGCGGAGCTTTCACCACCGTGGTCATTTTCAGATTGAATTCCTGGCTTTCTGCCGGGTTTCCGCCGGCCAAGACCAGGGCCATGATGGCAATAAGAATCAAAATCGGTTTCATTCGGTCATCCTCCTTTTACTCCTCCAATCTGATTGGGGGAATTCTTTCGATGGAAATTTGATGAACTCGTAAAAAATAAAATGGGTCTTCTCCTAATCGAGTGGGTAGAAAGGGAAAAAACGATTCCATCGCAAAGGCCCAGGGGGGCATCCCGCCCGGGGCGGGACAGCCTCGGCGGGAAAAATCCGGGGTTCCGGAGCGCTGGCCCGGCTTCCGCAAGGCACCGGTCCCCGAACCCTTCGCCTAAAACAAAATCCCAGCTTAAACAGGGACAACCCCATTCATTTCCGACGCGACCCGACGGAAGAACCGCTGCCTCGGGATGTCCTGCCCCGGGCGGGATGCCGCCCGGGGCCCGGCCAACTCTCTTCCGGCAGGGGTAGACCCGGGAAGCTCAAAATCTTCCTCAAGCACCCACTCGATCGGGAGAAGACCCGATTTCTTTTTTATCCCCCTCCCCCAACTCTTTC
>JACAEW010000225.1 GCA_013388675.1 Syntrophaceae bacterium | reverse complement strand
TCAAGGACTTCCACCGGGCCATGTCCCGCTACCTGGACTGGAACTGAATTCAGGGGGTATCGGCGGGTCCACCCATTCGAAGGGAGGAGAAAAATGGAAGGAAAGAAAGAGTTAAGCCGTAGGAGTTTTCTGAAACGCGGGGGCGTGGCCGCCGCCCTGGGGGCTGCGGGCCTGATGGGAATCAGCCCGGAGGCTTCGGCCAAAACCGGGACTTATGCCACGCTCATCGACCTGACCCGGTGCGACGGCTGCAAAGGCGAGCCCATGCCCAGGTGCGTAGAGGCCTGCCGCAAGGTCAACGAGAGCCAGTTTCCCGCTCCCCAGGAACCCATCCGGGACCTCTGGCCCCAGAAGACCCATGATGACTGGTCCAAGAAGAAAGGGGTGATCGACCGTCTCACCCCCTACAACTGGACTACGGTACAAAAAGTCCAGATTGAGGGGGAGGAAGTTTTCATTCCCCGCCGTTGCATGCATTGCGACAATCCTCCCTGCGCGAATCTCTGTCCCTTCGGAGCTCTTAACAAATATGAGGATGCGGCCGTGGTGATCAACCATGACCTCTGCATGGGAGGGGCCAAGTGCAAGGCCGTCTGCCCATGGGGAATCCCCCAAAGGCAGAGCGGGGTAGGTCTTTACCTGAAGCTTCAGCCCATCCCCGCCGGCGGCGGGGTCATGTATAAATGCGACCTTTGCCATGACCGGCTGAAGAAAGGAATGATCCCGGCCTGCGTGGAGGCTTGCGAAAGACGATTGGGCAACCGGAGACCTCTTTTATTCGGAAGAAGAGAAGAGATTCGAAAAATGGCCCAGGCCCGGGCCAAAGAAATCAACGGCTATATCTACGGGGAGAGGGAAAATGGAGGGACTTCAACTTTCTACGTCAGCAAGGTTCCTTTCGAAAAGATCCATGCCCGTCTCCAGGAGAACAAATCGTCCCTTCTCATGGGAAAAGTCCAAAACGCCTTGGACGAAGTGAACCGCTGGGCCAAGGGATTTCTCTTCGGACCGCTGGCGGCCATGGCGGGAGCCGTCGGCCTGGTTTTTTACCAGAGGACCAAGGAAGGAAAGGGGGATAAATAAGCCATGGAAAGAATCCTGCAGGAAGAGGGAGCCGTCCTCCGTCACAGCCTCGTCGAACGGCTGGAGCACTGGGTCTTGGCCATTTCCGGGTTGGTTTTGGTCTTCAGCGGTTTCGGGGAGCTGCCCATGTACAAAAGGTACATGGTGACCGAAATCCCCGGACTAAGCTGGGCGGGTGATTTTTATGTCAACCTGAAAATCCATTACCTGGCGGCCATCGTTTTTGTCTCGGTCATGGTTTTCCATGCCGTTTATCATGGATGGCTCGGCCACCGGGGACTGCTGCCCCGGAAAGGGGATATCCGGGACTCGGCAAGGACGATCCTGAGCATGTTTGGTTTTGGGGAGGAACCCAAAGCGGACAAGTATCTTCCCGAACAGCGGCTGGCTTACGTGTATCTTGCGGTGGTCGGCCTGATCCTGGTGATCACCGGGATTTTCAAGGTTCTCAAAAACTTGCCCCCTGTCTATTTTCCCCCCTGGTTCATCACTCTGATCACCCTAGTCCACACCTTTGCGACTCTCTTCTTCCTCCTGGGAATCATCGCTCATGTGGCCGCCCTTATCTTCAAGGTGAACCGGCCGATGGTGAAGCCCATCTTTACGGGGAAAATGGACCTGGAATATGCCCGCAAGCGACATCCGATCTGGTATGAAAGATTGGTTGGCAAAGCCCCGGCGGCAGAAGAGGTGATTGCCGCGCCCGACGTTGAAGGTAAGGAAGAAAGGAAGATGGAACCCTTGCAGGCTGAATCTGCACCAGCCCCAGTGAAAGAATCCGATGAATCGGCAGCAACCGAGAAGAAGACGGAACAGGTTTAGAGCCTGGGTGCCCGGCCGCAAAACCAAGGTTTTGGGAAACGAACAATTTTCTCGGCTCCGATGAGCGGACCGGGAATTCGTCGTCCGGAAATCTGGAATGCCGGGGACGCGAGCCTTTTTCGCCTGCGGATTATTCTTCCTTCAGCAGCAATCGAATTGCTTCCAGGGAACTCATACTCTTTTTCTTTCTCCCGGCCCTTTTTTTCGATTCAATGGAACTGCTGGGAGATGGGCCTGTTTCCTCACTCCGCCCTTTGCCATTTTTGATTATTTCTTCTACCCTGTCCCTGATGGATAGCTGAAGACCCCCGGGGTTTTTATGATTCATCTCCTGCTCGGTAGTTTGAATTCTTCGATTACGCTCTTCCATTCCCCCGGAGGAGGCCGATCGGATCGGAAATTCCGACCTTGCTTTGGAGAACGCTTCCACTCTGACCCACGTCCCCCAGGGCATCCAACTTTCACTCCTGTCCGGCACCAAACGGCCACATTTTGGACATTTCACGGAAAAGTCTTCCTCCCATAATCCAGCGATCAAAATTCCTGCCGTTACGATCGGCAATGCGGGTTCCTTAAATTTCCCCGGACCTGCCCGGTAATAGATATATCGGCAGATTGGAATCAGTTCCTTAATCCCCGGTTTTTTCTCCTTTCCAAAAGAATTGCGAATAAGGGCATGTGGCGCTGTCCGCAAGGATTGCACTCGTTCCTGCGTGCCGACTATCACAATCAAAGCGCTGATGGGGCGGAGAACCAACCGGTGGGTGCAGCAGGAAAAACCGGAGCAGGTAAGCGACCTGCTTCTGGGGTTCCTGAACCCCGTCAAAAAGGGAAATAACGACCGCCCCCGCCAGGTCGCTTACCATCGGTTTTCCCCTTTCCAAACATCACCCCTTGACCTCTCCCGTTTCCCCGGGCGGGTCGGCACCTGCAACCATGGCGGCATTCGAATCTTCCCATGCCCGCTGCCGTAAGCGCACCCTGAAAGGTAACCATATAATGATGACGTTGGCGCCGGCAGAAAACTTTATACCCCGACAGGTAGGATACTGGTCAGTCGGGCTTCGGTATCCGGGCGGACGGGTTCAGATGGCCGAAAGTCTGGCGGAATTGGATCGCCGGCTACAGCCCCAAAGATTCTACTGCCAGGCCTGAACCGGCATTGATCAGGCCCGCCGCCGCATGGGACCAACGTTCGGTCCGCATCAGGGGCAGAAGGGATACGCCGGCGGATAGAAGCGAGGTGATCGCGGTCATAGTAGCCACGGTGATCAGTCCAAAGAGCATCGCCACGAGGATTACGCCCGATAGGGAGTGCTGGGCGGCCGGGTACATGATGAGTAGGATCAGCGGCTCGCAGGGGCCGAGTACGAAAACAAAGAAGAACCACCAAAAAGTGACCCCCCGGCCCGAAGTATGAGGATGGGCGTGAGCTGTGTAAAACCTGTGATCGTGCCCGTGAATCGCCCCGTCTTCGTGCTGGTGAAGATGGGTGTGTCGGCGGCTGCGCCAGGCATTCCGGATGCCCCAGGCCGCATAAACGAGCCCGATCGCGATCAGCAGCCAGCTGGCTAGCCCGACTTCCCCCCATGCCAGTCCAGGAGACCGATTTCCCCGCAGGGCCGCCAGCAAAACCAGAGTCCCCAGCGTTGGCTCCGCGAATTGTCTCTGATGATCAATCCGCCGGAGGAGATGGAACACTGGCATCCGGATTCCGAAATTGAAGAAAAGGGCCTTCCAGGGTATAATTTTTAAAACTGCCGGTTCGCTTCCAATAACCTACCCCAATGTGCCTGTTAGGTTATCCGAATCCGTTTATCCTGCCAGATTCAGAATGGTAAGCGAAGAGAGCGCCGGATTTTCGCAAAATCCTTATTGGAAGGGAATTTTGAAGGCGTATGGAAATCGACAAAGAGAAATGCGTCGGCTGCGGCAATTGTCACGCCGTCTGCACCATGGGGGTCATCTACCTGGACGAGGACGGAAAGTCGGCGGTGAACCAGGACGAGTGCGTGGAGTGCAATACCTGCTACCGGGTTTTGCGGAATGAGGGGTATCCGCCCTGGTTTGTGCGGATTATCCGTAAGGTTCTTTCCAGCTTCCGCCTGGGGTACCTGGCGGAGGTGGATGTGTGCCCCACCGGCGCCCTGACTCCGCCGCAGTTGGAATGGCCCCGGAGCCTCCGGGCGGCTTTCAGCGATCCCACGACGGTCCATCCGGGGACCGGTATAGGCGGGCGGGGTACCGAGGAGATCAAGTCCAACGACGTGACCGGAAGAATCCGGAGGGGAGAGGCGGGGGTGGTCGTAGAACTGGGCCGGCCCGGGATCGGCGCCCGCTTCCGCGATGTGGAAAAAGTGGCCATGGCTTTGGCCCCCCTGGAACCTTTCTTCGAGCCCCAAAACCCCGTCACCCACCTGATGGCCGACCCGAAAACCGGGAAGATGAAAGTAGAGGTCCTGGATGAAAAGGTCATGTCCGCGATCATCGAGATGAAAACCCGCCTGGAAAAGATCCCCCAAATTCTGGGAGCCCTGGAAAAGGCGGCAGGGGAGGTTGATACGGTAATCAGCGTGGGGGTATCCTCCAAATGCCTGCCGGATGGGTCCGTTCCCCATGAGGAGTGGGTGAGAAAAGCGGGTTACCGCCTTTCTCCCAACGGGAAAACCAACCTTGGGATGGGGCGCCCTTTTTTTAAGGAGGATTAGACCATGACCAACACGTTACATAGGAGGGGGAGTCCGGAGGGCTTGAAGAATGATTATGTGATCTTCTGCACCCTGGCCAAGGGGATCAATTCGCAGGGTTCGGGGCCCAAGATTCAGGAGTTCATCCGCATTTGTTTGAAATATAACCCCGTCAACATGGGCGACGGGTACATGGGGAATATCCTCCAGGAGGACGTGGGCGTCCAGAAATTTCTGGCCGACCGGGCCGACGGCGAAGGGGCCGCAGCGGTCTTCACCGATTTGGATACCCTCCAGGAGGTCATCGAGGAACTGATCCGGGCCGACCTGGGAATCTCCATCAATGTGAGCGGGCTTCTGGATGAAGTTCAGGCCTGCTGCCGGAAAGCGGGGCTGGAACGCCACAGCGTGGAGCATTCCCTGGGGGTTTGGGGGGCCAAAGACCGGCTTCCCGAGCGGGAGATATTGGAAGTCAATACCCTGTGCGGCCACGGAATGGTGTCTTTTAACCTCATCCGCAAGATGGTGGATTACGTCAAACTGCGAAGATTGACCCCCAAAAAGGCGGCGAACCTCATGGCCAAATGCTGCGAGTGCGGGGCCTTCAACCCGGTCCGGGCCGAACGGCTTCTGGAGAAGATGGTGAAGAGAGAATGAGAGCGATCACGC
>JACAEW010000163.1 GCA_013388675.1 Syntrophaceae bacterium | reverse complement strand
GAATGATTCCTTTTTTTGTAACACTTTAGCCTTTTGAAAAAAGGGGCCATATATCTCAACATGTAGCTTTTGAGAAAGGCATCTCCAAAAATCCCCCCCGTTCCCCCCTTTGAAAAAGGGGGGCGGAGCGGGGATTTAAAGAGGCCACTTCAAAAGGCTAAACTCATACCTTTTTTTCCTCGATGGGCGAATCTCTTTGGGCGCATAGACAAAAAGGAGGTGGGCCATGAATTCTCTGGAAAAAGTATTTTTTGATTCCTTCCGGGAAGTGGTAAAGGCTATCCATTCCACCCTGGACATTGGGCAAGTCTTGCAAATGCTGGCCATGAAGGTCAGCCAGGTGATGAATTTGAAAGGATGCGCAATTCGCCTGCTGGACCCCTCGAAGCGGACGCTGGAACTCGTGGCCGCTCATGGGTTGAGCGAAAAATATATTTCCAAGGGGGCCGTGGCCGCGGACCGCAGCATAGCCGAAGCCATGGGAGGAAAAACCGTGAGCATCTACAATGCTGCGGAGGACCCCCGCGCCCAATACCAGAAAGAAGCGGCGGAAGAGGGGATATCCAGCATTGTTTCGGTTCCTTTTTCGATCAAAGGACGGGTTATCGGTGTCCTGCGCCTATATACCACCCAACCCAGGGTCTTTTCCCCAGAAGAAATAGGTTTCTTAGAAGCCCTGGCGGAAATGGGGGCTTTGGCCATCGAAAATGCCAGGATGTATGAACAGCTCCGGAAGGATTATGAAAACCTGATGAATGACCTTTGGACTTTCGTCGGCTACCGCCGGAGTATTTAGAGAGTTATTCGATTCAGGAATTGGATGGCGGATTAAACCCGGGAAATCCAACACGAACCCGGTCTTCGGTCACTGCGCGGGAACTTTCTTGATCTCCCGAACCTTGATCAACGTATCCCGGTAAAGGTCTCCTTTGCCGGGGTTTAACTCCAGAGCTTTTTGGGCCAATTTTTCGGCCTCGTCTAATCGCTCCCTCCGTGTGAAATAGAGCCAAGCCAGGTTGTTGTGGGCATCGGCGTTAGCGGGCTCCTTCTCGATGGCCAGGCGATAATACCCCTCGGCTTTTTTCCATTCCCCTTTTTGGAAATGGGCGTTTCCCAGGTAAAGAAAGGCCCGGGGCAGGTTTTTGGCCGCCAGGTTGTATTCCTTGATGGCGTTGTCGAAATCGCCCTGCTGTTCATAGGTGACCCCCAGGTTCAGGTGCTCCTCCGGGGTCAAGGGGTCCTTCAGGATGATTACCCGGGGGAAGGAGCAGGCCGTCGTAAAGAGAAAGGCGGAAAGAACGAACAGCAAGGAGAAAGCCCTTTTTTTCATGGGGGGGTGATCCGCAAGGTCCAAAATTTGGTTTTTTCCCAGGTTTTTAAAAAAGCATCCCTTTGTATGAGCTTACGCTCTTCCTTCCCCGAGTTGAATACGAAACCGCTTTCATCGTACCCCACCGCCACCATGAAATGATGGCTCTGATAGACCCAATACCCCTGATCGATGAGAACAATGAGGGGCCGCCGGGAATCCAGATTCCGCTGCAAATCTTCGATGCTGCCCGCGTACTGCTCGGCTTTCATCCCCTTTCTCTGGGCATAGAAAACCATGTCCATGTCCAGCGTCCCCCGGGCCTGCCGGCTGAAGATTTCCGCGGATATGTCCGCGGGGGTCAGCCGCAGGCCGTAATAATTCAAAACCCCGGCCAGGGATGCGGGACCGCATTGAAAATCGTCCTGGGGGAAAAAAGGCACTCCCGCGATCATCCGGGCCGCCGGGGAGGGGAATTTCGGAGAAGGGCCGGCGCAGCTCCAGGGGAAGGAGATCAGGAAAAGAATGCCGAGGCGGACCCCTGCCCGGAGGAATCTCCCTTTTCTGATCCCGGGAAGAAATGGAACTTCGGTCAGGCTGGGCAAGGGGGGTTGGGTTTCAATCTTTTTTGATAACGATCTTGTGCCCCAGAAGCTGGATGATGACGATTACCAGGATCACGATGATGAGCAGGGCGATGACGACTCCCAGGCCGCTGTCCCCGGCCACGTTCAGGTCGTCAAGCTTCAGGGCTAATTGATGCAGCTGCTGGTCGTCCACCTGGCTCAGGCGGGACTGGACCTCTTCGGGGGTATAGCCGAACTGCCTCAGCCGCTCTTGAACCATTTTCATTTCCAGAAAAAACTGGATTTTTCGGAGATCCGCGTTTCGATCGGCCGGGGAAAGGCCGATGATTTCCGACGGAGCAAAGCCGGCGTACGCGCGGGGAGTCACCCCGATGACGAACATGGCCAAAACCAGGTACCAGGAGATCCATTTGTTGATAAAACGGGCCATTGGCCTCCCTCCTCATTTTTGCCCACCTTAGGAAATATTAAGAAATGAAACCCCCGGTGTCAAGCAGAAGAACCATCCCCTGGACCTGAATCCATTACGAATTCTCCGGGCTGGGCTTTCCCCTGGCCATCGAGCCTCATAACCCCCGCGGATAGAACCTTGCCGTCTTCGCCGATTTCTATTAACCGGAAGTAAGGCGGCTCCGGAGAGAAGCTCTCCCGAGGGCCGCAGCCGGGAGTTTGGAAAAGAAACGGGCGAAATCCATCGAAATCCTGCCTGAGGTTTTGGCTTTTTCCGGTGAAATTCCCGAAATAAACCGCCGGCCCTTTCTTCCGATCATTCCAAGCCAGGCGAAATTCCAGCTTCCAGTGGGCATGCCCGGCCAGGACCATGTCCACCGGCGGATGGCGTATCTCTTCCGGCCTCTGTTCGGTCCGTCCCAAGCAGAGGTGGTAAAAATGGCTCAGGTAGTGGTTGATCGTTCCATAACGGATATTGTATTCACCCTCGGGCAGCAGGATTCCTTCCCTTTTATCCCCCGCCTCCTTCAGGGCTTTTCGGGCTTCACTCTTGGAAAGGTTGGCCGGAGGGGCATGGAGGCCCACAAAGACCCGGAAGGGTTCCTTCTTCTCTTTTTGGATCAGTTCCATCACCCTCTCAATCCAGCCGATTTGACTGTAGGGATAATATTCGTTGATATCGTAGAAGGCCATGGAATCCGGCGACTGACCGATGGTGTTGTCCCGGATGGACACCGGTCCCAGCTTCTTGTCCCCGTCGTCCCATAAATGCTGGGCCCGGACACAATCGTGGCCCGTGTCCAGCATGAGGAAATAATGGTTTCCCGCGCGGAAGGCATAGTTGAAATAGGGGTTGATGGTCAGGAAATAATCCTTGAGCGCCTGCCAGCCTGCCTCTATGGCCATTAAATCGAAGATTCTCTTCCGGGTGAATCGCTTGATGTAGCCCGTGACCGCCTCCATGGCTACGGGGATGCCTGCCAGGGAGAGGGCGCTCCAGAACAGGTTGTCGTAGGGTCCGACAATTTTTTGCACCCAGCTCCCTAGCAAGGGAAACTTGTCGCCCAACCCGGTCAGCGCGGCAACGCTCACCGGAGTCAGGAGTTTGACCTGCCACTTCTCCAGGTAGCGCAGCCCCCAATTAATCAGCTTGCCGAACCGGGTTTTGTTGGAGATAGAGCTTCCTTCCCTGAGCAATTTGGCGTAAAAACTGTCGCCCCTCCGGGAAATTTCCTCCTGTTCGTCGGCCCAGAAAAGGTCAAGCTGTTGGGCCACCTCTCGGTTGATGTTGTAGACTCCATAGTGGACCTCGGGGTTGTAGGGATAAAACCTCCAATCGTGGTTTCCCGTGCTGGTAAAGATGGGGACTTTCAACCCCGGATGCGTCTCCCCCCCCTCCCCCAGGATGAGGTTCCGGAAGAGGATAAAGTTGTTGCGGCCCAAGTCCTCCCGTTCCTGGAATCCGTGCCGCAGGAAATCGATCAGATCACCCGTGAGAAGGACCAGGTCGAGCTGTCCCTCATCGGCCAGGGAATTGGCGTAAGCGATGAATCGCCGGAGGTTGTCGTTAAAATTGTTGAATCTCGTCTTTTCCGGGTCCTGCAATTCCGGAATCGTGATGTTTTCTTCCACATTGGCCGCATAAAGGTCGTTTCGCAGCGCCACGTGGAGGTCGGTAAGGTGGATGAACCGCAAATCCTTGCTTCCGGGACGCAGGCAGAGGGCATGGGGGACGAATCCGGGTTTTCCATCTTGCTCCTCGAAATGAAGGTCGTAAAGGGTCGGGCAGAATTTCTGGACGACCTTCCGGTAGACGTCGAATCCCGTTTCCTGGGCAGGTCTGGCCTCGTACCGGAAAAAACGGGCCTGGCCCCCGAACAGGAAAGTCTTGAGAGTGGTGCTGATGAAGAAACGCGTTTCCTCGATGCTGGTGAATCTTTCGGGAAGAGTTGCCCCGGACAACTCCTGCGGGCAGCTCATTTTCAGGGAAATTTCCTTCCCCTCACCGGGATAGGAGGGACGGACGGTCAGGGAAAGATGAGGGGGGGGCGAATTCGCTCCTGCGGCAATCACCAGGCTAAAGCCCTTGGAATTGAGTTCTTCATGGGACAGGATGAACGGGCATCCCAGGTTGGGACTCAGGATCCGGGGCAGGTCCGTTGCCATGATGCAACTTCCTTTGAAGAGCTAAGGTTGATCCAAAAAGGAACGGGCGACGCTCCCCCATCTGGGTGGAAGAGCAAAGTCTTTGAGGAGCGATGAGAACCCTCCCCTACGGAGGCATGAATCCAGGATACACCCGGGGCCGCGGGGGCGCAAGGTGTTTCAGGTCTTTCCCATTCCGGGCATGGATAACCGATGCCCACGGTGAGCGTGGGTCTCCGCTGGGTTCTATTCCAGGCTCTGGGCACGGGAGGAAAAACAAGGAAGGGCTTCGGCAAGCAACCCGAAAGAATTTTGGGTCTTCTCCCAATCGAG
>JACAEW010000060.1 GCA_013388675.1 Syntrophaceae bacterium | reverse complement strand
GATAAAATCCGGTCCGGGTCGGGGCCGATTGCAGGAAAGGAATCACCGCTTCGGCGAACCAATGGCTGGGGGAAAAGGTCCACGAGGGGGCTTTCAGAGCGGCTATATAATCCACCAGGTTGGCGAAAGAATCGGGGTTGACCAATCGCTCGGGCTGGAGAAAGCGGATCAAAAAATAGAGGCCCACCACGAGAAAAATGGTCAGGAGAAACAGAATGTCCTTGGTCCTCCGCGCCGGAAAAACATTCACCAGGACCATGGCCAAGGCGACCCCCAGGGTTGAAGGTATCAGGAGGAAGGGCCCCAAGGCTATCAAGAAGACGACATAATATTTCCAGGAGGCTCCATAAACCCAACCGTAGGCCAGAAATACGGGCAAGGCGAAGAGAAGGACCATCCAGGAGCTGTACACCAGGGTTTCGGTGAGACGGGCATAGTAGATATGGTCGAGAGAAACGGGCCGGCTCAGGATGAGGTTCAGGTCTTCCGAAAGGAAAAAGGTGGAAAGGGAGGAGATGAGATTGCTGAACAGGAGGATGGAGAAAAAGGTGAGGAGCATCATGGAAAGAAGACGATAGTTCAAAAGGTCCCCCAAAAGCTCGACGGAACGGAAGTGGACCAGGACCTTCTGAAAAACGAGGAAGGTGAAGAGCCAGAACCCAAAAGCGAGAGCAATGAAAAAAATCAGCTTCGCCCGCGCCCGGAGCGACTGTTCCCCGATGGGGTGAGTGAAAGAGCGGATTTTGGGCAGGAGAAGCGCGGGCCAGCCGTCCATCGGCCGTTTCCCTTCAGGGGATCCCGGGACGATCCGCTCGGGGTTCCTCTTCCTGGGTCAGCTTCAGGAAAAGGGGCTCCAGACGTTCGTCCCGGCTCTGGGCCTGTTCCCGGAGTTCCGCCATGGACCCCAGGCCGACCAGTTGACCTTCCTGGATGATTCCAATCCTTGAGCAAAGTTCCTCGGCGATCCCGAGGATATGGGTGGAAAGAAAAACGGTGGTTCCTTCCTTCGCCTGGTCCTGGAGAAGGCTTTTGAACAAGCGCACTCCCCGGGGGTCCAACCCAACCACGGGCTCATCCACGATCAGGACCTGGGGGCGGTGGAGCAGCGATGCCGTGATGATCAGCCGCTGGCGCATGCCGTGGGAATAGCTTTCGATCAGTTCCCGACGCCAGGGGAGAAGGTCGAAGTAATCCAGGAGGTCTTCGGCGCGCCCTTCCCACCCGTCCCCCCGCTCCAGGCGATGAAGGCCGGCGATGAATTCCAGAAATTCCTCCCCGGTCAGCTTTTCGTACAGGTAAGGCCGGTCGGGAATGTATCCCAGGATGGCTTTGGCCTCCTCGGGCCGCAGAAACACATCTTTGCCCCCCAAGAGGATTTTTCCGGAGGTGGGCTTGGTCAGTCCGGCCATCATCCGGATGGTGGTCGTCTTCCCGGCGCCGTTGGGTCCCAGGAAGCCGAAAATTTCTCCCGGCCGGACATTCAGCCAAAGGTCCCGCACCGCAAAAAAGGACCCGTATTTTTTGGTGAGACCCTGTAGTTCGATCAACGAAACTCCTTTACTTCCACCCTCAGCCGGCCGATGACCTTTACCAAGTCGGCCTGCCTGTCCAGGTCGCCTTCCACCAATCGAATATGGGCCGCATCGGCGGGAACTTGATTGAGACTGGGGTCCGCGGTAAGCCATGCTCCCACATAAACCTGGGCCCAGGCGTGATAGAAGAATTTCCCCTCCTGGTAGATGATTCCGGCCTGCTGCCGGGCCGGAATTCCCAAAGCCCGGGCCAGGGCCACAAATAGGACCGCGTGTTCGTTGCAGTCCCCCACCCGCTGCCGAAGGACCTCCAGGGCGCTGGGAACGCTCATCACCGGCTGCTTGCGAACCTCACGGTACACCCAGGCGGTGAGCTTTCTGACTCGCTCGACCGGGTCTGAAGACCCTCCGACGATGGCCATGGCCTGTCCTCGAACCTCCGGGTGATCGCTCTGGATGAAGGGGGTTGAACGCAGGGCCGCCTCTTTTTCACCGTCGGGAAGGGGCTGTTTTTCCGGGACAGGGGGTGGGACATCTTCCTTTTCGATGATCACCTCATCCCCTACGCGGGTTTGCCGGTCCCCTTCCACCTTCAACCCGGTGAGGCCGCCCGAATGGAGCTTGACCCGCAAATAGGAAAGGGACCGGGGATTGGGAATCTCCCGGTCGCTCGGAACGGCAGTGAGCGCTAAAAGGTCAGCCAGCTTTCCCGAGCTCCAATTCTGAAAGCGGGCTTCGCTCTGGCTTTCCCGGACTAGGACGAGCCCAACCGGGCTCTCTTCCTTCCAGGTATGGCCGTTCGGATCGATCCAGGATTTTACGGAGAGCCCCCGATATTCCTGCCGCACCCGAAAGAGTTTCCGCTCTTCCCCCCGGATCGTCAGGCGCTCCAGGTCTTCCACTTCGGCAATCATCTCCGCCGAACTGAGGGTCGTGGGGTCGAAGATCGGGATGCGGTACTTCTTTCCCGCCTCCAATCCTTCGGTCAGAAAATGAAGCTTGGTCTGCCCCAGGATGAAAGGGGCTTCGGTAAGAACGACCTGCTGCTCCTGTTCCCTCCCGCCCGATCGAACCTTTAGGAGGAGCCTCTTCCTCGAATCCTGCGGGCTATCCTGCACCCATCCGGAGATCCGGAACGGGAAAAGTCCCGACTGGAGTTGGAAATCGAAGGACTCCAGGGTCAGCTTTTCGGTCAGGGTGTAATCCAGGGCCTGTTCGATCGTCTGGGGCAACCCCAGTAGGGCCATTTTCAGCCAGAGACGCTCCCGGACCTGAATCCTTTCTTGCCGCAGGTCCTGCTCGGTGACGGCAAATCCGATTTTCTCCCCTTTCCAGTACACTCCCCACCATTCCTCTCCGGTTTTGAGGGCGTCCCGGGCCAGAGCCGGGGTCACTTTTAGGGCTTGGGGCTGGAATAAATTTCTCTCGGCGAGCAGCCCCATCAGTCCTGCCCAGACCAGTAGAATCAGCACTTTCACGCCGGTTCCGGTCCAGCGAGGAAATTTCCTGGAGAAAAGGGGGCTTTTTTTTTCCATACCTGTTTTCATCGGATGGGATGTCTCGAACTTGATGGAACCATTTTGGCCCGCAAACCGCCCGAGGGATTGGGGGACGCCCGGTTGTGGGCCCCGGGAAAAGCGAAAAAAATCTCAGGTTCCCCCCGGGAATTTTTCCCGGGACGAACCCAGATAAGAAACGAGCGGAGGGATCAGGTCTCTCAAGTCGGAGCTGTGGACGGAAAGCGTCGCCAATTCATTCAAGCCGGGGGAACGGGAGTTGAAGGCTACGGAAAGTCCAGCCTGTTGAAACATAACGATATCTCCCGAACTGTCCCCAAAGGCCAGGACCTCGCGTTTCTTCACCCCAAACTGCCGCTTGGCTTCCCGGACCCACTTTCCCTTTTGGTCATAGTGAACATGAATCCGTATGGTTCCGTCGAGGACTCCGTCGGTGGCCCCGAGTTCGTTGGCCACCGAAAAGTCGAAACCGTATCTTCCCTTGATCCAATCGGCGAGCAGAGAAAGGCCGGAAGAGATGATCCCCAGTTTGATGCCTTTCATTTTGAGATAGGCGACCAGGCCTTCGATCCCTTCATAGAGGGGCACTTCTTTCAGCATCTGCTCCAGGGCTCGGACTTTCATCCCCTTCCATAGGGCGGCATCCAATTGGCAGAAGCGATCGTAATCGATTTCCCTGCGGAGAAAGGCTTCCTGGTACCTTTCCGCATGACCGTCCCATAAGCCCAGACGCCGGTGAAGATACTCCCAGGCGCTTTTTTCTCGGGTCAGCGTTCCGTCCAGGTCGAACAAGGCCAATTTAACCGCGCGAGGTTTTCGATTCGGAGCTTCCCGATGGGTAGACAGGCTTGGGGATGAGGAAATCGGTCTCACGGGCTGAAAGGTTCGGGTTCCCGGGTTTCGGTGGGGGCCGTCTTTCCCTACATTTCCGTTTTGAAATCTTCTGGTTTCAGCTTGTCGAAGAGGTCATCGATCCATTTGTCGGAAGAGTCTTTTTTGACTTTCCCCTCCGAGTGTCCGGCCGAATCGAGGACCTTCTCGTCCACGAAAATGGGGGAGTTCGTTCTTAGAGCCAGGGCGATGGCGTCGCTGGGCCGGGAATCGATCTTGACCACTTTCCCCCCCACCTCCAGAGAGATGAGGGCGTAAAAGGTGTTGGAGCGAAGCTCGTTCACCGCGATCTCGCGGACCACGGCGTTCATCCCTTCGATGATATTTTTCAGGAGATCGTGGGTCATGGGACGGGGAGTCCAGGTGTGCTCGATTCCCATGGTAATGGCGTTGGCCTCGAAGAGGCCCACCCAGATGGGCAGGGTCCGTCCCGTGGATTCTTCCTTGAGGACAACGACGGACTGATTGGTTTCCGAATCGAAGAACAATCCGTGAACCTTCATCTCGACCATGGTCGATCCCCCTTTGCCGAATTTCCTTTTTCTCATTATAGCCCCGGAGAGGATAAAAAGCCACCGGGTTTTTTGCGCGGGTCACTCCGCCCCCGTCATCCGATCCATAACCGCCTGCATGATTCGGCCCGCCGGGCCCTTGAGAATCCAGTCCGAAACGGAACCGGTCAAGGCGGTCTCTTCCAGGTTGATTTCCACGATGGCCGCGCCCGCCTTCTTGGCCAAGACCGGGATGTCGCAAGCCGGAGATACAACGGCCGAGGTGCCGATCACCAGCATGACCTCGCAATTCCGGGCCTCCTCCACGGCCTGCAAGTGGGCGCCCCAGGGAATGGGCTCCCCAAAAAACACCACGGTGGGTTTCAACACCCCGGAACAGGCGCAGCGGGGCGGCAGGGATTCGAACTTCACCTCTTCCTTGGGATAGCGGCGCCCGCATTGGATGCAGATCAGATTCTTGTGACTCCCGTGGTATTCGATCACCCGTTTGTTTCCCGCCTCCTGGTGCAGATGATCGATGTTCTGCGTGATGACGGAACGGAGATGGCCCATTTCTTCCAGCCGGGCCAAGGACCGGTGGGCTGCATTGGGCCGGGAGCTCTCGAGTAAGTCACCCATCTCTTTGAGCATGGCCCAGACCTTTTGGGGGTTGGCGAGGAAAGCTTCGATGGTGGCGTACTCGGCAGGATCGAACTTTTCCCAAAGGCCTCCCGCCCCCCGGAAGTCCGGGATTCCGCTTTCCACGGAAATGCCCGCCCCGGTAAAGGCCACCACCTTCCGGGACCGGGAAATGGCCTGGGCGGTCTTTCGAATCAGGTTGTCGGTCAAAATATCCCCCCGTTTGAAATGCGGAATGGCGAACGCGGAATGGGTGTTGGGGTTCCCCCCCCCAACGGGAAAAAGCGGGACCATTCTACCAGAGCGGAAGATTTTGGCAAGGGTTTTCAAAACGATGGGGACTTCAGCTTTTTCTTTGAATGGTGTAAAATGGCTTTACCTTTCGAGCTTCGGTTGCTATCCTGGATTCGGTTGCCTTTATCCGTTCCGAAATCTGCATCCCAGGGAGGGGGGACCATGGCTATCTCCGCCTATATCTTCATCGAAACGACCCAGGGAAAGGCCCGCGGCATTACCCGGGAGATCACCAAGATCCCGGGAGTGAAAACCGCCCATTCCGTCACCGGCCCCTACGACGTGGTGACCTATGTGGAAGCGGAGTCCATCTCCGTCTTGGGCGATTTCATCGTCACCAAGATACAGGCGATACCCGGGGTTTTGCGCACCCTGACCAACGTAGTGATTGACTCGGAATAAGGATCCCCGTTCCCGGGGCTGGGGCCTGAAAGGGTCCTACGGAACGGTAATGCGGGGTTTGAGGGCGGCCAGTTTCCGGGCCCCGATTCCGGGAACCCGGAGCAGGTCTTCGGGGGTGGAAAAATTCCCGTATTTTTCCCGGAATTCCACGATGGCCCGGGCCATCCGGGGCCCAATTCCGGGCAGGGCATCCAATTCTTCGGCCGTTGCCGAATTGATGGCGACGGGGAGGGATAAGATTTTGCCCTTGGCGGGGGACAGCGGCTCCCAAAGAACCTTTCCTTGCCCTTCCGTTCCCGGAAGCACGGAAAGGCGCCCGCTTTTTTCGATCTTTTGTCCCAGGACCTCTTCCGGAAGAGAAAGCCCTCCATAAACTCTTCCCGCCTGTTCCAAGGCTTCTCCCACGGTCATCCCCGGCCCGGCCGGGATGATCCCCCGCCGCTCCACCTGCCCATCCAGCTCCAGGACGAATTCCTTGCCCCCGGTTGGAATCCAAGGTCTTTCGCTCTTGGCGGGAGCGAAAAGAGAAATCCCCTCCCTCAGCCCCCCGGGCGAGGTCAGGAAATAAAGAAGGCAAAGAGCAAGGGTGAGAAAAAGGATGACTCCCTGCTGCTCCCGATTCATCTTTGGGCCTTCAGAATCCTCTTTATGAAGGGTTTTGGTTTCCGGGGCGATTCACGAAAGGCCCCCGCGTTGGCCTGCCCCGGAGGGGCCTCTTTTCCCGTCTTCTTATCCTTCACCCGTCCTTCTGCAAATCCCCTTTTTCCAGGCCGAAGGCCTGGTGAAGGACCCGGGTGGCCAGCTCGCCGTACTTGGCCTCCACCACGCAGGAGATCTTGATCTCCGAGGTGCTGATCATCATGATATTGATGTTCTCCTTGGCCAGGGCGCCGAACATCTTGGAGGCTACGCCCGCGTGGCTGACCATTCCCGCCCCGATGATGGAAACCTTGACGATATTTTCGTCGGCCATGACCGATTGAGCCTTAATCTCTTCCGCCGTTTTCTTTACCAGCTTCAGGGCCCTCTTCAGGTCCCCCTTGGGAATCGTGAAGGTCATATCGGTGTACCCGTCGGAGCTGGTGTTCTGAATGATCATATCCACGACGATGTGGGCATCGGAGATGGGAGTAAAGATCTTGGAGGCCACGCCGGGTCTGTCCGGCACGCGGGAGATGGTGACACGGGCTTCATTCTTGCTCAGGGTGACGCCGGAGACCAGCACTTTTTCCATTTTTTCATCCTCCTTGACGACCCAAGTGCCGCTCTTGTCGTTAAAGGACGAACGGACATGAATGGGAACGTTGTATTTCTTGGCAAACTCCACCGAGCGGATCTGGAGCACCTTGGCCCCCAAGGAGGCCATCTCCATCATCTCGTCGTAAGAGATCCGGGAGATTTTTCGGGCGTCCGGGCAGATATTCGGGTCCGTGGTATAGACCCCATCCACATCGGTATAAATCTCGCATACATCGGCTTTCAAGGCGGCGGCCACGGCCACCCCCGTGGTGTCCGATCCGCCGCGGCCCAGGGTGGTGATGTTTCCTTCCGCGTCCACCCCCTGGAAACCGGTCACGATGGGAATTCTTCCGGCCTTCAGCTCCCGGCGCAGGCGGGCGGTTTCCACCTTCTGGATTCGGGCCACGGAAAAAGCGCTGTCGGTAAGGATTCGGATTTGGGGGCCCAGGAAGGACCTCGCGGGAAATCCCATCGATTGGAGGGTGATGGCCAGGAGGGCCGCGCTGACCTGTTCGCCCGTGGAAATCAAACTGTCGTACTCCCTCAAATCCGGAACTTCGGAGGCTTGCTGGGCCAGACGGATCAAACGGTCCGTCTCTCCGGCCATGGCCGAGACCACCACCACCACATCATTTCCCTCGCGTCGGGCCTTTGCCACCCGCTGGGCGACATTCCGAATCCGGGCCAGGTCCCTCACCGAGGTTCCCCCGTATTTCTGCACAATCAGGGCCACTTCATTCCTCCTTCTCCCAACGACTCCTCAGTTCTTCGATGATCCGCTCAGCTTTCCTGCCCCGGCCGCAGAAGAGGAGCCTTCTCTTTTTTTCTCCTGCCCACTGGAGGCGGACCTCCAGCCGCTCTCCGGGCAGGTCCGCTTCGATCTTATCGGCCCACTCAACCAGCGTAACCCCCGGCCCGTCGATCCATTCGTCCCATCCGATCTCCTCCACCTCAGAGAAGCTCTCCAGACGATAAAGATCGAGGTGATAAACGGGAACCCGTCCCCGGTATTCGTTCACCAGCACAAAGGTCGGGCTGGTCACTTCGCCCGGGTCATCGACTCCCAGGCCCCCGGCGATCCCCTTGGTCAGAAGGGTCTTTCCCGCCCCCAGGTCTCCCATCAGGGCGATGAGGACTCCCCCGGAGAGGATTTCACCCAACCTCTCACCCAGTCGCTGGGTTTGCTCCGGGCTATCGGTTACGATTTCAAAAATCTTTGCTCTCCGGGTACCCTGGTCAACCCCCCCCCATGCCGGAAGCCCCCTTCCAGGGGGGGTTGGTTTGGGTCCCTTAATAGCTGATTTCGGTCCGCAAAGGAAAGGAAAAATCTCCGACCCGCCCCGCTTCAGAACCCAAAGCCCGCAGGACCTTGGGCGTTTCCTCCGCCAGGTCCATGGCCAGGATGCCCCGGTCACCTTTCAGATGGGCCACATAATCCCCGACCAGCCCGTGTAGATAAACGCCCAGCTTGGCCGCCTCCAGGGAAGGAAGGCCCTGGGCCAGAAATCCTCCGATCATTCCCGTTAGGATGTCCCCCATCCCTCCCGAGGCCATGGCGGGGTTTCCCGTGGGGTTGATGAAGAGGTCCCCTTCGGGGCCGGCCACCAGGGAGCGAGCCCCCTTGAGGACCAGGATCACCCCATGCTTGCGGGAAAATTCACGGGCCGTCCGGACCCGGTCTTGCTGCACCTCCTTCACCGGGACGCCCAGCATCCTGGCCATTTCCCCCGGGTGGGGGGTGAGGATCAGGCTCCGGCCGGATTTTTGCAATCCCTCCATTCTGCCCGAAACGGCATTTAATCCGTCGGCATCGATGACCGTGGGGAGCGGGGTGGCCCGAACCAGCTTTTGAACGAGTTTCACGGTTTCCGGATGGGTTGAAAGCCCGGGGCCCAGGGCCAAGGCGCTCTTGCGGCTGCAGAGGTCCGTTATTTTGCCGAAGGCGGAGGGAGCCAGGGTTTTCTCTCTGGTCTCGGGAAGGGGCTCGGTCATGGCTTCGGTGAGCTTCTCTTCCAGAATGGGGTTCAGGCTTTCGGGGATGCCCAGGGTAACCAGCCCGGTCCCCACGCGGAGGGCGGCCTGGCAGACCATGGCCGCGGCCCCGGTCTTTCCGGGCGATCCGGATAAAACGAAAAGATGGCCGAAATCTCCCTTATGGGCCTCCGCTTGGCGGGGAATGAGAAAGGGCAGGAATTCCGCTCCTTCGATCAGGTGGTCCGGGAGGGTTTCGCCATCCACCGCTGCCCGGGGAAGAGAAATATCGACCAATACCGTCTTTCCGCAGTATTCAGCCCCTGGAAGGAGGAGGAGTCCCCGTTTCAGCAACCCGAAGGTAACGGTGAGATGAGCGCGGATGCAAACTCCGAGAACCCGTCCGTTGTCCGCATCCAGCCCCGAGGGGATGTCGATGGCCACGACGGGCATCCCCAGGGAATTTACGAATTCGATGATCGTCCGGAAAAATCCCTGGACTTCTCCCTTCAGGCCGGTACCCAGAATCCCATCCACCAGGAGGTCGTGGGCGGCAATCCTCTCCTTCTGCGACTCCCACTCTTCCAGATTGAGGATTTCGGATACGGCCCCCCCCATGCGAATCAGTATCTCCAGGTTGGCGGCAGCGTCCCCCCGGACCTCCTCGCGAGCGGCCAGAAGGTACACTTGGCAGGAGATTCCCCGATTCAAGAGGTACCGGGCTACGGCGAAGCCATCCCCCCCGTTGTTTCCCCGGCCGGCCAGGATTCCGACCCGCATCTTCAAAAGGCCGGGAAAATGGCGGAACATGGCACCCACCGTCCCCCGGGCTGCGTTTTCCATCAGCACCAGGCCGGGAATCCCGAACTCCTCGATCGCCTTGCGGTCCAATTTCCGCATGATCTCGGCGGTGGCGACTTTCATGTTCCAACCTTTCAGGTCTGTGCTTTCATCGGCGAGGTCGAAGGGCGGTTTTCAGTCCCAACCCGACGATCCGTTTCCAAGACGACCATGGCCCCGCTGTACTCCCCGTCATGGGTGAGGCTCAGATGAAGCCCCTGGATGCCTTCCTTCAGGCAGATTTCGACCGCCCGGCCATGAAGTTTCAGGACCGGCTTGCCCAGGGGTCCCCGTTCCACCTCCACGTCCCTCCAGTGAACTCCCCGGCGGATTCCGATTCCCAGCGCCTTCACGAAGGCTTCTTTGGCCGCAAAACGAGCGGCAAAATTCGGATAGGGATTTCTTTTTCCCAGACAATAGCGGACCTCGCCCCGGGTAAAGACCTTCTTCTGAAACCGTTCGCCCCAGCGCTTCATAGCCGCCTCAATGCGACTCACTCGGGTCAAGTCCAATCCGATGCCGTAAATCATAAAAGCAGCGGTCAGCCATCAGCGATGAGCTGAAAAAATTTGGGGCTGATGGCGGAAGGTTTTATTTTCTGGTTATCAGTTCCTTCATCTCCCGCACCGCCCGGTCGAGCCCGACCAAAACCGCCCGGGCGATGATGCTGTGGCCGATGCTGTAATCCTCAATCGGGGATAGAGCGGTAAAGGGGGCGACATTCTGGTAGTCCAGGCCATGGCCGATGTTGATCCTCAGCCCCAGCCTGTGGGCCTGCGAAATGGCCCGGGCAATCCGGAAAAACTCCTTCTTGCGCGACTCCTCGTCGGGCGCATCGGCGTACTTGCCGGTATGAATCTCCACCAGGTCCGCCCCTGCCCCCTTGCTGGCTTTTACCTGGCGGGGGTCCGCATCGATGAAAAGGCTTACCCGGATCCCCGCTTTTTTCAGCCGGGCAATGTTGGGTTTCAGGGATGTTTGCTGCCCCAGAACATCCAGGCCTCCCTCGGTGGTCAATTCCTGCCGGCGCTCGGGCACGAGGGTCACCATGTCGGGCTTGACCCGAAGGGCGATTTGAACGATCTCTTCGGTATTGGCCATCTCCAAGTTGAGCTTGGTCTTGACCACCTTGCGGAGGACCTCCAAGTCCCGGTCCTGGATATGGCGTCGGTCTTCCCGAAGATGGACGATGATTCCGTCCGCTCCCGCAAGCTCGGCCAGGAGCGCCGCAGCCACCGGATCGGGGTTCTTCCCCCCCCGCGCCTGCCGCACCGTGGCCACATGATCCACATTGACTGAAAGAGTAGGCACAGGTCCCTCCCTGGAAAAAGCCTTCGCCCCGACGCGTTCCCCGAAGCGTCCCTGCCCGGGGCATCGAAACGCTAAGGGCCAAAGGATTCTCTGATATTAAGCCTCTGGGTCCGGTGTGCTGCGCATAATGGCATCCACCACCTGAACCACCCGCCGGACCCGCTTGACCTCGTGGACCCGAACGAGGTTGGCCCCATTCTGGATGGCCACGGCCACCGTGGCCATCGTTCCCTCCTCCCGCTCCTCCGGGGGAAGGTCAAGAATTCGGCCGATGAAGGCCTTGCGGGAAGTCCCCACCATGAGGGGCTGGCCCAAATCCCGGAACCGCCGCAATTCTTTGAGCAGGATCAGGTTGTGCTTTTCCTCCAAAGATTTTCCGAAACCAATCCCTGGGTCGAGAATGATAGCCTCCCGAGCCACGCCCCGGGACAGGGCGAAGTCCATGCGCTCTTTGAAAAAACCCTGAATTTCTCCCAATAGGTCCTTGTAGTGGGTATCCATTTGCATTATCCCGGGATGCCCCCGCATATGCATGAGGATTAATGGAACCTTCCACCGGGCCACGGTGGCGGCCATGGCTTCATCGAACCTGAGGGCGCTCACATCATTCACCATCTGGGCCCCGGCCTCCAGAGCCCTTTCCGCCACGCGGGCTTTTCGGGTATCGATGGAAATGGGAATGCCGATCTGCCCCCTCAATTCCTCGATGACGGGGATTACCCGTCGAAGCTCTTCCTCTTCGGGGATCGGCTGGGACCCGGGACGGGTGGACTCCCCTCCCACATCCAGGATATCGGCCCCTTCGGCGGCCAACTGCCGGCCCCGTTCCACGGCTTTGGCCCATTCGAAAAACCTTCCCCCGTCGGAAAAAGAGTCCGGGGTCACGTTCAAGACCCCCAGGATTAAGGTCCGTTGGGAAAGGTCGTATTCCTGTTGGCGGAAACGAAGAATGGGCAATCGCATAAGTTTGGACCGAATCCCAAGGACCCAGCGGGAATCCTTTCCTCCGGATCCTTGACCACGACCCTTTTCTATAGAGCTCTTGCTTCGGGAATCAGGCTGGAAGGAGGGATTTCCGGCGGGGCCGGCTTCAGCCCCAAAACCTGGTCGATTTCATCACCCGCCAGGGCCTCCTTTTCCAGGAGAGCTCCGGCCAAATTGTGAAGCCTGTCCATGTGCTGAAGGATAATGCTCTTCGCCCGTTCGTGGTTTTCCAGGACAATCCGCTTGATCTCATTATCGATGTCCACCGCCGTGTTTTCGCTGTAGTCTTTGGGCTGGGCGATTTCCCGTCCGAGGAAGATGTGTTCGTCGCGCTTGCCGAAGGTGAGAGGGCCCATCTTTTCGCTCATCCCGTAGTCGCAGACCATCTTTCGGGCCCATTCGGTGGCCATCTCCAGGTCGTTTCCGGCCCCGGTAGTCTGAGTATGGAGGACCAACTCTTCCGCCGCCCGGCCGCCCAGAAAAATGGCGATCTTGTTCAGGATGTATTCCTTGGAGAGGGTATGCTTGTCTTCCGCTGGCAGCTGCTGGGTGACTCCCAGCGCCCGCCCCCGGGGAATGATGGAAACCTTGTGAATGGGGTCGGTGACCGGCAGAAATTTGGCCACCAAAGTATGGCCGGCCTCATGGAAGGCGGTGAGGCGTTTCTCCTCTTCGCTGATAATCATGGTTCGCCGTTCCACCCCCATGAGCACCTTGTCTTTGGAGGCTTCGAAGTCGTTCATCTCCACTTTGGTCTTATTACGGCGAGCGGCCAGGAGAGCGGCTTCATTGGCCAGGTTCTCCAAATCCGCCCCGGTGAACCCCGGCGTCCCCCGGGCCAGCACTTGAAGGTCCACATCCTCGCTGAGCGGGGTCTTTCGGGTGTGGACCTTAAGGATGGCTTCCCTTCCTTTTACGTCGGGCCGGGGAACGACGACCTGCCGGTCAAACCGGCCCGGACGGAGGAGGGCCGGGTCCAGGACGTCCGGGCGGTTGGTGGCGGCGACGATGATGACCCCTTCGTTGGACTCGAAGCCGTCCATTTCCACCAGGAGCTGGTTCAGGGTCTGCTCCCGCTCGTCATGTCCCCCGCCCAGGCCTGCTACCCGGTGACGCCCGACCGCATCGATTTCGTCGATAAAGATGATGCAGGGAGCATGCTTTTTCCCCTGGATGAAGAGGTCCCGCACCCGGGAGGCTCCCACGCCCACGAACATCTCCACAAAATCCGACCCGCTGATGGAGAAGAAAGGAACATTCGCTTCCCCGGCGATGGCGCGGGCCAGGAGGGTTTTGCCCGTCCCCGGAGGACCAACCAGGAGTACCCCCTTGGGAATCCGTCCCCCCAGGCGTGTGAACTTTTTGGGGTCCCGGAGAAATTCGATAATCTCCTGGAGCTCCTCTTTGGACTCCTCGATCCCGGCTACATCCTGGAAGGTTACTTTTTGCTGCTTATCGGAGAGGAGCTTCACCTTGGCCTTTCCGAAGGACATGGCCTTGGTTCCCCCGGCCTGCATTTGGCGCATGAAAAAAATCCAGAAGGCGATCAGGAGAAGCATGGGGAACCAGGAGATAAGGAGGGTCATGTACCACGGGGAATCGTCCTCGGGCTTGGCCGAAATCTTTACGTTCTTTTCCTTCAGAGCCTTAATCAGGTCCGGGTAAGAGGGAGCAAAGGTCTTAAACTCCTTGAGATTGTTATAGCGGCCCTGGATATTGTGGCCCTGGATGGTGACTTCGCGGACTTCGCCTTTTTCCAAGGCGATCAGGAAGTCGCTAAAAATGACCTTATCGTGGGTGGAGCGGGGTTGGTTAAACAGGTTGAAAAGAAGGATCATCATCAGGCTGATGACCAGCCACAAGGCTAAATTCTTGTAAAAGGGGCTCAATTTCCCCCCTCCCATACCTATACCTGCCAGTTCAATTCCAAATGAATGTTAAAACTTTAGAATGGGTCCGAACAATTTTTTATAACATAGGTCCAGGGAAAAAGATACATCGAATTTCGGCCTGCAGGGGCGAGCCTTTCCTTCGAACCAAAGAATGGCCCTGGGATTAGACCCTTGATTTCCCCTCAAATCAGCTCGACCCTCAGAATCCGCCGGGTCTCCGGTTTCAACCGGGCCCGATGATCGATCCGGATTCCCGTGACCCAAAGAAGCCGCTCCCCCTGAAAGAGCAAAGGAACGCGCTTTCTGTGGAGGGCGGGAATCTTGCAGTCCATGAAAAGGTCCTTCACCTTTTTTTCCCCTTCCATCCCCAGGGGCTGGAAACGGTCTCCGGGGCAAACGGTTCGGATGGTGAGCGGGAAGTCGAGGTCGTCGAAATCCAGCAGGGCCACGTTGGGGGATTCCTCAAAAAGGACTTTGCGCTTTCGGCTTTGAACCTCGAATCGCATTCCCCGGCCGATCTCGGGAATTTCCACGTATCCCGGACCGGGAACAGAATACTCGAAGGGAGCCCCCTGCTCCTGCGAGAGGGTTAGATTCAAAACGTTATAGGCCCGGGTGACTGCAAGCCCCTGGGGAAGTCTCAGCGTCTTGTTGGGTTCAGGCCCCTCGGTTAGGGCCTGGATAGCCCAGATATGGGATAGGCTGACCCGCCGCAGGTTTCCCTGAACCGTTTCCACGGCGCGACGGAGGCATCGGAGCCTGACGGGAATAGGTTGCCTGACCAGGGATGGAATGTCCAGGCTCAGGGTACCCTTCCTCCGGCTCCGCACGATGCCCGGGAATTTCTCCTCCAGGTGTTTCGTCCAGAACTCCTCCTCCGCGCGGAAGAGGTCGGCCATCTGGACCAGATTCTGGCGGATCCGGGGGTTGTACTGTTGGAGCAGGGGAATCAGCTCATGCCGGACCCGGTTGCGAAGGTATTGAAGGGATTGGTTGGATGGGTCGGTCAGGTAGGCAATTTTTCGGGCCCCGAGGTAATCCTCAACCTCCTCCCTCCAGGTCTCGATCAAAGGGCGAATGTATATCCCTTCCCTCACCGGGGGAATACCCGACAGGCCGCGGGTCCCCGACCCCCTCAAAAACCGTATGATCAGGGATTCGGCCTGGTCATCGGCGGTATGCCCCAGAGCGATTTTCCCGGCCCGGGTTTTCCGCAAAACCCCTTGGAGGAAGGAATACCGCAACTCCCGCGCCGCTTCTTGAAGGGTTAGGGATCTCTCCTTCTGGAAGGACCGGACATCGACCCGATCCCGATGGAAAGGAATTCCAAGTTTCCCGGCCATTTTCCCCACCCAAAGGGTTTCTTTTTCTCCCTCCGGACGCAGGCCATGGTCGAGATGGGCCACGATCAAGGAAAGATGATAATCGTTACGGATTTCCCAGAGCGCATGGAGCAGGGCGACCGAGTCGGCTCCGCCGGAAACAGCCACAACCACCCGGTCTCCCGGTTGGACCATATCGTATTTCTCGAGAGTCTTGCGGACCGCTAAAATCAAGGGGCGCATGAAGGACTCGATTGATCCTCATAACGGGCCAGGACGAAGAGCAAGTCCGCAAGGCGGTTCAAGTATCGAAGCACCTCGGGGTTCCGGACCTCTTTCCGCTGGACCAAGCCCACGGCCCTTCTTTCCCCGCGGCGGATGATGGTGCGGGCCAGGTCGATGGCCGCGCCCGCCGGCGAATCCCCGGGATAGACGAATTCCTTCTTGAGAGTCACATCCCTTTGCAATTCTTCCATCAATTGCTCCAGGCGGTTCACATTTTGGAAGCCGACTTGACAACGGGATGGGGGGGCAACTCCGCGGCCGGTGGCCAATTCAGCCGCCAGGATGAGCAGCTCCTTCTGTATGCTCAAGATGACCTCTCTCGTCTTGGGTCGCTTCGCGCAGGCCCGGGCCATACCCAAAGCCGAACTGGCTTCATCCAATGTCCCGTAGGCCTCGGGCCGGGGACTCGATTTGGGTACCCTCTGTCCGCCAAGAAGGCTGGTGAATCCCCGATCTCCCTTCTTGGAAAATTTCATGGCCATGGTTCCCTCAAAACCTACTCTCTCTTTTTAAACCTCCGGCTAAGGACGAATAAAAACCGGAATGCAAAACTGCCAAGCCTGCTAGGCTTTTTCCGCGATCCTGGGCGGAAGAAGAGGGTCTGCGGCCAGAATCCGCAGGGGCGGTTCGCGAACCGTCCTTACCCCGGCCTTGGGGCCTGGATATTCTATTCCTACCAACAGGTTTGGAAGAATAGGGCGCGAAGCGCCTATTGCCGCGCGCCTTTGGCCGATGGGACCTCGGTCATTCTTTTAATCTTTTCTACCTCGATCTCCCGTAACTCCCGGTATTTCCCCGGCGGAAGGCTTCCCAGGGAGAGACCCGCGAAAGAAATTCGCTTCAATTTCAGCACCGGATATCCCATCTTCTCCCACATCCTTTTCACCTGCCGGTTCCGTCCTTCGTGGAGAGTCATCTCCATCCAGGCGTTTTCCCGGGTTTCTCGGAACAGGATAATCCGGCAGGGGGCGGTGGGCCCGTCATCCAGGGAAATCCCCCGGCTCAGTTTGCGGATTTCTTCGGCTGAAGGCTTCCCCTTCACTTTCACCCGATAGGTGCGCGGAATCCGGAAGGAAGGATGGGTCAGGCGGTGGGCCAGGTCCCCGTCGTTGGTGAGAAGAAGGACCCCTTCGGCATCGTAATCCAGGCGGCCCACGGGGAAAAGACGCGCCCCTCTTTCCTTCACCAGATTGAGGACGGTGAGCCGGCCCTCGGGGTCCGCTGCCGTGGTGACCGTATTCCTGGGCTTGTGGAGAAGAAGGTACACCTTTCCGGGCGAGAAAGCGACCCTCCGCCCGTCCACCTTAATATGGTCCCGGGAAGGATCGATCTTGTCGCCAATCCGCGCCACTCGGCCGTTCACCGTAACCCGGCCCTCCCGGATCATCCCTTCGGTCTGTCGCCTCGAAGCCAAGCCCATCTCAGCGAGGACCTTCTGCAGCCTCGGGAGCGGATTCATCGGTATGGGTCTCCTGTTTCTCCTGTGCCGGGGGCTGGGCCTCCGTGGGCGTTTCCCCCTTTTCTTCTTCTTCCAAAGGCAGAACCCCCTCCATCGAGGGGGGTCCCAGCGAATCCAGGTCCTTCAGGGTGGGAAGCTGGGAGAGGTCTTTCAGCCCGAAGACTTCCAGGAACTTCTTGGAGGTGCCGTAAACCAGCGGCTTTCCCGGCACGTCCTTCTTGCCGATGATCTTGACCAGCTTTCTTTCCAGAAGGGTCCGCAAGACTCCTCCGGAATCCACTCCACGGATCCTTTCGATGTCCCCGCGCACCACCGGCTGCCGGTAGGCGATGATCGCCAAGGTCTCCAGGGACGGCTGGCTGAGGGCGGAGGACTTGGCCTTCTTGAGCTTTCGGACCCATTCGGCATGCTCCGGCCGGGTGCGGAATTGATACCCCTCGGCGACCTCCACCAGGGAAAAGCCCCGGAGGCCCTTCTCATATTCTTCCTTCATTTCTTCGAGCCAACGCTGCAGGTCCCTCTTATTCGCCCCCAGGACTTCTTTCATCCGCTCCAAAGGCAAGGGGCTTTCGGAGACGAATAGGAGGGCTTCCAGAATGGCCTTGGCTTGGGAGTCTTCCACTTCACAAAATCCTTTCCTCGATGGTCTTCCGGCCTTCCTCCCGGCCCACGGGAGAAAAGACCCGGATGATGCCGAAGGTCTCCCCCTGGAAAGCCCGGATCATCCGCAGACGTAGCAGCTCCAGGAGGGCCAAAAAAGTGACGATGATCTCCCTCCGCGGGGTTGAGGGGGAGTAGAGTTCGTGGAAGGCCACGCTGTCCGTCTCCCAGAGCCGTTCCATGATCTGGAGGATCTTATCCTTGATGTTCAGGGATTCGACCGAGATTTCCTGGAATTCTTCGGGGGGGAGCCCCTCGAGGATTTTCTTCATGACCTCCAGCAGGTCGAACAGGCTCACCTCGGCCGCCGATTCCTCTTCCGCGGGCCCCTGGGCAAGGTCTTCCCCGAAAAAGCTGCGGAGGAAAACCTCCCGGTCCAGGAGGGGGCCCTGGCTCAATTCCCGGGCCGCCTCTTTAAAGCGCTGGTACTCCAGCAGCCGCCTCACCAGCTCGGCCCGGGGGTCCTCCTCCTCCTTTTCCCCTTCTCCTTCTTCCCTCTCGGCGGGCGGAAGGAGCATTTTGGATTTTATGTGCAGCAGGGTGGCGGCCATCAGAAGGAACTCCCCGGCCACGTCCAGATTCAGGTTTTTCATCATTTCCAGGTATTCCAGGTATTGCTGGGTGATGACCGAGATGGGAATATCGTAAATGTCGAGCTCGTTCTTCTTGATCAGGTACAGAAGGAGGTCCAGGGGCCCCTCGAAGGCCGTCAGCCGGACCTTCAGCGGCAGCTCCAACTGTTCCGGTTCAGGGTCGAATCGCGGCAATTCCATCCGTTTCCTTGGGGATCAGCGTTCAAAAGAATTCAGCGTTTCAGGGGCCTCGCCATCGGATTCCGGCGTATCCTTCACGGCAAAGAGCCTATATCTTGGCCAACAGCCAGGAACGGGAAACCCGAAACCGGCCTAAATCTTCATCGCCGCCCGCACCTCTTCCATGGTCTGGGCAGCCACCCGGCGGGCTCTTTCACACCCGTCTTCGAGGATTTCCTCCACCCGCTTAAGGTTCCGCGTGTACCGGGCCCTCTCCTCCTGTATGGGAGCCAGGTACGCGACCAGCGTCTCCGCCAGCTGTTTTTTATCCTCCACGCACCCGATGGTCCCCTGCCGACATTCCCGGTTTACCCGATCTACGGTTTCCGGATGACTGTAGACCTTGTGGAAGGAGAAGACGTTGCAAATATCGGGATTTCCCGGGTCGGTGCGTTTGATGCGGTTGGGGTCGGTAAACATGGCGCTCGTCTTCCTGCGCACCTCCTCGGGAGGGTCGGAGATGAAGATGGCATTGTCGTAGCTCTTGCTCATCTTTCGCCCGTCGATTCCCAGGAGCTTGGGGATTTCCGTCAGCAGCGGGTCGGGAACCGGGAATACGGGTCCGTAATAGAAATTAAACCGCCGGGCAATCTCCCGGGAAAGCTCCACGTGGGGCACCTGGTCGATCCCCACCGGGACTTTGTCGGCCTTGTAGATGATGATGTCCGCAGTCTGCA
Source organism: Syntrophaceae bacterium (assembly GCA_013388675.1). Classification (GTDB taxonomy): domain Bacteria; phylum Desulfobacterota; class SM23-61; order SM23-61; family SM23-61; genus SM23-61. The sequence continues at coordinate 17,838 of JACAEW010000060.1, read as the reverse complement.
GCAGGGGGTATCCCAGAAAGCCGTAGGTGGAGAGGTCCCGGGTGGTCAGCTCCTGCTGCTGTTCCTTGTAGGTGGGAACCCGCTCCAGCCAGGGAAGGGGCGTGATCATGGAAAGCAAGAGATGAAGCTCGGCGTGTTCCTTGATCCGGGACTGGATGAAAAGGACGCTCTTTTTCGGCGAAAGTCCCACGCTCAACCAATCGACCATCATGTCCTGAATACTTTCCCGGATGATTTCCGTCGCGGCATATTCCGTGGTCAAGGCGTGCCAGTCGGCGGCGAAGAAAAAGCAGTCGTATTCGTCCTGAAGCTGCTTCCAGTTGTCCAGCGCCCCCACCAGATGGCCCAGGTGGAGTTTCCCCGTGGGGCGCATTCCGCTCAAAACTCTAAGCTTTGGCATGAAAGACGGTTTTCTCCCTTCTAACGGTTTTTCGCTTATCTTCCCGGGGAACCGGATAAAACCGCGGGGCCCTTCTCTCCTCTTTTTTCTTTCTTGGCCCTGTTCCCGGAAGGGTTGAATTTTTTCGCCACAAAGTTCATTTCATCCTGCCGGCTCACCAGTTTTCCCTCCAGCCTGGCCCGCAGCAGGGCGTTCAGAATCTCCTTATAGATCGGCCCGGGAGGGAACCCCATCCGTTTCAAATCCTGCCCTCCCAGGGAAACCCGGACTTTTTTCAGTTCCGTAAAGTACAACGAAACCGCTTTTTTGGCCTCCTCGGAATCGGTCCTTCCCATGATATAAAGAAGGAAATCCGGGGGTAGGGGATTCAAAAGGAAGAAGACCTCGCTTCTTCCAAGCCAGGGCCGGGATGAGAGTCGCTGGGCCACCTGGATGGCCGTCCTCCGGCGCTGGAGAAAAAGGGCGCTCGATTTCTCCGAAAAGGAAAAACGGTCCAGAAGCCCCTCGACCTCCTTTTCGTTCATTCCCTCCACCATTCCCAGAAAGTAAACGGTCCAGGGTTCCAGTCTTTCTCCCGTAAAAAGGAGACGATACCAGGAGACAATGCCCTCCAGCCGGGCCAGGCGGGTCTCCAACGGACGATCGACCTTCAGGCCAGGAAGGAAAAAAGTCATTAAACCAAAATTCCCCAGCCGTTTCAAGACCGCCAGGGGTTTTTCCTCCGACAGGCAGAGGACGAGCTCCCGGAAAAGACGCCGGCCGGAAAGACGGCCAAACAGCTCCATGCGCACGGCATTTTCCATAAGCATGTGGGTCTGCCTTGCAATCTGAAACCCGAGGCGCTGCTCGAAGCGCAGCGCCCGAAAGACCCGGGTGGGGTCTTCCACGAAGCTCAGATTGTGAAGGACCCGGATGACCCTCTCTTTCAGGTCTTTCTGTCCCCCGAAAAAATCGATGAGTTCGCCGAAATGGTCGGGGTGAAGATGGACGGCCAGAGCGTTGACCGTAAAGTCCCGCCGGAAAAGGTCCAGTTTGATGGAGCTGTGCTCGACCCGAGGAAGCGCCGCGGGGTGGTCATAGTACTCCAGGCGCGCCGTGGCCAGGTCCAACCCGTAGCGGCCGGGCAGCTTCAGGGTGGCGGTTCCGAACCGCTCGTGGACCCGCAATTCCCCCATCCCCTCGCGGGCCAAAGCCCGGGCCAGGCGAATCCCATCCCCTTCGACCACCACGTCGATGTCGTAATTCTCGCTCCGCAGGAGAAGATCGCGGACGAATCCTCCCACGGCGTAAGCCTGGTCCCCCAGGTCCTGGGCCTTTCGGCCGATATCCTTCAGCAGGCGCAGCACCTCGGGCGGAAGCCTCTCTTCCAGCACCTTGGCGATTCCCCGCTTGCGGGGCAGGGCGGCGGAGAAATCCGGCTCGGCCAGGGAAGGAAAAAGATTGTTGCTCCGGGTGTACAACCAGCGGAGAAGATCGGTCCGGGTGATCGCCCCCACCAAGGCCCCCCGGTCCAGGACCGGGAGAAAGCGCTGGTTGTTCCCCACGATGAGGTCTTGAACCCTGGAGAGGGAGGTGGACGGGGACACGGTGGCGAATTCCGTGGTCATGTATTCCCGCACGGGCGAATCCTTGAATCCATGGAACGAGGCCTTTTCAATGGTCTGCCGGGAGATGAGTCCGGCCAGCCGGCCGTTTTCCATGACGGGAAGAACATTGATGTTATACCGGGTCAGGATCTCGCCGGCGTGCTCGATCGTCTCCTCCGTCGGCACGGTCTTTACCGGAAAGGCCATGAGCTCCCGGGCCTGTTGGATGGGTTGGACGCGGTTTTCCAAGTAATCCAGCAGGCGCTTTTCTGCTTGGGCAAGGCTGAGGTTCCGGATCGTCGCCGCCGCAGCGGTGGCATGCCCTCCCCCTCCGAAGGCAGCGGCGATTTCCCCCACATTGACCTCCTCGACCCGGCTCCGGGCGACGAGGTAGACGCGGTCCTCCATATGGGCCAGGGCGAAAAGGACGTTGATGTTCTCCATGTCCTTCAGCTTATGGACCAGCAGGGCGAAATCTCCCACGTACTTATCCGCGGAGGCTTTGGCCACGACGACTTCCACCCCTTTCACCGTATGCCGGGTGGCGGTCTGGATCAGCTCGTTGAGGAGGGCGATCTGGTCCGAGGTAAGCTCCCGCGTGATCAGGCTGGAAACGAGGTTCAGGTTGGCCCCCTGTTCCAGGAAAAAAGCCCCCGCCTGCAAATCCTCGGGGGTCGTGGAGGAAAAGGTGAAGGAGCCGGTGTCTTCGTAGAGGCCTACGGCCATGATCGTGGCCTCTTCGGGAGTCAGGGGAATGGAGCCTTCTTTGAGCAGGCGGGCCAGGATGGTCACCGTGGCCCCCACTTCCCGGATGTGTTCCACCTTTCCGCGAAGGTCCTCCGCCGAAGGCGGATGATGGTCGTAAATGTGGAGCTCCACTCCGGGCCGCTTGACCGCTTCGCCGAATTTGCCGATCCGGCCGGGCTGGCGGGTGTCCACCAGGATGATCCGGCGCAGGGCTTTCAGGTCGATGTTCTTCATCCGCTCCGTCTGAAAGACGTAGAAGGAAGACTGGATGAAAAAATCCCGCAGATTTTTTTCCGTCGACCCGGGAAAGACCAGAACGGCCTGGGGGTAGAGCTTCTTGGCCGCCAGCATGGAGGCCAGGGAGTCGAAATCGGCGTTGATGTGGGTGGTAATGACCTCCATGGATCAGCCCCGGGGATGGAGTTCTTGGTGCAGCCGTTTGAGGTGCTCCCGGGAAAGGTGGGTGTACACCTGGGTGGTGGCAATATCCTCATGCCCGAGCATGGACTGGACCGACCTCAGGTCCGCCCCTCTCTCCAGGAGGTGGGTGGCGAAGGAGTGGCGCAGCATGTGGGGGGTAATCCGCTTTTGAATCCCCGCGGCCCGGGCATATCCCTTCAGGATTTTCCAGAATCCCTGCCGGGTCATGCCCTTTCCTCCCCTCCTGACGAACAAAACCGGGTTGGACGGCCGGGAGGGGTAGAGAAGGCGGGGCCCGGTCAGGTAGTCCTTCAATGCCTGGATGGCCGTTTTTCCCAGGGGAACGATCCTCTCCTTGGAGCCCTTTCCCCGGGTGCGCAGGTAGCCGACTTCCAGGTTCAGGTCATGGACGCAAAGATGGACCAGCTCCGAAACCCTGAGGCCCGTCGCATAAAGGAGTTCCAGCATGGCCCGGTCCCGGACCCCGCGGGGCTGCCGGGCATCGGGTTGGCGCAGGAGTTCCTCCACCTCCCCCGGGGTCATGACCGAGGGAAGGCGGGGGACGACGCGGGGAGATCGAACCCGCCGCAGGGGGTTTTCCGCCGCCGCCCGCTCCGCCAAAAGAAATTTATGAAATCCTTTCAGCGCCGATAAAACCCGGGCCTGGGACCTGGCCGACACCCCGCGGCCGCGAATGCTTTTCAGGTAGGCCAGGGGCGCTTCGGCGGAGATCTTTCTCACCTCCCGAATTCCCTTTCCCCGGAGCAGGCTGCCGTATCCCTGAAGGTCCCGGGAGTAGGCCTCCAGGGTGTTGGGGCTCAGCCCTTTTTCAACGGCAAGATAGTGCAAAAAACGGTCAATCCAGCGGTCCATTTCGTCGCTCATGCGGCAGGGGCTCCCAATTCGGTTCTCATTCTAACACATCGGTTTCTTTTTTCAATTTCTTTCTCCCCGCTTGGCCAGGGGAAAGACTGGCGGTCGCAGGGATGGGGAAAAGGGGGCAGGGGGATTCGGCGAACTCGCGAGAAATCCGCCTTTCAGGTCTCCCCGCCTTCTTCCGATATGGAATGTGGGACTGATTCCTCTCTCCGGCTTACGGCAACCGCGCGTCCGGTTTTAAATTAAATATTTTCGCATTCCCGGCCGATAAGGAGTTATACCATGGACATTTCCGAACTCTTGCTCTTCGTGCATAAAGAAGGGGCCTCCGACCTGCACATCAGCGCGGGCGAGCAGCCCATGGCCCGCATTTACGGGGAGATGCGCCGCATCGAGGTTCCCTCCCTCAGCAAGGAAGAAGTCCATGTCATGCTCTACGACGTCCTGAACGATCAGCAGCGGAAAAGGTTTGAGGAACATAACGAGCTTGATTTTTCCATTGACATGAAGGGCATCGCCCGCTTCCGGGTCAATGCCTTTCGCCAGGCCCGGGGGGAATCCATCGTCTTCCGGGTGATCCCCTCCAAGATTTTGAGCCTGGAGGAACTGGGCCTTCCCAAAATTCTTCGCGAGCTCTGCAAGCAGGAAAGGGGGCTGGTCCTCGTCACCGGCCCAACGGGAAGCGGAAAATCCACGACCCTGGCCGCCATGATCGATGTGATCAACAGCTCGATCAAAGGCCACATCATCACCATCGAAGACCCCATCGAGTTCGTCCACGAGTCCAAAAATTGCCTAATCAACCAACGGGAGCTGGGAGCGCACACCCATAATTTCGGCAACGCCCTCCGCAGCGCCCTGCGTGAGGACCCGGACATCATCCTGGTGGGCGAGATGCGGGACCTGGAAACCATCTCCCTGGCCCTGACCGCAGCCGAAACCGGGCATCTGGTCTTCTCCACCCTGCACACCAGCGGAGCCCCCAAGACCGTGGACCGGGTTATCGACGTCTTTCCGGGCGAACAGCAGGCCCAGGTCCGCGCCCAATTTGCCGAGTCCATCAACGCCATCGTTTCCCAGGTTCTGTTGAAACGGCGGGACGGCCGGGGCTTGGTGCCGGCCCTGGAGATCATGATCGGAACCCCGGCGGTGCGGAACCTGATCCGGGAGAGCAAGGTGGCCCAGCTTCCTTCCGCCATTCAGACCGGTCAAAAATTCGGGATGGTCAGCCTTGACCAGATGTTGAAAGACCTGGTGAGCCGGAATATCGTGGACAAAGAGCAGTGCCTCTACCTGGCGAGTTCCCCCAACATTTTCAACGGCCGAGGAGACGTACCGTGAGCAGCAACTTACGCGAGCTTTTGGAGGAGATGGTCCGGCAGGACGCCTCCGACCTGTATATCACGGTGGACAGCCCGCCCATGTACCGGGTCGAGGGGGTTACCTTTCCGGGGGGAGAGCAAAAGTATTCCCCCGAAGAGACGGAAGCCATGGCCATGGCGCTCATGAGCGATAGCCAGAAACGGTATTTTGCCCGCCGCTGGGAAATGAACCTTTCCATTTCCTATCCCAATTTGGGCCGCTTCCGGGTCAACATATTGCGGCAGAGAGGATATTTCGCGCTGGTCTTCCGTTCCATCAAGATCCACATCCGGACCATCGATGACCTGGGGCTTCCCCAGACCTTCAAAGAACTGTCCATGGTCAAGCGCGGCCTCGTTCTGGTGGCCGGGCGCACGGGGTCGGGTAAATCGACCACCCTGGCAGCCATGATCGACCACCGGAATGCCAACGCCAGCGGGCACATCGTAACCGTAGAGGACCCCATCGAGTTCGTCCACAACCATAAAATGTCCATCATCACCCAGAGAGAGGTGGGCATCGACACGCACGGGTATGCCAGCGCCCTGAAGCATACCCTGCGCCAGGCCCCCGACGTGATTCTCATCGGGGAAATCCGGGACCTAGAGACTATGGAAGCGTCCATCGACTACGCCGAAACCGGGCACCTTTGTCTGTCCACCATCCATGCCAATAATGCCAACCAGGCCATCGAGCGAATCATGAACTTCTTCCCCCCCGAGAGGCACCGGCAGATATACCTCCAGCTGTCCTTGAACCTTAAGGCCATCATCTCCCAGCGCCTGGTGCCCAGCTTGGACGGGACCCGCGTCGCGGCGGTGGAACTCCTTCTGGACACGCCCCGGGTCAAAGACCTGATCCACAAAGGGCAGGTTGACCTCTTGAAGGAGGCCATGGCCCAGGGCACGGGCGAAGGAATGCAAACCTTCGACCAATCCCTGTTCGACCTCTACCGCCAGGGGGTCATCGATCTCGACACGGCGATCGGCTACGCCGACAGCGCCAATGATGTGCGTCTCAGGATCAAAATGGAGGAAGCGGTGGAGAGGAAGGATAGTCAGGAACTGAACCTGCGGCTTATGCCCGATACCCGCGCCCGGACCCGGTAGTCCCTTTTCGAAGGGCCGGATTTTTCTTCATTCCCCAAAAACTTTTTCCACGATCCTGCGGGAGTTCTGCCGCATTCTGGCAAAGTCCTCCTCCCCCAGTCCGGCGCCGAGGGCCACCCGGCGCGCTTTTTCCAGGCTGATCAAATCGTCCGGGGAGTGGGAATCCGTGTTCAGGACCATGGGGGCCCCGCATTTTTGAGCCAGGCGGGCCACGTGGCCGTTGGCCAGGCTGTGCCCCTTGCGGGCCGAAATCTCGAGAAAAACCCCCTTTTCCCCTGCCAGGAGGACTTCTTCCTCGGAGATCAAGCCGGGATGGGCCAGGATGTCCACCCCGGCCTCCAGGGCCATACGATTGGTCCCGGGGGGCACGGGTTCGACTATGGATTCCCCGTGGACCACGACCAACTTAGCCCCAAGACTCCTTGCTTTCTTGGCCAGAAGTCCGATGATTCCCGGGGGAAGATGGGTCAGCTCGATTCCGGGGATGGCCCGGATTTTCCACTGGGCATTCAAATCCCGACAGGCCTGTACGATCCTGGGGATCATCCAGTCGAGGTTGGAAGAATCGCCGTGGTCGGTAAGGGCCACCGCCTGATACCCGATGATTTCCGCCCGCCGGACCAATTCCGAAGGCAAAAGCTCTCCATCGCTGAAAAGGGTATGGGTGTGAAGGTCAATCATTCGAGCGTCTCTTTCTCCATCCTAAGAAATAGAAAACCTTTTGGACCCTGTCCATCCCGCCTTCTCGCTTTGCCCCGCACGAAGGACTGCTTCTGAAGGACGACACTTGCAGCGATTATAAAAGCTCTCCCTTCAAACTGTGGGCGAAGGCATGCCGCACCCGAACCTTCGCGAAAGCCCCGACCGGAACCGACTCTCCCGAAAAATTTACGATCCGGTTGGTTCGGGTCCTTCCGGTCCTCTCCTGTGCGCGGGCCTTGCTGGGCCCCTCGACCAAGACCTCCACCTCCCTGCCCTCCCAGGCTTTGTTTTTGTCCTCGGTGATTCTCTTCTGAATTGCCTGGAGCTCGGACAGCCGCCGCTGCTTCACCTCTTCTCCGATCTTATCCGGAAAAAGAGAGGCGCGGGTATGGGGACGATCGGAGTAGCGGAAGGAAAAGAGGTCGTCGAATTGAATTTTTTCGATCGCCTGAAGGGTTTCCCGGTGATCTTGGTCGTCTTCTCCCGGAAAGCCGACGATCATATCGGTCGTGATACTGATCTCCGGGCAAGCCCGGCGCAGGTTCAGCACCTTTTCTTCAAATTCTTCCCTGGTGTACCCCCGGTTCATTCGCTCCAGGATGCGGTTGGACCCCGATTGGAGGGGAAGATGGATGTGCTCGCAAAGCTTGGGCAACCGTCCAAAAGCCTCGGCCAGTTCCGGAGAGAGGTCTTTGGGATGAGAGGTAGTGAATCTGATTCTTTCGATCCCCGGGATTTCCTGGACCTTTTCCAATAGCTCGACGAAACCTGGCTCCCCGGCAGTCCGCTTGCCGTAGGAATTCACGTTTTGCCCCAGAAGAGTTACTTCCTTTACACCCTGGGAGGAAAGGATGCTGATCTCTTCCAGGAGGTCCTTGCTTGGACGGCTCACTTCCCGGCCACGCACGAAGGGGACTATGCAGAACGAGCAAAAGTTGTCGCAACCCTGCATGATGGAGACAAAGGAGGTTGCCCTGCCGGGTCCGGGGGAAAGCGGCAGTCTTTCATAGGGGTCGATCCTCCCCCTTAAATCGACGGCGCACCCCCGGGCTCCCGATTTTTCCATGTCCTCCAAGACTTCCTGGATCCTGCCCAGCTCCTTGGTTCCCAGGACAAAATCCAAGAAAGGGGCTCTGTCCAAGAGCCCCTGCCCTTCTTGCTGGGCAACGCAGCCCCCGACTCCGATCCTTAGATTCGGGTTCTTTTTTTTCAGCCTTCGGAACCGACCGAGAGCACTGTAGACTTTTTGCTCCGGTTTCTCTCGCACGCTGCAAGTGTTGATGAAAATAAGGTCCGCCTGGGCAGGGTCATTCACCTGCCGGCACCCCCCGGCGCAAAGAACCTGGGCGATCCGCTCGGAATCATAGACATTCATCTGGCATCCGAAGGTCTGAATGAAAAAGTTTCGGGGAGTCATCATCTTTTTCATTATCACCCTTCCTCCCCCCCCTGTCAATTCAGCGGATCCTTCTCTCATTCGCAGAGGATGCTTCTTTGGGCATCCCAGTCCACAATTATTGCGCGTTTATCTTTGAAGCGATGCCTGAAACCGGGCCAAATTTAACATCCGGAGAACCCTTCTCGGCAAGGGGGATTGGGGCCCAGCCCCTTATTTTTGGATAACTTTTTAATCTTTTTGGCCAACCTGCCGAAATATGGGTAAAGGACTGTCGAAAAAAAACATGCAACCAGAGCATTCCTGCAATTTAAGGGAAGTGGTTTTGAACGCAAAACCCCCTTCCACGGGGAAGAAGCAGGTGGCCATCGATCAAGTCATCCAGCAGATCGAGCATCTTCCCACCCTCCCCCAGGTGGTGATGAGGGTTTTGTCCATGGCCGAATCGCCCAAGATCAGCGCCATCGAGCTCTCGAAGGCGCTGGACCAGTCTCTAGCGTCCAAGGTATTGAAACTGGCCAATTCGGCCTTCTACGGGGGAAGGGGCCAAAAAATAAGCAATCTCCATCATGCCATCATGATGATCGGGTTCGAGTCGGTCAAGGAAATCATTCTGACTACCTCCTTTTTTCATACTTTGCATGATGCCAGGGACGTTCAGTCCCTCAGGCCCCTCTGGGAGCACTCCCTTGAGTGCGCTCTGATCGCCAAGCGGCTGGCCTGGATCTACCGGTACGATTCCTTGGATGAAGCCTATCTATCGGGATTGACCCATGATATCGGTCGACTGGTGATCCAGCAATATTTTCTGGATCAATTCGAGGAAATCGAGGAGAAGAAAAAATCGGGTAGGGACTGGCTGGAGGCGGAAAAAGAGGTCCTGGAGATGACCCATGCGGAAATCGGGGGCAAGGTTGCCGAACGCTGGGGCTTTCCCGCTAATTTAATCGATGTCATCACTCATCATCATGATTGCTCCTGGACACAGAACCCCACAATGGGAAAAATCCTTCATTACGCCGACCGGTTCACCTTCGGGGAGCTGGACTTTCCCGCTATGCTGGAGTCTTTCACCAAAGAAGGAATGAACCCTCCATCTACCTGGGATTCTACAGACCTGGCTTCGGTGGAACAGATTCTTAAGGAAGAGGCGGAAAAAGCCCGGTCCATGTTTCGTTTTGCCACGGGGAAAAATTCCTAGTTCTCTCCCTTCGTCCTTATGAACATTTTTTTCCAACCCTGATCATGGAAGATCCGGTAAAAAGCCCGAATCAGCTTCCCCGTGGGAATGCCGAGGTGCCCCTTTCAATTCCCCAGCTCGGTTTCCCAGCCTGCCAGCCGAGCCTCCTTTTTTCTATTGACAATTCGCTTAAATTCTAATAGGTTAAAATAAGATATCCATCCGGTTCCGAAACAGCGGTTTGATTATTCAACCATTTAGGACCCAAAAGCGTTTGGCCTTCTGAAGCCTGAAAAATGGTTCATGCTCTGGCCGCTCCTGCTCCATTCCTAAATGGAGAAGGGTTGATTCTTTATCATCCTTCTCCGCGGGAAAGTTATTGGGCGATCGCCCCGGGAATCGAGGTCTCGGTTGAACCTTACGAAAATCCACCCCCAACGGCCAAAAACCAGGATTCCTCCATCTATAATCGGCAGGGTAAAATGATCCAGGCTAAAAACAAGGGCCATATCATCGACGCCGTTTTATAATCTGCCTTCCTCTTCAAAGTCGAGTTTTGACCCCCGGATTCGATAAATTTGATTCTGCAGCTCGCTCCGTTACCTTTTAAGCGGGAAGGGACCATGCTTTTTCCGCGGCCTTGCGCGGAAAAGGAGGCTTCCCCGCAAACGTCCGTAGGGGCGGTTCGCGAACCGCCCCTACAGCTGCCTGGCAGAGGGGATATGGTTTTCTTGCCAAAATGTTTCTATGAATGAGGCGATAATCACTTAAAGAAATAGGCTGTTTTTCGGCGATGAATTGGTTTACTCGTTGGCCGATTGGAAGAGGCAATGGAGCAACACGTTGGCCCCTGCCTCGCAATCTTCCCAACGCGTGTTTTCAACTTCCACGTGACTTCGGCCGCCGATGCTGGGAACGAAAATCATCGCGGTGGGGGCCACCCGGCAGACATAGGCCGCATCGTGCCCCGCTCCACTTACCATGGGATGACTTGAATAGCCAAGTCGGGAGGCGACTTTCCCCACCCTTTCAACCAGGTGTGAATCGAACTCCGTATGAGAAATGTCCCAGATCATTTCGATTCTCACCGGACAGCCCCTCTTCTCGCCAATCTGGGAGAACTCATTTTTTATGGCTTCCACCGCCTTATTCTTGAGAAGATCCTCCCAGGACCGAATGTCCACGGTAAACCTCACCCGGTCCGGTATGATATTTCGCGAATTGGGAGCATTCTGAATTTCCCCCACAGTGGCCACCAGGTCTCCCCCCATCTTCGCAGGGAGGTTATTCACTTTCAGGATCATCTCCGCTGCCGCCACGAGGGCATCTTTGCGGGCATTCATAGGGGTCGGACCGGCTTGATTGCCCTCCCCTTCCACATACACGTCGAACCAGGTAATTCCCAGGATTCCTTTGGGCACTCCAATGCGTTTTCCCATTTTTTCTAAGACCGGCCCCTGTTCGATGTGGAATTCATAATAGGCATGGACAGGCCATTTCCGCGCGGGCGCCTTCCCCTTGTAGCCGATCCGTTCCAACGCTTCTCCGAAACTCGTTGCTCCCAGGTCCACCCTGCTGTAGGCCCAGTCGCGCTCAAAATGCCCCGCCCAAACCCCGGAGCCGAGCATGGCCGGGGAAAAACGAGTGCCTTCTTCATCCGTCCAATCTACGATGGCGATGGTTCGTTCCGTGTCGATCCGGTTTTCATGAATCGTCCTGAGGGCTTCCAGAGCGCCCGTAACTCCCAGGATTCCATCAAACCTTCCCCCTTTGGGCTGGGTATCCAGATGGGACCCGCTCAGAACCATGGGCTTTTGGGGGCTCCTTCCCTTGCGCTCTCCGAAAATATTTCCCATTTCATCGATGCTGATTTTCAGGCCGAGCTCTTTCAGCCAACGGATGAACAAATCCCTGGCCTGCTTATCCTCCTCAGTTAAGGCCAAACGGTGCATCCCTCCCCCGGCGGTCCCTCCGATTCGAGCCAATTCTTCGATTGTCGCCCGGAGGCGGCTGCCGTTGACTCGCAATTCGCTGATTTCCATTTTTTCCTCCCCCGGAAAATGATTGGGCCATTCGGCGGCCCCTAAACGGCAACAAGACTTCCCTTTCATTTAGCCGGATATTGGTCTTTTTTGTCAAATTCATTCTTTGATCCAGAGCCTCACACCTGCACCGTTCAAAGCCATTTATCGATTTGAATGTGAGGGCGAAAATAGTAAAATGGAATATTTTTGGCAGCCGGAAAAGGATTGGGGATTAATGGTTCAGGAGCTCGCAAAAAGCGAGCTTTCCCCTCTTCTGGTGGGAGAGGATTTAGGGAAAGTGACGTGAAGAGCTTTTCAAATTTTTTGTGACTGTTTAGCTACATGAGAAAAGAGTTCGCAATATGTGAGGAATCCTAGAAATCCCTCTTGTTCCCCCTTTGAGGATACACCCATCAAGTTCAAAAATATTCCTTACAAGTGCTGTCTCAGTCCCGGTCTTGTTATTCCCTGCATGTAAGAGCGGGGGCGGATTTTCCAATCGGAAGTGGACTTCCACCCTGGTGCCCTCTGCCCGCGATTTACTCCCCATTCCTCTCCGGAGGCAAGGTGTAAAAGGAGTCAGATTGGCCATGATGCCCGGATGGATGTCCCTACAGCTTCTGCAGATTCAAACGATAGAGACCCGCCAGAGAGTTCGGCCCGCTGTTTCATTCGCGTGTAATAAGCCCCATTTGTTTCAGGATACGGGTCGTGAAGATCAAAATCCTGTCCCTTTTCTTCCACCGTTAAAAGGAGATGTCCATCCTTTTTTATGAACGAAACGTAGATTTGGCCGCTTTGGTTATGTTCGGCAAACAGATCCAAAGCATCCTGCAAGATTCTGAATACCTGAGTTTTCAGAGGGCCGACAATTTCATTTTCTTGAATATCAATTTCTTGGGTGATTTGCAATTGGGGATGATATTTTTGAAACTTTTCACAATACCAAACAATCGTCGATCGGATTCCCGGATCATCCAGAGTTGGAGGATACAGCGACACCAGGATTTCTTCCACTTTCTGGATTCCATTTTGGAGATTGCAAAGGGACTGATCAAAATTAAGAAGCACAAGCTTCGATTCTACCTTTAAATTATGGAAAATATGTTCCACCCCGCCCTTCAGGGAAAGAATTAGGTTGGCAATAACCCCCAGCAGTTCCCCGGCAATAAATTTCTTATCTTTTTCCTGCCGATCAAGAAATTCAGAAGATAAATAATGAACCCGCGCCTCCATAAGGCCCAGGATTTCCTCCGCTCGCCTTCTTTTTTCTTCTTCAACCTTCAGAGAATCTTGGATTGCCTTGAATTCCACCTCTTTTTTGGCAATTTTCGCTGCAAGGTCAATACATTCCTTGTGCAACACGTTATTTTTAGCTTCCAGGTCGATATATTTTTCCTTGAGAGACTTATATAGCCCCAGAAAACTGCCGCTATACAACCACGATGAGCTCTTTATCGGCTCCAATGTTTCGGAGGGTCCAATTTCTTTTCCTTCCGGACTCATATTTACATTACCCTTCTTCATGCTTTCCCCCCACCCATCTGAAAAACCCTGAATCCAAGGCGCCGCTGATTCCTGTAATATACGATAGTCTATAGACCCAACGCCCCCTCTCTCCCCGATTGTTTCTTTTTCCTTGAGGGCTAGCTCCTGAGCGACATTTTCCTCCTCGCTAATGACCGCTTTTGCAATCACCGTCCCAATTTTGGGAGTGGTCAAGCTATAACCAGCCAATAAGGACCGATCACAAATCGTGTTGATCACCCGCGGAATTCCCTTGGCAAAGTCACAAATCAAATTGACAGCCTCTGGGGTAAAAACCTCCGAAATGCCGCTCCCGACGATCTTCAGCCGGTGGTCGATATAGGCCTTAGATTCTTCCCAATTTAATGGAGTTAGCCGGTATTGGAAGGCGATTCTCCGTTTGAATTGCCGCGATTCCTCCGAATTCAGGTTGTCCTCCAACTCCAGTTGGCCAGTTAGAAGGAGCAGGAGGTGCTTTACCGCAGGAGTCTGTCGCTGGAATAGTCCGCCCAAATCCTCTAATACTTTGGGGCTCAAATTCTGCGCCTCATCAATGATAATCAACACGGTCTCATCCCGGGTTTGCCTCTTTTGAAGATAGAGATCGAATCTATGCAAAAGAACCTCCGTGCTGTTACCGGTGACCGGCACCTTCAAATCACTAAGAATAGCTGCAAGGAGCTGCTTAAAAGTCAGCCGAGGATTGAAGATGAAGGCCGTTTTGATTCTGAGGTTTAGGTCTTTCAGCAAGGTGTTGACGAGCGTTGTCTTCCCTGTTCCCACATCCCCCGTAATAGTAAGAATGCCCTTGCGCCCCTCGATCCCGGCAAGCAGAGAGGACAGCGCCTCCCTATGGCTCGTAGCCATGAAGAAAAAGCTAGGATCGGGAGTGATCCGAAAAGGTTCCTCCGCGAAACCAAAAAATTCATTGTACATGGGCTTTCCTTCTCTCCCCGGCCGGCGGATGGTTAAGCTTTCGGTCATCCCGCGCTTACCGTCCGACGGCCGGTTCTAAAGATTTTGCCTTCCCTCCTTTTTCCGGCTAAAACCATTCAACCTAAAAATCTTAAAATCCAATCCCTTCCTGGGCTGATTCTTTTGCTCCTTTGGAAAAAATCTTAATAAAAAAAATCCCCCCGATTCCTTTCTCTCTCCAAATAACTACTGGAAATCTTTCAAATAAAATGTCCCGTTAACTTGCACAGCAAATCCCATTCCCTCTGAGAAATTTAATAAATAATAATAATCTCTATTTGTTACATGATTATTTAGGAATTATTAAGCTGGAAATCCGTAAATAAAATTAACGGTTTATAAAATAAAAGCAGACGTTCCTCAAAAAACAATAATGATAATAAGTATATTTGAATACTTGAATAATTACGTAAAAGATTACATTTTATATAATATTTTGAATTCTTTACATAAATTTATCCGGAGAATTGATAAAAAATTGAAAAAAAGGGGATAAAGGTTGGAAATTAAACTTGATGATCTCGTAAAAAGTCGAAAATAGACCCTCCCCCTCGACGGGGGAGGTTCAGGGTGGGGTGATAAATATAATGATTATAATCACTTATCGAACCCCCTCCCCTTAATCCCCTTCCACCAGGGGAGGGGAGATATGACTTTTTACGAGATTATCAATTTGAAAACCCCACTTACAGGGCAATAGAATTTTGTTATAATGCATCGGCGCAAACAAAAAAACTATCACCCTGTAAGTCAGGTAAAACTTTCTTGGGGTTCGTCGAAGGTTTGAATAACAAGGTCCGAGTCATTAAGCGCCGCGTCCATGGGTTACGAGACGAAGAGTACCATCGCCCGAAGGTTCTAGCCTGAATGCTGCCAGCGGTCTAAGGACGGGGTGATCTCCTCTCTCGCTGGGAGGGGTTTATTCATAGCCCCGGTGCGACCCCCCGAAAATGGACGGGCGAGCGCCGGGGCTGTGGGGAACACCCGGTTGTTCTAAAGAGCTGAAGACGGAACCGTAAGACCGGAGCACAAAGGAGGCGAGTTATCCACAGGGAGCTAGGTTCCGCGCCGAGATTTTGCCCTTCGGGCCGCCCCGGCTCATTTTGGGCTGGAGCTAAAATCTCTCCGCCAAGGATAACTCCCATTTTTTATCAAAATCTACCTACTCGTTTGGGAGAAGACCCCTTTTTCATTTATCACCCCTCCACGACTCTTCCCGATCGACGAGGGGGCTTATTTTCAACTTTTTGCGGAAGGGCCAATATCCTTTCGGAATCCAGAACAAAAGCGGGTCGGGGAGGATGAACCTATGACGGAGCATATTCTGATTCTTATCTTCACTTTCATTCTCATGGTTCTTGGGCTCATCGGGTCTGTATTGCCGTGGCTTCCAGGGGCCCCCTTGATTCTGGCGGGGGCCCTGGTCTATGGATGGTATACGGGCTTCGCCGCCATCACCTGGACCGTTCTTCTGGTGCTCCTCTTCTTGACGCTCTTTAGCTACTTCCTCGAATTTTTTGCCTCCGCTCTGGGGGTAAAAAAATTAGGGGGGAGCGGCTGGGGCATGGCCGGCGCTTTGCTGGGAATGATCGTGGGAACGGTTATGGGGGGCCTTTTCGGGCTGCTCATCGGTCCGTTTGTGGGAGCCTTTCTTTTTGAACTGGCCAAACAGAAAGACCTTCAGGCATCCATTAAAAGCGGTATCGGAACCCTGGTGGGATTCTTAGCCGGGACGATCGGAAAACTAATCATCGCGGTGATCATGTTTTCAATCGTTCTGTTTAAGATTGTTTCTTGATGCCCCAATAACTACTAGACTCACTTTCTGCCCCGGATTCAGTGGCTTATGCCGTTTTTTTGCCATGAAAGCCGATAAAGTGGATTGCTTTCAATGCCGGCATTTTTTCGTCACCTGGGATAAGAACTTCCCCCGCGGGTGCCAGGCCCTGGGTTTTAAATCAAGAGAGATGCCCTCCCAGATGGTTTTCCAGGCTTCCGGAAGGCAATGCCTCAAATTCGAAAAAAAAGAGCCCGCGGGCCAATAGACGCCAAGAAAACCGCTTTCCGATCAGTCCCCGCAGGAGCCGGGTCCGCTCTTTCCCCTGCCTTCCTTTCTTCCGGGCTTTCTTTCCCGGGAGCTACGCGATTCATTTTTTCAACCTGTACCGGTCTGGGGCATCAAAGACGATGATCGCCGCATAAGGACTCTTGACCTTTCCGGAATGAGCAACCCCTGCGGGAATGTGGAAGGGCTGGCCCGGCCCAAACACCTGGACTTGCCCCCCAAAAGCGACCTCCGCAGTGCCCTCCAAAGGGATTTCCCACTGGGCAGCGTGGGAGTGCTCCGGTATCTCAATATCTTTTTCCAAACGTAAGAAAACTACCTGATGCTCTTTCGCCTGCAACAAATACCCCTCCGCGCCCGAAGCAGGAAAATCGGCCTGCGGAAGCTTTTCGATGAAATCGGGAAAACGCATTTGCTTCTCCTTTCTTTTCGACCCTCAACGGTGCCCAAAGGCGGAAACCTGAGTATAGGGAGGGAGCCGGCACGGAATCAAGGAAAATACGCGCCGGGGAATGAAAAAGGTTGAAATCCTGCTTACAAATCCGTAACATACTCGTAATGCATGAACATCCCGATTTTTTCCGCAAATTCACCGGTCTTTTTCGAACTTCCGGGGGCAAGATTTTTTATGGGTGGTGGGTGCTGGCCCTGTCCGCCTCGATCAGCGCGGTGGGGACCGGAATCCTTTACCACAGCTTCACCGTGTTCTTCCTTCCTTTGAAGCGTGACTTGGGAGTTTCCAGCGCGGCGATTTCTCTCCTATATGGGGCGGCTCGCCTGGAGGGCGGGATCGAAGGGCCCGTAGTGGGATATCTGATCGATCGTTTCGGGCCCCGGAAACTCATCCTCATCGGCGCGAGTCTTTGCGGGGTCGGCCTGATTCTACTCGCTACGGTGCAAAGCTTCTGGACCTTTTTCCTGATCTACGTTTTCGTAGTCTCCCTGGGATCCAATGCCGGCTTTTTCCATCCCATATCCACGGCGGTGAACAAGTGGTTCATCCGTCACCGGGGGTTGGGGTTTTCGGTCATTTCTTCTTCGGGCAGCGTGGGGGGAATGATCATGGCCCCCCTTCTATCCTTCATTATCCTCAATTACGGCTGGCGCATGGGCGCCGTATTCGCCGGATGCCTGGTTCTGGCCATCTCCATCCCTGCGGCCATCCCTATAAGACGAGACCCGGAAAGCATGGGTCTCCATCCCGATGGAAAGCCGCTGGTCAAGACGACAGCCGAAACAGGCGCCCCATCGGAATCCATCCTTCAGGATGTCCACTTCACCGTTCGCGAGGCCATGAGGACCTACCAATTCTGGCTGCTCACGGCCGGGCTCTCTCTCCGTCTTCTCGTTACCGTGGCCCTGAACACCCACTTTGTGCCCCTGTTGGTGTGGAAAGGGATGGGGGAGGCGGCCAGCGCTTACCTGGTGAGTCTGTTCGCCTTCTTATCCCTTCCTTTGTCCATCGG